>DATKHR010000386.1:0-27474 GCA_035510155.1 Vicinamibacterales bacterium
ATCGTGATCCCTATCGGGCGGGCGCTATTGTACGCCGAGCCGATTTACCTGCAGGCGGAACGCAGTCCGATGCCTGAACTGCGCATCGTCGTTCTCGCGCTGCAGGATCGGTTGGCCTATGGTCCGACGTTCGATGCGGCGCTGTCCGCGCTGTTCGGCGAGACGGCGTCGACACTGCCGGCTGCAGCCGAACCCTTTGCGCGAGGAGCGCAGGCATCGCCTCCGCCCGGCGCGCCGACCACGAGGCTCTCATCCGGCCCGGCGCCGGCCGCGCCTCTCGGGACGCCGGCGGCGGGCGCGCCGTCCGGTGAGGCGCGCGACTCAGCCGCTCTGATCGAGCAGGCGGCAAGGGACCTGAGCGATTACCAGCGACTCACGGCCGAGGGGCGGCTCGGCGAAGCCGGCGCCAAGTTGGAGGCGGTCAAACGAGCGCTCGATGAGCTGCAGAAGCGCCGGCGCTAGGCGACGCGCTCGGCTCTCCTTTGCGACAGTCGAGCGGTCGTTGAAGAAGACTTCCACCGGCCCGCTCGTCACTGACGCGAAGACGAAGGGCGCGTGATCCGGCACCGTCATCCCGCGTTTGAAGCCAAGGACGTCCTCATAGAACGACAGACTCTGTTCGACGCTGGAAACGATGAGGTTAGGGGTGAGTTTCCTGGTACCACAGGTAGAATGATTCGATGCGCAGCTCGGTCAATGCCTTTCTCTTGACGTGTCTCCCCGTCGTCGCCGGTTTGGCAGTTGTCGACGCGGCTTCTCAACCTCCCGTCACGGCTCCGGCGCCGCCGGATGTGGCCACCCCGCCTGCGGATGCGATCAAGACGGCGTCAGGGCTTTCCACGAAGGTGCTGAAGCCTGGGACTGGTAAGGATCATCCCGTGAAAGAGGACCTGGTGACGATTCAGTACACGGGCTGGACGACCGACGGGAAGATGTTCGACAGCTCGGTCGTCCAGGGCAAGCCGGCCACGTTCGGCGTCAGCCGGGTGATAGCGGGCTTCAGCGAGGGTCTCCAGCTGATGGTCCCCGGCGAAAAACGCCGTTTGTGGATTCCAGAGGCGCTGGCATACAAGGGGCAGGAAGGACGGCCCAAGGGCATGCTGGTGTTCGACGTGGAGCTGATCGACATGCCGAATCGACCGCCCCCCGACGTCAAGGCGGCACCGAGCGATGCCAAGAAGACGGCGAGCGGCCTGGTGTATCGGGTCCTCAAAGAAGGCACGGGCGGACGGCATCCAAAACCGTCGAACAAAGTCACGGTGCACTACACGGGCTGGACGACCGACGGGAAGATGTTCGACAGCTCTGTCGTCCAGGGCAAGCCAGCCATCTTCCAAGTCGACGGCGTAATCGCCGGTTGGACCGAGGGTCTGCAGCTGATGTACGAAGGCGAGAAGGCGCGTTTCTGGATTCCCGAGAAGCTCGCGTACGGCGGCAAGAGCGCGCCGTATGGGATGCTGGTCTTTGACGTCGAGCTTCTGAAGATCGAGTAACGAGCCCCGAGTCTCGGGTATCGAGCGACGAGTCGACGAGCCGCAAGCTACGAGCTCCGGATGGCGTTTCTCCCCCCTTGTCCCGGACCACCCGCGTCTCCAGCTCTGCCCGGCGGTCCTGCGCTCTCCGAGATCCGCCGGATGGCGCGCTGAAAACGATCGGCAAGCGCGCGGCGGGCCTCGTCCGGCACCGGTCCGATGCGCGACCAGTTGGCCTGCGCTTGCCGGACCTCGTCGTTCGCGGCGCGGAGGCGGCTTTCAGTGTCCGCCTTCCCACCGATCGTGTTGGCGGCCAGCGCCTCTTTCAGCATCGCCGCAAGCCTCGTCGTCGGCGACAGCGGGGCGTCCACAGCCGCGCCAGCCGGCGTGAACGACGCCGCCAGATCCTCCATCCGCTTCACGATCGACTCCATGCGGCGGCGATTCGATTCGGGATCGAGCTCCGTTCCCGCAAACGCCTGCGGCCACCGCGCGATGGCGCGGGCAAAAGCCCCGGCGAACCGCGCGTCGAGCGCGGCCGCGCGCTCGCGATCGACGCCGTACCCCGCGACCTCCTGCTGCCATCGGCCTCGGAGAGACCGCACGCGGGCAGCGAGATCGGGAGGCGCCTCGGCGTCCGCGGTTGCGACTTCCCCAACGGCACCTGCGTTATCGGCAGCAACCAGGGACTCGAGCTCGGTGACGATCGCCTCTCTCGCCGCGACACGTTCGCCCCGCGCAATGTCATGGCGATGTGCGTAGCGCGTGAAGAAGTGGTCGCACGCCGTTCGAAAGCGCTGCCAGAGCGCCTCTGATCGGTTTTTCTTCACCGGTCCAATCGCTTTCCACTCGGCCTGGATGCGCTTGATTTCGGCTGCAGTGGCCTCCCAGTCCGACGACTCCGCGATCGCCTCGATCTTCGCGATGAGCGCTTCCTTCCTGGCCAGGTTGGCGCTCCAGACGACCCTTCGCTGTGCGAGATCCGCGTGGCGGCGTGTGAAGAATCGGTCGCAGGCGGCTCGGAAGCGCTCCCAGATGACTTTCTCCTGGCCTCGGCTGACAGGGCCGATCGTCTTCCATTCCGCCTGGAGCTTCTTGATCTCTTCTGCCGTTTGAATCCAGCTGGTGGAATCGGCGAGCGCCTCCGCCCGCTCGGAGAGCGCCACTTTTCTGGCAAGATTCGCCGCTCGTGCCTCGGCCTGCGCCGCAAAATGCGCTTCACATTTGGCCCAGACCTCGTCGTGCGCCACCTTGAAACGCCGCCACAGCACCTCGCCCTGGGCGCGCGGCACATCCGCCGCCAGCCGCCACTGCTGCTGCAGCTCCTTCACTTGGCGGACGATGAGCTCCGGGTCCTCGATCGCCTTGAGCGCTTCCATCTTCTCCACGAGCTGTTCCTGGATGCCGACGTTGGCCCAGCGCTGCCACCCCGCCACCTCCCGCAACTCCTGAATGCGCGGCGTGAGAGCCGCCTGCGCGGCCTTGAGGCGGCGCAGGATCTCGTCGTGGTCCTCCTTGGACGGCAATGGCGGCAGGGCGCTCAGCACGGCGCGCACATCGCGGAGCGCGCGCTCGCCGGCCTTGAGCGGGAGGTCTTCGCGCGCTGCCAATGGCTCGATCCGGTTCACGAGTTGATGCATCCGCGCCAGCGCATCGCGACGCGACTTCTCGTCTTCGTCACGAGCTGCAGCCTCTCGGGCGGCAAACCCCCTCTCGGCTTCGCTGTACTTTGCGCCTGCGTCGGCTTTGGGAGTCGCGTGGGCGGCAACGTCGGACCACTCCCGACGGATCACACCGAATTGCCGCCGCGCCGCCTGCAGGTCGTCCATCCCCGCGACGCGGACCGCCTCGTCGGCGAGCTCTGCCTGCCGCGAGTGATAGCGCCCCGCCTCACGTTCAACGATCTCGAGGCGCTCGCGTTCGCGCTCGGCCTGCTGTCGCGCCAGCGCAGCCGCCGTTTCCGCCGCGGCCTCGTCCGCTGCTTGGCGGGCGGCGACCTCCCGGATAGCCTCTTGTTCGCGCGCCGCCTCCCGTTCTGCGGCCGTGCGGGCATCGATCTCGGCCTGCGCCGCAAGCGCACGCGCCGCGCGATCCGCCGCAGCCGCGGCCGCCTGCGCCTCCTGCTCGCGGGCTTCGCGCTCTTCGATCTCGCGCAGGACCGCACGCGCGCGTTTGGCCGCGCTCTTGTTCCTCGCGCGGGACGCAATCTGTTCCAGCTCGCCGCGGTCGGTGACTCGATCGACGGCCGTGACGGTCGGTTCCCGAAACTCGCTGTTGAGCGCGACGCTCATGATCTCCCGCTCGTCGTGCAGCGCGTCGAAGGCCCGGCGCCGGACCGACTCATGCTCTGCGTGCCGGGCGATCGATCCGAGGACGTGGGGGTCGTCGATACGATCCCGCGCGCGATTCGCCACTGCTTCGCTCGCGGCGCTCTTGGCGACGGTCGCCAACGCGCGCGCGTCCTCCAAACCGTCGACGGCTGCCAGGCTGTCCGCCTCGCTTGTCCCCTCGAACGCGTCGAGCGCGATATCGCGAAGCATCGCGACGGCCTGATCGCGGACGCCTGAATCGGCATCGGACCCCGCGATCACTCTCAGTGCCGACGGGTCCATCAACTTGGCTACCGCAGCGCGGCGCACGCGGGCGTCCTCGTCCGCGCGAGCGATCTCGCTCAGCAGATCCCGTTCGGCGATGGGAATCTCTTGAACGAACCCGAGGCGAATAGCGGGATCGGGATGCTTCTGGCGAGGTTGCGCACGAAATCGTTCGAGCAGTGTCATGTCCGCTGTTGAACTCCCAGAGCCTTCAGCCGCTCCGCAATGTCTCGACCGTGAGACCGCGCCGAGACCTGCGTGTCAATCGCGAGGATACGCCCGTCGCGACCGATGAAGAACGTCCGGCGCCGCGCAAATCCACTCGCGCCGACGACGCCGTACGCCCGCGCCGTCGCCATCGTGGGATCGCTCAGAATCGGATAGTCGACTCCCAGCGAGGCGGCAAACTTCGCGTTCACGTCAGGCCTGTCGACACTGGCGGCGAAATACGCAACATCGAACCGCGCCAGGAGGTTGCCCGCCGGGTCCCTCGACTTCCCCGGGCCGCTCGCACCGAGCGACCGGCACTCCGCGGTTCATCCGGCAGTGAACGCTTTCGGAAACCAGGCGAGCACGACTGCAATGGGACCGCCGTTCGAGGGCTTCCCCGTCGCTGCCGTGACATAGTCCGCCAGCCGATACGTCCGCCCGTCGGATCCCAAAAGTGAGAACAGAGGCGCGAGATCCCCCGGCTCCAGTGCACGCTGGGGCTCATGCCTCCGAAAAAGTAGAGTGACGACGCCCTTCACGAGTGCCGCGACCGTCGTGAAGAAGCGTCTCAGCACAGAACCATGCCATTCTAATAAACGGACACAAGCCCATGAGGTGCCTCTCGCAAGGGATTTTTCAAGAAATTTTTCGTACTCCAATTCGGCGGATCGGCGCGTTTGCGGGGTGTGCTCTGCTGGCCGCCTCATGCAGCAACACGGGGGGGACAAGCCCCACAGGTCCTAGTGGGCCCCCTCCGGCGGGGTCGACAATCGTTTACACGGCTGTCGGTGCGAGCGATGCGACCGGTTACGGTTCCAGCGTCGTTTGCGTGCCTTTTGTCGTCGATTGCCCTAATGGGACGGGGTACGTACAGGTTGCGGTCCGAGCTCTGCAATCACAGGGGTACAAAGTGACGGTCCGCAACATGGGCGAACCGACGGCGGTGATCGGCCAGGACTTCCAGTCGCTCGGCCAACAGTACGGGCGCATCATCGCGTTCAATTTCATCGACCGCGAGATGCCCTTTGTGCTGACCAACTCGACCCTCGTCACGATCTTCGCCGGCGGGAACGATGTCAACGTCATTACGGCCGCGCTCGGCGGCGGCGCTGGCGGCAACGATCCGCTGGGGTTCATCGACGCCCAGATCCGCGCGTTCGGCGCCGACTACACGACGCTCCTCAGCGGCATCCGCAACCTCGCGCCCTCCGCCCGCGTCATCGTCCTCAACGTGCCGAACATGGCGGGACTCCCTTACATGGCCGGCGACTCGCTTCAGAAGCGACAGGCGGCCCAGCGCGCGGCGGTCGGCATGACCACGCAGGTCGTCAACCCGCTCATTGGACAGGGCGCGACGATTGTGGACTTGATGTGCGACGGGCGCAGCTACGTGCCTTCAAACTATTCCTCCGATGGCATGCACCCCAACGACGCCGGGTATGCGTTCATGGCATCGGAGCTCCTCCGCGCCATCACATCGAGCTCATATCCTTCCCCGCAGACCTCGTGCGGCCCGATGACGGTCGTACCAAATCCGTAACCTCAAACAGCACCGGGGGAAGAGAGTTGCGTTTCGACGACGTCATCGCGCGCCTCCAGCTTGGCCTCGCGACGGCGCTCCCGGGAGAGAACGCTCATGTCGCGCTTGCGCCCCGGCCGCGCCGCCAATGGCCTGCCGGGTTCGACCCCGCGACCGTGAGGCCGGCTGCCGGCCTCATCCTTGTCTTCCCCGACTCCACCCGCACGACTCAGGCGACGTATTCGTCTCTCCCTGCTCACATCATCCTCACGGTCCGCGCCGATCGGCTACGGCATGGCGGTCAGGTGTCGCTGCCAGGCGGCGTGGTCGATCCCGGGGAAACGGTCGTACAGGCGGCGCTCCGTGAAGCAGAAGAAGAAGTCGGGCTGCTGCGCCATGCGGTGATGGTGCTCGGCGCCCTGACGCCGCTCGACATTCCTGTCAGCGGCTTTCGTCTACACCCGATCGTTGGAACCCTGGATCACAAGCCCACCTTTAAACCATCTGACGGCGAGGTCGCCCGCATCCTTGACATCGATCTTGATGAATTGCTCGACCCGTCAACCTTGACCGAAAAGGCGATTGCCCGGGGGCCGCAGCGCGGCACGCGCACCGGGCTGGAGACCCGGGATCCTCAGCGGGGTGCCCGCACCGGGCGGGAGGCTCTCGACGACCGGCTGCTGGTGCCCGCGTTTCACGTGGCCGGCGTCGACATCTGGGGCGCCACGGCGATGGTGCTGGCGGAGTTCCTCGTCCTGCTGGGCTGGCAGTCGGTCCGCTCGCGATGACCTGCCGATCGAGCACGATTTTGATGCCACTTTACACTGAATCGGCCATTTGTCACATCTTTGTATCAGAAATCTTGCCAAGATGACACTATTCCAAGCATAATGCATGGCAACAACCCGACCGGATACCCGTCCCAATTTCCAAGTTCAATGAACGTGTTCCGAGCGTCTGGTGCCAAAGGGGGAGTCGACAATGGGGTCTGCAGTGCTAGGCGAAGCGATCAGCGCGATTCGCGACTGGTCGGTGACCGATTCGACGCGAGCGCGTGAGGCGCGCGAAACGGCGTTCGGCAGTCTCGTCTTCAACGACGACGTTCAGCAGAAGCGCCTGCCCAAGGCCGCGTACCATGCGCTGCGGCGAACGATCACCTACGGGGAAGCGTTGGATGTCTCCGCCGCCGACGCCATCGCCAAGGCGATGAAGGAGTGGGCGGTCGAGCATGGCGCAACGCATTACACGCATTGGTTCCAGCCGCTCACGGGCATCACCGCGGAAAAGCACGATTCGTTCCTGACACCGACCTCCGACGGCAAGGCCGTCGCGGAGTTCTCGGGTAAGGAACTGATCAAGGGCGAGCCCGATGCGTCGAGCTTTCCGTCTGGCGGCATGCGCAGTACCTTCGAGGCGCGGGGCTACACCGCCTGGGATCCGACATCTGCGCCCTGGCTGCTCAAGAGCGGCGGCTCCGTAACGCTCGTCATTCCGACCGCGTTCGTGAGCTGGACCGGCGAAGCGCTTGACAAGAAAACCCCGCTTCTCCGCTCGATTGAAGCGCTGTCGAAGCATGCGTTGCGCGTGCTCAAACTCTTCGGGTCGACCGCCGAACGGGTGACGACAACATGCGGCCCCGAGCAGGAGTATTTCCTCATCGATCGCTACTTCTATCTCTCGCGGCCCGATCTCATCAACGCGGGGCGCACGCTGTTCGGCGCGAAGCCCCCGAAAGGACAAGAGCTGGAGGATCAGTACTTCGGCACGATCCCCGACCGCGTCATGGCGTTCATGTCCGAGAGCGAGAGCGAGCTCTACAGGATAGGCGTCCCGGTCAAAACACGCCATAACGAAGTCGCGCCGAGTCAGTACGAAATCGCGCCGGTCTTCGAGAACGCGAACGTCGCGACCGATCATCAGATGATGGTGATGGAGACCCTCAAGCGCATGGCGCCGAAGTTCGGCCTCGCGTGCCTGCTCCACGAGAAGCCCTTCGCCGGCGTGAACGGCTCCGGCAAACACCTCAACTGGTCGATGAGCGACGACGAAGGGCACAACCTGCTGAGCCCCGGCGCGAACCCGCATGACAACATGCAGTTCCTGGTGTTCTGCACGGCCGTCGTTCGTGCGGTCAACACATGGCAGGGATTGCTGCGGGCGAGCATTGCCAGCGCCGGCAACGATCACCGCCTCGGGGCGAATGAAGCGCCGCCGGCGATTATCTCGATCTTCCTGGGCGACATGCTGACGGACATCTTCGATCAGATAGAAAAGGGCGGCGCCAAGTCGACCAAGCACGGCGGTGTCCTGGACACCGGTGTCCTCGTGCTGCCGAAGCTGCCGCGCGATGCGGGCGATCGCAACCGCACGAGCCCGTTCGCCTTCACGGGAAACAAGTTCGAGTTCCGCGCGGTCTCCTCGAACCAGAGCATCGCGTACCCGAACATCGCGCTGAACGTCGCCGTCACCGAGTCGCTCGACTTCATGGCATCGGAGCTCGAGAAGGCGACGACAAGCGGCAAATCGCTCGAGAACGCCGTCGCCGACCTGCTCCCGAAGGTGATCAGGGCTAACAAGCGGATCATCTTCAACGGGAACAACTACTCGAAGGAGTGGGAAAAGGAGGCGGCCAAACGTGGCTTGCTGAACCTCAAGAACACCGTCGACGCGCTCCCCGAGCTGGTCTCGAAAGACACAGTGACCGTTTTTGAAAAATACAAGGTCCTGAACGCGCGGGAGGTGCATGCCCGCTACGAGATCATGCTCGAGACCTACAACAAGACCGTCAACGTCGAAGGACAGCTGATGGTCTTGATGGCGAACCGGTACATTCTGCCCGCCGCCCTCGACTACCAGCGGCAGGTGGCTCAGAGCGTCAGCGCTGTCAAATCGGCTGGCGCCCGATCCGTCGAGGGCAAGAAGGTGCTCGACCAGTTGGCGAAGCTGATCGATCGACTCAAAGAGCGATCCGACAAGCTGGCGAAAGTGCTCGGCCATGAAGGCAATGGCAGCGCCGAGAAGCACGCGAAGCACTTCAGGGACATCGTGATCCCGGCGATGGCCGCTCTTCGCGAGACAGGCGACCAGATCGAGCTCATGATGCCGCATGAGAGCTGGCCGCTCGCGACGTATCGCGAAATGCTATTCATCAAATGAGAAGGAAGGAAGTCAGGAAGGGGGCTCTTGCAACCCCGGGGCCCCTCCTCTCGTCTACAAGGCCGAAGGAGACACCCGAATGCTGCCGGTTCTCGCCTTCTTGGCCGCTGCGACCGCCGAACCCATCGTCTCCACCGACTGGCTCCAGGCCCACCTGAACGATACCCAGGTGCGCATCATCTGCACGGGCGACCGCAAGGAGTACGACCGCGCCCACGTCCCTGGCGCCCGTTTCATCGAGCATATGGACACCGTCGGCGCCGATCACCGCCTTCACACGCCCGAGACGCTCGCACGAACGCTCGGCAGAGCCGGCGCGGCAGACAACACCCACATCGTGCTCTACGGCGACAGCCCCATGACGACCGGTTGGGTGTACATGACGCTGGCCGCAATCGGCCACGGGGCGGATGTGTCCATGCTCGACGGCAACATCAAGCGCTGGCAGGCCGAGAAACGGCCAACCACCACCGATCCGCCGCCGGCGGCATCCGGCACCTTGACCGTGAAACCAGCTCCGGACGTCATTGTCGATGCCGCATGGGTGCGGAGTCGTCTCGAATCACGTTCGATTCGACTCCTCGACGTGCGCACGACTGGCGAATGGGCCAACGGCCACCTGCCTGGCGCGACATTGATCCTCTGGCAGGATCTGTTCGCCGATGGGCAGATGCTGAAGTTCAAGACAAAAGACGAGATCCAAGCACTGCTCGCTCGCGCCGGCGTCGGCCCTGGCCAGGAGGCGGTGACGTACTGCGCGGTTGGCATGCGCGCCAGCTTGATGTACTGGGCGGCGCAGGCGGTCGGCATTCCCGCGCGAGTCTACGTCGGGTCATGGCAAGACTGGCGCCGAGACTCGACCAACCCCATCGCACGCTGAGCGCGCGCGATCGGCGCGCGAATGGCTGTTAGCCCGCGCCCTGATCCCTAATCCCAATCTCGTATCCCCGACCGACTGGACCTACCCGACGCCACTCGACCCACCCGACCCGGTCCGAACCGCGAATCCCGACTTAAGATATTCGCACCAGACCCCAAGCCCAGAGGATCCGATAGGTGGCCAAACGAAAACCACGCGAGCGATCGCTCTTCGACAATCTGGAACCAGGCAGCGAGGCGGCTCCGCCCGGCGGCGCGGGCGGCGGCGCCGGCAGTACCGACAACGTCGCGCTCCATGAAGCCGCCCAGAGCCGCTACCTCAACTACGCTCTGTCCGTCATCACCTCGCGCGCACTGCCCGACGTCCGTGATGGGCTGAAGCCGGTCCAGCGCCGCATTCTCTACACGATGTGGCAGCAGAGCCTGACTGCCGACACCAAGCATCGCAAATGCGCCAAGGTCGTCGGCGACGTGATGGGCAGCTACCACCCGCACGGCGACGCCGCTCTCTACGAAACGCTCGTCCGGATGGCGCAGCCCTTTTCGCTCCGCTATCCCCTGGTCGATGGTTCGGGAAATTTCGGCTCTCTCGACGGCGATAGCGCCGCCGCCATGCGCTACACCGAATGCCGGCTCACGCGCATCAGCGACGAGATGCTCACCGAAATCGAGCAGACGACCGTGCACTTCCATCCCAACTACGACGGCACCAAGACCGAGCCGGTGGTCCTGCCCGCGCGGATTCCCAATCTGCTCGTGAACGGCACGACGGGCATTGCCGTCGGCATGGCGACCAACATCCCGCCGCACAATCTCGGCGAGGTGTGCACCGCACTCGCCAGGCTCCTCGACAATGAAGACATCGGCAACGCCCAGCTCTGCAAACACATAAAAGGCCCAGACTTCCCGACAGGCGGACAGATTCTGAACTCCCAGGAAGAGCTGAGAGCCATCTACAAAACGGGAGCCGGCTCCATTCGGCTCCGCGGCACCTGGGACATCGGCCCAGAGACGCGCTCGACCAAGACGATTTACATCGACAGCATCCCGTACACCCTCGAAAAGAGCGCGCTCGTCGAGCGCATTGGCGAAATCGTCGCGAGCCGCAAGCTGCCGCAGCTGCTCGATGTGAAGGACGTGTCGACCGACGATGTCCGGATTGCCCTCGAGATGAAGAAGGACGCCGACGAGAAGATGGTCATGGCGTACCTCTTCAAGCACACGCCTCTGCAAACCAACTTCACGGTCAACCTGACGTGCCTGGTTCCGACCGAGAATCCAGACGTCGGCCGCCCGGAGCGGCTGGATCTCAAGCAAATCCTCTGGCACTTCCTCCATTTCCGGCTCGAGGTCATCACCCGGCGGCTCGAGCACGAGCTCGCGGCCCTCAAGAAGCGCGTGCACATTCTCGAAGGCTTCGAGACGGTCTTCGACGCGCTCGACGAGATCATCCGAATCATCCGGAAGTCGGACGGCAAAGCCGATGCCGCTCAGAAGATCATCGCCCGCTTCAAGCTCGATGCCGAGCAGACGGACGCCGTCCTCGAGCTGAAAATCTACCGTCTGGCGCGGCTCGAGATCCTCGTCATTCGCCAGGAGCTCGACGACAAGCGCAAGCGCGCCCGTCAGATCAACGCGCTCCTCAAGAACGAAGACAGCCGGTGGAAGATCGTGCGCGAAGAGCTCGAGATCATGAGCAATGGATACGGCGACAAGCGCCGGACCATCATTGAGAGCGACTCCGGGGAAACCGAATACTCCGCCGACGACTTCATCGTCGACGAAGACAACGTCGTCATCATCTCGCGCGATGGATGGGTGAAGCGTCAGAAGGAGGTGAAGGATCTGGCCGCGACCAGGCTGCGCGAAGGCGATGCGGTCCTGGCGGCGTTTGCGGGCAGCACGCGCGCGACCTGCGCGTTCTTCTCGAATTTTGGCGTCGCCTATACGTGCCGGTTCATCGACGTGCCGGCGTCGACAGGCTACGGTGAGCCCATTCAGAAGCAGTTCCGGCTGAAGGACGGCGAGCGGATCGTGGCGGCGATGAGCTTGGACCCCCGGGTCGCGGGACAGATTGTGCCAACGCCGTCGCGGGGGCGAACGGCGGGAAACGGCAAACCGGCGGGAGAGGACGCGGCTGCCCCGGTCCATGGCGTGGCGGTTTCGAGCGACGGCTACGCGCTCCGGTTCGGGTTCGACGGACTCGTCGAGCCGAGCACGCGATCGGGCCGGCGCTACGCGAGACCTGCGGAGGGAGCGGAGATCACGGGGGTCGCGAGACTCTCAGGCGGAGAAGTGCTGATCGCGGCCACCGCGGCGGGCCGAGGCATCCTGGCGAAGGCCGAGGAAGTGAACTTCCTCTCCGGCCCCGGGAAGGGGGTCCTCTTGATCAAACTCGGTCACGGCGACCGCGTCCTCGGGTTCATCGCGTCGACCGGCGACCGTGATCTCCTCACCGTAGAAACGACACGCGGCGCTGAACAGACGATCAGCACGGCGAAGTACGATGTCTCCGGCCGAGGGGGCAAAGGGCGCGAACTGCTCCAGCGGGGCGGCTTCGTGAGAATCCTGTGGCCCGCGCCCGAGGCGCCTCAGCTACTCACTCCTGTCCCCGAGAGCTGAGCGTCTGCGGGTGAGCCGCCCGTCACCGGTGATGGCATAATGTAGGAACCGCCTCGCGCCCGCGTCGAGGCCACGCCTTGGCAGGCGTCAACCGCCCGCTGATAGCCGAAAGCTGATTGCTGAAAGCTGACAGCTGATTACTGAAAGCTGAAACCAGAAGGACAGAAGTTTGGCCCATCAAGATCGTTTGAACATTGCCGTTTTCATTGACTTCGACAACATCGAAATCGGCGTCAAGAGCACTCTCGGCGAGCACTTCGACGTCGGCACCATCCTCGAGGCGCTGAAGGAGCGCGGCGAGGTCGTCACCAAGATCGCCTATGCCGATTGGACACGCGCAGGCGAATACAGCCGTCACCTTACTCAACACGCCATCCGCCTCGTACAGCGCAACCTGACGCCGGGCGGCGACAAGAACGGCGCCGACATCAACCTGGCCCTCGACGCGCTCGAAATGGCGTTCACCCATCCCCACATCAACGCTTACGTGATCGTCGGGGGCGACAGCGACTTCCTCTCGCTTGTCGAGAAGCTCAAACAGTACGACAAGAAGGTTTTCGTCGTCGGCGGTCGCGCGTTCACGAGCATGATCCTGCAGCGCAACTGTCACGAGTTCATCGCATACGAGAACCTCGTACGCCGCCCGTCGGCCCGCGGCGGACGCCCCTCGGTCCCGCAGTCGACGACGCCGATCGCACAGGCGTTCCCGATAGTGCGCCGCGCCCTCAAGATCCTCGCGGACCGGGAGGTGTCGCCGCAGACCGGTCTGCTCAAGAGCACGCTGCTGCAGCTCGACTCGACGTTCTCGGAGCGCAATTACGGTGCGTCTTCCTTCCTCGACTTCGTCGAGAAGCTCGCCAAGGAAGGGATCGTCTCACTGAAACACGCTGGGCGCAGCGTGATGGTGGAGCTGACGGACGGGTACACAGAGACCGCGCCCGCGGCCGATTCTCCAGCCGAAGCCGCCGTGGACGCGGCGCCCGCGCTCCGGCCGTCGGACGCGCCAACCGAAAGCGCAGCGGAAGGCGTGGCGCGTGCCTCCAAGATCCTGGCCGCGGCGAAGAACGCTCGCTGGCCGATGTACCTCCGCAACGTGAAGCAGATTCTTCGACAGTACCGCGCCGAGAGCGCCGGTCCGAATGAGCCTGGCGGGTTCGATGAGCGTCGCTACGGCTTTGGTGGCCTGATGGACCTCTTGAAGGCGCTTCAGCGCGAAGGTTTCGTACGCATCGAGCGCGACCGCCGCGGGGGCCTGCGCGTGTTCCAAGGCACCGCCTTGCAGCGGCAGGCGGCGGGCGTCGCGCTGGACGGGCTGCCGCAGGTCGATCCGGCACTCGAGGCGGAGATCGCGGAAGCGGAGCTGGCCGAGGCCGCACTCGCCGTCGCAACCCTGAAGGACGGAGGCGCACCGGTCGTCGATGCGCCGGATCTGGTCCCGCGCGCCGTCGCGCCGTGGACGGAACCCGGGCCGGTCGAGGCGATCGGTAACCCGGAGCCTGTGCCTGTGGACACGACAGCGGAGCTGCTCGGCCGCGCGACAGCACGGAAACGAACGCCAGCTGGCGCGCGTCCGCCACGCGCCGCCGCGGCGTCAACCAAACGCGCCGCCGCGAAGAAACCGCCGGCGCGCCGCCCGACCCGGGGACGGAAGGCGCTCGCGACCATCACAAGAGACGACTCTCAGAGTTAGCGTTCCCCCTCCAGGAAGCTGATCCACTGCTTGACAAGCGGTGCCTGGGGGCCCGCCGCCCTCTCGTACGCCGACGCGTACTGCCGCGCGCGCGTGAGGTCTTCGGCGCGGTCATGCACGACCGCGCCGGCCGAGTGAACGGTGTAAAGCCACTGGACCGCGAAAAAGTACGCATCGCGGTCGTCCGACCGTTCGCGCAAATACCGCTCGAGCGTCCGCACCGCGTCGCGGCCGCGCCCAAACGTCGCGTACAGCATGGCGAGCGGCTTGGTGAATCGCACGTCGGCCGGCCATTTCGCGGAGGCCTCCTCGAGAATTGCGCGGGCTTCCCCGAAATCGTGATTGCGCATCAGCGTGCCGCTCAGCCAGTCGTAGATCTGCGGCAGGTCCTCGCCGTCGACGAGTGCCGTCTGGAAAGCGCTCGCCGCCTGCAGATCGTGACCGCCTGCCGCAAACGCGACGGCAAGATATGCAAGCGCCGGTGTGCTGTCGATCTCGGGCTGAATCGCGCGCTTGAACGACGCTTCGGCCTTGGGATAGTCGCCCGCCACGAGAAATACCACCCCCTGCTCGAACGCGTCCTTGACCGACGCGGGCGTGCGCTCGCGGAACGCGGTGAGCGTGTCGCTGTCGGTCGCGTGGTCGCGACGGAACGGCGGGTTCAACGCCGCATCGTCTACGGGCAGAAAGACCTCGGCGTCGCTCGCGGGCGTGCCGAGCCCGTCCGCGGACGTCATCAGCACCTTGGGACGCACGATCTCGAACGCGCGCATCAGCGTTTTCACCGATCGGTTGTTCGTCGACACGATCGCGCGCAGGAGATACTTGCCGGGCGGCAGCTGCTGCACGGGGATGACGCGCGTGAAGATCGCCCGGGTGTTCCCGGCCCGCCGCGGGGCCACGTCGACGTTCAGGAGCGCGGGCGACGTGGCGTCCGTGCCGATCTCATATTCGACGCTGACGTCCGCGGACGCCGGTCCGTACGCCTCGAAGTATCCATGGACCGCGCCGAACGTGACCTCGTAGCCGATGGTCGGCTGGAGCAGCTCCCCCACGTCGAGCGGTCCGCCAACCATCAACTCGCTGAAGGAGAGCGCGTCGGTCCTCGGCAGCGCGGCGTGGACGACGTGCTCCACCGTCCCGATGCGTTCGCCTTCGACCGCAGCGAACTTCATCGTGTAGTCGCCCGGCGGGAGGCTCGCACCGGTCTTGTACTGCAGCGCCGAGGGGACCCCGTTCATCACCGGCAACAGGCGCACATCGAACATTCTGTCTTCCACGACCTTGCCGTGTTGATCGCTGATCACGTACGCGATCGTCGTCACCTTTGACGCCGAGTAATCGTTGCCGATGTCGGCGTGGATCAAGATCTGCACCCGGTCGAGCTCGGGACCTTGCAGGGCAAACGACGCGACGCGCATCGGCAGGGCGGACACGATGAGCGGCGAGCCGAGCGCCGCGGCCGCTGCCTGATGGCGGGTGCGAGCGACCCCGTGATCAGCTGGAGCAATGAGGAGCTGCCGCCTCGCTCGAACCTGCGCGCCGCGGCGCAGGACCTCCACGCGAATCGGATGCGACTTGCCGTCACGATCCTTTGGATCCGATTCCACGCCGACCAGGTAATAGCCGGAGAGCTCCGACTCGATGCGCTCGAAGAGACGCTCGGGCTGTCCGATCACGTCGAAGATCGTCCCCCGTGCCGCGCCGGCGAGCATCTCGAGCCCTTCGATCCGGGCCCGCCGATCGCCGACCGGGTCACGTGTTATGCGCGCGTTGCTGGCGTCGAAGACCGAGTCGTCGAGCCTCAAGACGTACAGGCTCGTCCGCGCCGCCGTGGCGAGCGTTCCAAGCTCCATCACAAGCGGGGCGTCCGTGAGCACGAACCCCTCCGACACGAAGATCAGGGTTTTGGCGCCTTCGACATCGCGCAGACCGGCGAGCAGTGAGCGGAGCGCTGTGGTCGTCTCTTCACCTTCATGGGTTGAGGTGCGCGCCAGGGAACGGACTTCGGTGTCGACCTCGAGGAAGCAGTTCATCATGGCCGGGCCGGCGCCCACGTTCTGGCACTCGCGTAGCTGAATGGCCTGCAGGAGCGCGACGTCGCCGCGTTCGACCTGCATCGCTTCCGCCAGGCCGATGTTGTGGCCGAGATCCACCAGGCGGCCAACCTGTTTCTGCCCCGTCATCCTGGCGATGGCCTGCTTCACCCGTTGATGATCGGCGGTGAACGGCGTCGCCGGGGCGCCCTGCCCGATTCCGGCGACGGCAATTCGATCGGACGGCATGAGCCGATCGACGAACGCGTTGGCGGCCCTCGTAATACCCATCGCGCCGCCGAACCGGATGTTCGGTTCGTCCACGACGAGGACAATGAGCCGGCCGCCTGTCGTTTGCTCGTTCGTGCTGTACCCATCCGGGGGCGGGGGCGGCGGCGGGGCGTCCGCGACGGCGGTGAGCGAGACCCACTCGGCGGAAATCACGTTGCGCGGATTGCCGTCGATTCGAACGCTGAAGTCCTCAGGCCGAAGCGCCTTGATGGGTTTTCCCAGATCGTCGACGACGCTCACGTCGAGCGATGTCACCTCGACCGACGCACGAAATCGAGGCGGTTCCTGCGGCGTTTGCGCCGGGTCCGCTGCCCAGGCTGCCCCAGCGGCTGCCACCGTCATACAGACGATCCCTTGGACGATGCACCAATTCATGTTCCCGCCCGTCCTTCGCGGCTGTCCGACCTCCGGCCCTTCGCTTCCCGCCCGTCCTGCTCTATCTCGTCGATGACAGCCGATACCCTTGGCGCGCCCTGATCTCGTAGTGACCATCGACATCCACGCGGATCCGCCGCCACGCGTCGTCGCGTTTGTCGTTGGTCGACGAGTAGCCGAGCAGGTACTGATTGGAAAGCTCATCGAGCAGATCGCCAAACGCCGTGTGAAGCTCGTCGATGCTGTCGGTGAACAACGCGCGGCCACCGGTCGGCAGCGCAAGGCGTTCCATGATCTTCTTCAACGACAGGAGCGTCACGCCTCGGCCCTGCCCAATCATGTACAAGGTCGTGTCGCTCGACTGCAGCCGGCGCTCGACCTCGTTCAGCGTCGCGTGGCTGCCCTGGTCTTCGCCGTCAGTAAACACGATCAGCGCCTTCCTGCCCGTCCGGCGGCCGAGCATCTCCAGGCCTCGAAGGATCACGTCGTAGAGCGCCGTCTGTCCCCACGGCGCGAGGCGGTCCACGGCCTTCGCTCGCTCCGCCTGGTCCGCCGACTTTCGCGTCAGCGTGAAAATGCTGTCGTTGAACCCGAGCAGCGTGACGAGATCCTGCGGCGGAACCTCGCTCAGAAACTCCTTGACGGCCTTCTTCAGTTTCGGGATGGCGGGCGTCATGCTGCCGCTGATGTCGATGGCCACGAGGAGCTCGAGCGGCACATCCTCTGACTCGAAGTGCGTGATGGTTTGCGCGCGATTGTCCTCGAACACGTGAAACTGCGACTGCGGCAGACCGGGAACGAACTTCCCGCGGCCGTCCCCAACGGTGACCGTTACCTGCACGACATCGACGTCGACACGTTCGTTGTACACGACGCCCTTGGTCCGAATGGTCTGAACCACGCGGCCTCCCGAGGATAACGTCGCAACCGCGCGAACCTGATGCTCGGCGATCGAAGGTCCCGCATCCCAATCGCACTCGAACGGCTCGCGCGCGAGCGAGCAGACCTGGCGTCCGTCCACGAAGAACGTGACTCCTGTGGCCGCGCCGGCCGGCCTGACCTGGGCGCGCAGGAGAGTCGGTCCATTCAAGTAGGCCCCCTCGCCAGGCGAGAGAATCGCGATGGCCGCCTCGGCCGCCTGCGCCCCCACATGCGGGCGGTTCAGAACGATTCCCGCGACCGCCAGCGTCAACGCCGCAACCGCTCGTGTTTGCCCGTTCATCACTCACCGCGGCTGGTCTGGCGAGCCGCCCGCGTCCGGCAGCAGCGGGCCCGTCGCTGTCGCCGCCGCCACGTAGTCCTCGATCCGCTCGCGGGTCACCGCACGAGCCGCTCTCGACAGCGACAGCCAATCGCCATCGTCGGTCGGCCTCGCCTCATCGATGAAGTCCTGCACAGCGGCTGACAGAACGACTTTGGCGAGCGCCGCCGGCAGACCGAGATCCTTGAGCAAGATTGCGATGCGGAAATTGAGATCGGGCAGCACCGACGCCGAGAGCCCGAGCTGCGGTCGGCCCGAAAGCGTCGGCCACGCGCCGGGCGGCATCAGCCGCGAACACAGGCACCCGTTGGTCGCGATGACCGCCATGCCCCAGGGGTGAAGGCCGTCAGTGCGCCCCCCGCCAAGTGCGAGCAGTTCCGTCAATGACAGCATCCCCAGCAAACGCTCCGGTTCGTGCGCGAGCGTCCAGCCAAGCGCGCGCGTCCTGGCGCCATCGATCGCCAGCTCCTCGGCCAGGGCATTCAGCTTGGGCACGTCGGTGGCCTCCAACACCCGGCTCCGGCCCCGCTCGATGGCGACCGCGATCTCGTCGCGGTCGGTGTCGCGCAGCGCCAACGGATCCATCAATGAGACGCTCGCCGCGAACGTATCGCGCGCGCTGGTCGTCAGCTTCGGCGCCTCAAGCACACGATCGCTCGAGATGCGCCGCAACGCGAGCGTCGACAACGCGGCATCGAGCCCGAGCAGAGAACCAGAGACGTGCCATGGCACGCCCGGGGCGATCTCCTGGCGCGGCAGAGCCCAGGTCACTCGTCCTCGTGCATCGGTATCCTTGAGACCGAAGCCAAAATCGTGGCGCTGCGACACGTCGTCAGCCAGGAGCACAGTCCCATCGGGATCGCCAACGCTGATCGCGTATGCGAAGGACAGGAGATTCCGCGCGAGCAGATCGTCGGCAACCTCGAGAATCGAATCAGCCACCCGACGCGCCCGCTTGATGTCCTTGTTGCGGGCTGCTCTGGTGAGCTCCTCCGCGGCCTTTCGCAGGACTTCGTGATAAGGAACGGGCGGCGAAACGCCCGAGGGAACGCTGTCAGCCTCCTCGTCGCGCGATCGATGCGGCAGCTCTGTCGCGAGCGCCGTCAGCTCGCCGGCGATGTCCTCCAAGTCATCGACCGTAACGCGTTCAGCCGATAGCAATCGCCCCGCATCCGCCATTTCGATCGGGACGTCGAGTCGAGGCGTCCGTTGCTTCTCGCGAACACGCTGAAGGCGGTTGCGCTCCGTTTCGCCAAAGTCCAGCCTGTACAGCTGTCCCTCCCAGGTCACGCGCGGCGCGCCGCTCGCGCCGGCCGCCGGGCCGGCCAGGCCGGCGATGACCGCGCTATCGAGGTCGCGCGCGCGCGGCAGCACAGGGTGGAGATCATCACGCAGCCACAGCGCCACCGCGCCCGGCCCGGAAGCAGCCGAGGACGCGGGGGACGTCATGACGCCGCCCAGCGTGGGGTCACCAGCCGGCGCCGCGTTGAAGGTGCCGATCAGGCGATCCACCAAATACTCCAGTCGCGCGGGATCGAGCGTGCCGGCGCTGACCATTCTCGTGATGAGCACGAGTGAGCCCTGAAGCTGCGCCTGCGCGATGTACCCCGCGCGGCCATCGAGCCTTGTCAACTTTGCGGCAGCTCGCACGACATTGGCGTACGTTCGGACGTTCGTGATGCCCGCGCGCTCGAACGTGAGCATGAGCGCGCGAAACTTCGGAAACGATCGCAGAACCAACACGAGATCCGCTCGATCGCCCTCGAACGCGGCGAACACACGTTGAGCGAAGCTCACTTGATCGATCCGCTCGCCGCGCTGGCGAACGTCGGTCGCAAGCAGATTCTCTGCGATCCACGCCGCGTCGATTGGCGATTCGTCAGTGATTTCCGCTCCACCGAATACCCGTGACCAGAGCGCCCGTGCCGACGGTGGAACAAGTTGACGGTTGGAGGCGACCTCGAGCCGCATCAACGCCATACCGAGGTCGTATGACGACCGGCTGAACGGCAGCGTGCGGGCATGCCAATCGCGGAGGCCGTTCAGCCCTGATGCCGCAAGCGCCCTGAACCGATCCAGACGCATCGAAGCGTTCGGCATCCAGGCACCCAGCACGAAGGCGCGTCGCGCTGGATCGAGGCGGCCGACCGTATCGTAGAGATACGCGACCCGTCCCTCATTGGCCTCGAACAGCGCCAGGAGGAAACGCTCAGGGCGCGTCACGTGTTCGGCCGTGACCGCCTCCCACAGGAGGGCGGCATCGGCATCCCCTGGCGGCACGACGCGGTTGTCGCGGACGCGCACGCTCCCGGCAAATGCCGCGAAGATCGGCGCTGACCGCTCGTAGAGCCGCGAGAGCAGGTCCGGATGATTGGCAAAAAACTCCAGCGTATCGTCGTCGAGCGCGGCGAGTCCATGACAGAGGAGCGACGCTTGACGGTCGGCGAGGATTGTCAGCACCAGCTCGTCTCGCGGCACGCGGCGCCGAAAGATGGCGTCGCTCCAGATGTCGGCCCCGAGCGGAATGGGAACGAGATCGGACGCGGCAGGCGGGCTCCCCGCGGGCGGGATCACCAACGCCAGCGGCACCCCCCTCTTCGATGACTGCCGCACGGCTTGCAGAAAAGACCGGGCGGCGGGGTCGCGAATCTCCGCGGTCTCGTAGAGGAGCCGCGTCGTTTCAGACAGGAAGCGTCCACGGTCGGGAACTGGATCGATGGCCAGCGCGTGCGCAAGCGCCGCGACGCCTCCTGGAACCGGAACGTCCTGGGAAATCACGCGGGCAGCGCCAAGGCGGGACTCAAATCCCGCTACAATCAGCAGGCAGGCGCACGACCACAGACGCGCGGGTCTCATCGCACCGCTCACAAGGCGCACATTATATAGACATGCCAACCGCGAACTATTCCGCGAAAGACATCACCGTTTTGGAGGGTCTCGAGCCGGTTCGGAAGCGCCCGGGCATGTACATCGGTGGCGTCGGCTCAGCCGGGCTTCACCACCTCATCTGGGAAATCCTCGACAACTCCGTCGATGAGGCCATGAACGGCCATGCGTCGAACATTTGGGTCACGCTGCATGCCGATGCATCGTCGATCACCATCGAAGACGACGGCCGCGGCATTCCCGTGGACAAGCACCCGACGACCAAGAAAAGCGCGCTCGAAGTCATCTTCACCTTTCTCCACGCGGGCGGCAAGTTCGAGCACGGGAACTACAAGACGGCTGGAGGGTTGCACGGCGTCGGCGCCAGCGTGGTGAACGCGCTGTCAAAGGAGTTGGTCGCGACGGTCAAGCGCGACGGGGCGCAGTGGGAGATGCGCTTCAAGCAGGGAAAGCCGGTCAGCGGCCTCAAGAAACTCGGCCCGGCGCGCGGCACGGGAACGAGCGTGTACTTCCATCCCGATGCCGCGATCTTTCCGAAGATCGAGTTCGATCCCGAGCTCATCAAAGCCCGCCTCGACGTCAGTAGCTACCTGCACCGGGGCCTCAAAGTGTGGTTCGAGGACGAGGCGACGAAAGACAAACGCACGTTCGAGCACACCGAAGGGCTTGTCGACTACCTGAAGACGATTGTCGCCGAGCGCGGCGCCAAGCCGGTTCACGATCTTCCGTTCGTCTTGAGCAAAGATGATGTCCTCCGGGTGGATCTCGTCGTCCAGTGGACCGAAGCCACCGACGAACACCTGCGATCGTATGTAAACGGCATCCCGACAGGTTCCGGCGGCACTCACGAAAACGGGCTGCGCGCCGGCATCGGCAAGGCTGTTCGCAACTACATTGAAACGCACAGCCTGTCGCCCAAGGGCGTCACGCTCGTCGCCGAGGACATTCGCGAGGGCCTCACCGGGGTGCTGAGCCTCTTTGTGAGTGATCCGCAATTCCAGGGACAGACCAAAGATCGCCTGAACAATCCCGAGCTCGTCTCCGCTGTCGATGCCCTCGTGAGGCCGGCGCTCGAACACTGGCTGAATCACAACGCGAGCGTGGCGCAGGCCATTGTCGCCCGGATCATTCTCGCGGCCCGCGCGCGTGAGGCCAGCCGCGCCGCTCAAGCGGAGGTGTCGCGCAAGAGCGCGACGTCAACGCGACTGAACCTGCCCGGCAAACTGAGCGACTGCACGAACGCCGACCAGGAAACGAGCGAGCTGTTCGTGGTCGAAGGCGATTCGGCCGGCGGATCGGCCAAGCAGGGACGCGATCGCGCGCGGCAGGCCATTCTGCCGCTGCGTGGCAAGGTGCTGAACGCGGAGAGCGCCTCTCTGGCCAAAGTACTGGAGAACAAAGAGCTCTCCGATCTCGTGACGGCCCTCGGGTGCGGCCTTGGCAAGAACTTCGAGCTCTCTAAACTGAGATACGGCAAGATCATCATCCTCGCCGACGCCGACTCTGACGGGAATCATATCGCCACGCTGCTCCTGACGTTCATCTACAGGCACCTGCCGCAGCTCATCACGAACGGCAAGGTCTACCTGGCGCAGCCGCCGCTCTACCGAATCGACGTTGGCAAAGACACCTACTGGGCGCTCGACGACGCCCAGAAGGACGCCATCCTGAAGCAGAAGAACGGTCGCGGCACCCCGGAGATTACGCGATTCAAAGGACTCGGCGAGATGATGCCGAAGGTGCTCTGGGAGACAACCCTCAACCCCCGCACGCGCCGTCTGCTACGCGTCGAGGTGACCGACCAGATCGTGACCGATCGCGTGATCAACGAGTTGATGGGCAAGGACGCGTCGGCACGGTTCCGCTTCATCATGGAACGCGCCGACGAAGCGGAGGAGCTCGACGTTTAGATGGCAACGAGCTTCGAGCGACGAGTACTGGAGGCCTTTTTCGATGACGACCCGCCGCGCGCTTTTGGTGTTGCTCACTGCGCTCGCTCTCCCCGTGATGCGATCACTCGCCGCCACGGCCGCCGGGACCTTACCGGCGCCCGAACAGGTTCTCGGCTACCGCGTTGGCGCGGACAACAAGCTCGCCCGCTGGGACCAGATCGTCGACTACATGAAACTCGCAGGCGCCAACTCCGATCGCGTTCGCTTCCGCGAGCTCGGCAAGACGAGCCAGAACAACCCGTTTATCGCCGTTGAAATCGCGGCGCCCGACGTCCTGAGGAATGCCCGTTACCAGCAACTCGAGCGGAAGCTGTACTTCCAGGACGGCGCACCAACCGACAGCGAGCGCGATGAGATCTTCCGGCAGGGCAAGGTCGTCGTCGTCATCACCTGCAGCATCCATGCGACCGAGATCGGCGCTTCCCAGATGTCGCTTGAGCTCGTGCACAGGCTCGCCACCGAGGATTCACCAGCCGTGAAGAAGATCCTCGAGAACGTCATCTTGCTCCTCGTGCCGAGCCTGAACCCGGACGGGCAGATCATGGTCACCGACTGGTTCAACAAGAACGTGGGCACGCCGTACATGCCGAGCCCGATTCCGTATCTCTACCACCCGTACGTCGGCCACGACAACAACCGCGATATGTACATGTTCACCCAGAAGGAGAGTCAGCACACCGCGCGGCTCTTGTGGCACGACTGGTTCCCGTCGGTGTGGCTCGACGAGCATCAGCAGGGCAGCAACGGCGCGAGGATTTTCGTGATGCCGGCTACCGATCCGATCAATCCGAACGTCCACCCGTTGATCTACCGATGGAACGGCATTCTCGGCCAGTCTCAGGCCGCTGCGCTCGAGGCAGCGGGCAAAGAGGGGATCATCTACAACTCTACGTACACGAATTTCTGGGAAGGCGCGATGGCTTGGAGCGGCTGGTGGCACAACCAGATTGGCCTCCTCACCGAAGTCGCGGGCGCGCGCGTCGCCGCGCCAATCGAGCAGCAGCGCGCGGTGCCAGGCGGTTCGCCCCAAGCCGGTGCCGGACCGGGCGGCCGAGGCGGCGGGCTCTCCGGAGCGAGCGACCGGGGGGAAGGAGCCCCCGGCGGGCGCGACCGAGGAGTAGGGGCCGCCGGTGTGGGGACTATCTCAAGCGGACGCGGTCAATTCAGCGACGCTCCGCTGCCGCCGCCCACCGACATCACGCCACGCACCGAGTATCCACGTCCCTGGATGGGCGGCCGCTGGACGCTGCGCGACATCGTGGACTACGAGCTCATCGCCACGATGGCGCTGCTCGATACCGCCGCTGATCGGCGTGAAGCCATCCTGCGGCAGATCTACGAGGTCAACCGCCAGACGATCGAGGACGGCCACAAAGCCAAGGGCAACCTCGCGGCGATTCTCGTGCCCGTGAGCGGGCAGCACGATCCACGCGAGGCCGCGCACCTCGTCGATCGCCTCCAAATGGGCGGCGTCGACGTCTATCGCGCGGACGCCGCCTTCACCGCCGACGATCAGCAATACGCAGCCGGAACGTTTGTCATTCCCATGGCGCAGGTGTTTTCGCGATACGCGAAGGACATGCTCGAAACGCAGACGTATCCGGAGGTCCGCCGCGGCCCGAACGGGCCACCCGAGCCCCCCTATGACGTCACCGCCTGGTCGCTCGGCATGATGCTCGGCGTCCAGACGGTCTTCGTCAAGAATCCGCTTCCCGCGATCAAGATGACGAAACTCAACGGTTTGCCGAATGTCCGCGGCGAGGTCAGCGGCAACGGATCGCGGTTCTCGTTCGAGTACAAGGGTCCCGACACGGCGATCGCCATCAACCGCCTGCTCAAAGACGGCGGAAAGGTGTCGTTCAAGAGCGCGTCCGACGCGACCTGGCGCGTGTCCGTGACCAACGTGTCACGAAGCAAGATCGATGATCTTGCCAGCAGTCTCGGGCTGAATGTCATGGCATCGGACGTCGCCGGGACCAAGGACGATCTTGTCTTTGAGGCGCCCCGTGTGGCCATGTACCAGCCTTGGACGGGCGGCAACATGGACGAAGGCTGGACACGCTGGGTGCTGGAGCAGTACGAGTTCAACCTGACTTCGATTCACAACGCTGACGTCCGCGCGGGAAAGCTCCGGCAGCGGTTCGACGCCATCATCGTCGCCGACCAGGACTCACATGCCGTTCTCGAGGGATTCGACGCCGCCACGATCCGTCCCGAGTACCGCGGCGGGATCGGGGCCAGCGGGCTCGAGAGCCTCAAACAATTCGTGGGCGAGGGCGGCACGCTGATCACCATGGGCAACGCCTGCGATCTGGCGATCGACAATTGGCCGATTCCGGTCCGCAATCTCAAGAAGGGTCTGACACGCGACCAGCATTTTGCGCCCGGCGCCATTCTTCGGATCGAAGTCGACACCAGGCATCCGCTCGCCCCCGGTGTGGCCGCGGCGACGTACGGCTTCTATATCAACAGCCCCTTCTTCTCGATTGTGGAGGGCTTCGCCTCGCAGAACGCAACCGTTGTCGCCCGCTTTCCGAACACGAACGTCCTCGCGTCCGGCTGGTTGCGGGGCGAAGAGTTGATGGCGGGCCACGCGGCGGTCGTCTCGGTTGACCTGAACCCGGGCCGCGTGATTCTGTTCGGGCTGCGGCCACAGCACCGCGCGCAGACGCACGCGACGTTCCCGTTGCTGTTCAATGCGCTGTACTTGTCGGCACACGATCGAGCGGCGCCGACGAAAACGTCGTATTGACGGTGTCGGTCAAGACGCCGCCGCGCGTCACCCCGCCATGTGTTCGAGCTGCTTCAAGTGATGCAGGAGATGTCCCGCCATCTGTTGAATCAGCCACTCGACAGAGAGCGCACCGTACTCGGGATGCGTGAACGGCGTCGCGCGATCAGACGGCGTCAGCGACGCAAAGAACGCGCGGTTCATCGCGCTCGTTGCGATGAAGGCGTCCATGGCCTCGCGCGCGCCCAGCGTCGACTCGCGAGCCATCCAACGATCTTGATCGAACGGCTGCGCAGCGTAGCCAGGCGTCGCAAGCGCCATTCGCGCCCGATTGCCCAGGGCGATTTCAGTCTGGGCGAGGTGCGTCAGAATCTGGCGTGCCGTCCACTTGCCCGGCGCATACGTGCGTTCGAATTGCGCCGCGGTCCAACCACCGGCGAGCGATCGAACTCGGTCAGCGGCGTCGTTCATGGCCGACAGGGGCTCCCGATCGCCGAGGTCTTCCGAATACGGCGTCTGTAGTCTCATGTGGGATCTCAGACGGGCATCTGGACCACCGTTTTTGCGCTCCGATGGGTGCGGACGGTTTCGGGAAGGAGCTTCTTGCTGAGGTAAACCTTCGATTCCGCGTTGTCAGCGAGGTTTCTCTCGTACTTCACGACCTCGAACCGCAGGTGATCGAGCGTCCCCCGCATGTCGTAGAACTTGTTCTTGGTCTTGACCACGATCTCGTCGAACCCCTGGTCGATCGCCCAGAGCTCCTGCTGCTCGGTCAGCGCGCGAAAAAACCCCTGGCCCCGCCAGTCGCGACGCGTGCCGCCAATCCACGTGTACAGCACCCGTCGCCGGTCGAACACCACATGGTCATGCAACCGATGCATCAAATCCACGAGCTTGGGCTCCGACTCGGGCGCTTTGATTTCATGTGCCACCTTGAAAGAGACGGGCACAACCGTGCCGGGATCGTGAGGGAGCGGCGCGGTGGCGAGCAGGATCAGGTGCGCGCGGGCGTGGAGCCGCCGGACGATTTCCGAAGCGGTCTTCTTGCGCGGAAACTCGCCGAAGAACTCTTCGATGTACTGGATCTCGAGCGCACCCTGCTCGAGATCGTAATGCTGGATGTGATACTCCACGGTAGAAACCGGCATTCTACACGAAAGACGCGCCCTGTTCGGGCCGAGACGGACGACCGAGCTACCCGTGCGCGACGGTGATCGTATACGTCACGGCGCTCGTGAGGACGCCGTCTGGATCCGAGATCGACACACAGTAGGCGCCGTTCAGCGCCTGTCCCTTGAGCTGCGGGAGCGCTCCAGCCGGCGCGACGACCGACAGCAAATTGGAGCACTGCACACCAAGCGTCGTGAGCGTCGGCTGTCCGACTCTGATCGTCAGCGGGACGGTCACAGGGACGGCGGGGACCGCGACCACAGGCGGGTCCGCATTTGGATCCGCGGGGACGGCGACGGTCATGAGCGAGGTGAGCGTCACGTCAACTTCGCTCGTCTCCTGCAAGTGGGAGACGATGCAGTTCGGGCAAACCTGGAACGAATGCAGGTTGCTGCCCTGCTGCTTGAGTGTGCCCGAAAAGGAATCCGTCGTCGTCGGTGGGACGACCGTCGATGGGATGGGAGTGGGAGTCGTGTTCCGGTTGCACCCCGACATGGCCGCCACGATCAGTATGAACGAGACATAACGCCGCATAACCTTCACTGAGCCCTCACCGCGAGCCACGAACGAGTCACCAGCCGACGTACCGAGCCTGGGATTTGCCGCATTTCCGAGTATATGTCACCGGCG
>DATKHR010000387.1:0-12065 GCA_035510155.1 Vicinamibacterales bacterium
CACGCCCTCACCGCCTCGCGAGTGCCCAAGCAGTCCGACGCTGCTGAAGTCCAGCGTGCCACGTAGCTCGACGCCCAGCGACGGGGGCGTGCCGCCATTTGAATTCCACTCGCTGAGGTGCTGAAGATGCCTGAGCAGTAGACGACCACGAGCCAGATTCAGTCCCGCGTCGCCGACAACCCCCGCCCCCGCCGTGATGCCGCGGTTCGCGTTGATCGAGACGACGATGTACCCCCACGAGGCCAGCCTGCTTGCGAGATACCCATAGCCCAGGTGATTGGGCGTGACGACATATCCGTCCGGGCATGTACCGGTCGTTGTGTAGTCGGCCCGATCGTCGATCCGCGGGCTCGCGCCGAAGCCGCACGTTCCATGGTTCCCATGAAAGAAGACCAGCAGCGGAAATGGGCCGCCGGAGAGATCATCCGGTCGATAGACGCGCGCCCAAATCTCGACCTCTCGAGGCGGAGTCGTATCGAGGACATCCGGATCGACTTCGGCCGGGAATTTGTACTCCGCGCTCGTGGTAGCGAACGGTCCTGTTGCAGTCGGATCGGGCGCGACGATCTGACCCTCCGCTGCCGCCGCAGCCATCACGAACGAGCACAGGATACCGACGCCTGCCCAGGCGCTGACGCGCTCACGCCATCGATAATCGTGTGACATGTGGGTCATGGGCACTCCTCTCAGGTGTGATGTGTTGACCGGTGACCTGCGACTGGATCGATGAGTGCACAGTGAACGCAACGGGCAAGATCAAGATCTTGATCGCGACATCACGATTCGACGTCGTGGCGCGCCGCGCCGATTGTAGTTCGCCCGCGTTGCGTAAGTGTGAGCGTGACAGCGCAGCGACTCGGCCACCGAGCTCGTCAGTGGACAACTTCGTGAAGCGTACACCTCAACTTTAACGATCGCCTCTCGCGCGATCAGCGTCGGCCGCCAAATCTTGCAACAGTTCGAAGAACGCCGGGGATTGACCGCTGAACAGCCCATCTGCAGTGAGAGCGTTGGCCGCGCCTATGGCCGCACCCTTCGTCTCAGTTGGGCGAATGATCGAGCAAACCGGAAACTTGCGGCTGAGGAATGGCACAGGCTCGGGCATGATCAGGTTCGTCGAGAAGTCTTCCCCGCCAAACGGAGTGGCATTGAGGTCCGGAAACTCCAACCCATTGGTCGGGTCGACGAGCGGAGGCGCGTTGCCCGCCTTGTCGTGCCACGTCTGAAAGTGCATCGTCTCCGTCGGACCGATGCTGAGGAGGATGCGCAGGACTTCCGGCGCGCTGACCCGCTGGGCCAGGCTTGGATACAGGCTGGTGCCGCCTTGCTCGATAAAGGCAAAGTGGAATCCGGCCGTGTTCGCGATCGCTTGAAGGTGATCCGGTGGATCCAAATCGTCATCGGTCCGGGGGATGGCGGGGAACTGTCCCGTCATCAAGCCAGGTACCGCTTGCGGGAACATGAACTGGGGATCGAGATCGGGGTTCTCCTCGCGGCTGCGATAGCGCGTCCACCAACTCGTATCGACGGTCAATTGCATGAGGTTTGTCAGCCGTCCAATCTGCTGCGCGCCCGTTGCCTGACTGCTGGGCAATGTCCGGAATTGATCGAGGTTGGCTGCCGCCGCTCCCTTCGACGCCAAGTACGCGTTGATGAACTGGAAATGCGTCATCTCGTCTTCCGTGTTGTCGTGAATGTATTGGGGCATGTCCGAGTCCAGCGCTTCCAGCGCTTTGGTGTAAGGGTCGCTCCCGGTCCCGCCGGGGACTTCATCGTCCTGGACTCCGCCGAGCTCGTTGTACTGTTGCCAGAGATCGGTCTCGAGGATCTCGAGCGCAGCCAGGAATCTGAGGATCGCCGCGTCACCGCTGCTGAGTCTTCGGCTGCCCTCTTCGCCTGATTGACCGAAGACACGCTTAGTTAGCGACCCAACGCCTATTGCTGCCGAGGCTGCTGATGCCATTCCCGTCCTGAGGATTGAGCGGCGGGTGTATTGGGGGTTCGCACGATTCTCAGTGCTCTTCATGATCGGTCTCCTGTCTCGTCAACATCTGGCATTTCGAGACGCGCGGTAAGAACCTTGTTCTTCATCGGACGCGCGGTGCGAAAAGCAAATCGTGAGCCCTGCGTCTGATCTCGAATCGCGCGAGAGTGGACCCCATGGTTTTTCGACGCGCGTAATTGCTGTTTCGCGATCCGAAAAATGGTCAGGTGATTGCCGATCGTAGAGAACAGCTCGACCGGACGGAGAGGTCATCAATACCGTCGAAGATGTCGCTCCTGGTGGCCAGGACCTACCACGCCAGGACCAGCGCGGTCGCAGCGACCAGCAGGACCACCATCAGCCACCCCATCCCAAACCCGGCGAGGTCGTCGCGAAACGCCCGCAATCCGCCGCGCCCGGCCGCGCGGCCTAGCTGCAGCAAATGGACCAACAGTAGAGGACGTTCCACGTCGTCATCGCTCGAGGCCTCCAGCCGGCCGAAGAACGACCCGATCGCGTCTGCGGGTTCCGGGGACGTCAGCATGCTGACGATCACGAGCGCGGCAACGCCGACGACGAGCGCGGCCAGGAACACGTTCGCATCCCAGTAATCCAGCCGCTGGCCCTTCAGGGAATACACGACGAAGTTCGTCGTCAGCGCCAGCACCAGGCTCGCGAGGGCGCCCCACCGGTTCGCGCGCCGCCAGAGGATGCCGCCGAGCACACCGATGCCGACAAACGTCGACAGCGTTTCGGTCAGCAGGAACGTGTACAGCACGCTCTGGATCAGAAACACGGCGTAGAGAACCCCGATCAGGGTGATGGACACGCCGCTCACGCGCCCGACCCACAAGTAATGACGATCGGGACGATTGGGCGCGAGCCGCCGCCGGTACAGTCCTTCGGTGAACAACGCGCCGCTGTCGACCAGGAACGCCGAGCACGCCGACATGTTCGTGGCCAGAATTGACGCGATCAGAAGGCCGAGCGCGCCCGGAAAGAGGAGCTGCCGGCAGGCGAACCCGAACGCGTTCTCCGGATCATGGAGTGTCAGGGCGTCACCTCGCCCCTGCGCGATCATCGCGCCGACGATGAGCCCCACGAGCATCCAGCCGACCGTGCAGACGCGCTTGACGTAGTTGCCGTAGAACATGCCGATCCGGCACGTGCGCTCGTCGCGTCCGGTGCCGACCGCCGCGACCATATGGGGCTGCGCCATGATGCCCACCAGGCCGTTGATCGTCAGCATGACGATCACCCACGGACCGATCCCCGACGGGGTCGACAGCGAGAAGCGGAACGACGCCAGCGACGCCTTCATCCCAGCGAGGCCGCCGACCACGCCCCAGCCGAGCGGAATCAGCATGAACGACAGCACGATGATGAGAAAACCCTGAAAGAGGTCGGTCCATGCCGCGGATATCAGTCCGCCGACGAAGCTGTAGAGGATGAACATCACCGTCATCCCGACCACGATCGCGTTGACGCCGACCGTCCCGCCGGTCGCCTGGCTGATTACTTTGCCCGCACCTTTCAGCATGCCGCTCGTCTCGATGACGAAAAAGCAGATCGCGAACACACTGTAGATGGCGGCCATCCACGGGCCGTAGCGGTCTTCGGTGAACTCGGCCATCGTCGTCCGCCGGATCCGCCGAAAGACGGGCGCCATGATCCAGTAGAACGGCGTGATGAACAGGTTCTTCCACTGGAACCAGATGCCCGAGGCGCCATTCGTGTAGACGGCGCCCGCGAGCGCGACCGGCATTTCGGCGTGCGTGCCGGCACCGAAGCTCTGCGCGATCATCAGCCACGGGCCGAACCGCCGCCCACCGAGGAAGTACTCGTGGCTCCGGCGCACGCGATAGCCGGCAACGAGACCGATCGCCGTGATGATCACGAGATATCCGATGAGGACCGCCCAGTCGAGCGCCGTGATGTTCATCGTCAATCCATCACGCGCCCGACGTGCAACTCTCCCCGTTCCGGATCCCACTCGGCGATCGCTCGGCCGGCCGTCGTCATGCCGAGACAGCTCGCAGGGATCGTCGACGCCATCGGCGTGACGTCCTCGATCGACAGCCCGGTGAACCGGACCATGTTCGCGATCGCGCGATCGAGCGTCAGCGCCGAGCCGGCGAGATACGGTGTTCCGGGCAGCGAGACGCGGCCGTCCGCCGACAGCTCGGACGTGACGTCGCCGATTGTGTAGGGGCCCGGCGCGCAGCCCGCGGCAGCCACGGCATCGGTGACCAGAATGGTTCGACCTGCGCCCTTTGCGCGCGCCATCGCCCGCACCGTCGTGGGGGGAAGATGGTGCCCGTCGACGATCAGGCTGGCGAGCACCGTGTCGGCCGCGAGCAGCTCCCAGATGACGTTCGGGTGTCGCGGCAGCATCTGCGCGCACCCGTTTCCCAGGTGCGTTGCCAGCGTGGCGCCGGCTGCAATCGCAGCCGCGATCTGCGCGGGCGTCGCGGCCGTGTGCCCAATCGCAACGCGCACGCCCGACTCGGCGAGATGCTCGATGAGTCGCACCGCGCCGGCGACTTCAGGCGCAAGGGTGACAAGAACGATCCGTCCGCCGGCCGCGTCCTGGCGCCGATCGAAGTCGTCAATCGACGCGGGCTTCACATGTTCCCGCGGATGGGCGCCTCGAGCACCGTCCTCGGGCGACACGTACGGCCCTTCCATGTGAATCCCCGCAACGGCCGGAGAGGTCACGCGCGACAGCACGCGTGCGCTCGCCGCGAAGCGGTCGAGCGATGAGGTGATGAGCGTCGGCAGACAGCGGGTGACTCCCGTCGTCCGGATGCGTTGCAGCGCTTCCTCTACGCGATCGGCGGTCAGATCAGGCGCGTTGAAATCGATGCCGCCGAAGCCGTTGACCTGCAGATCGAACAGCCCGGGCAGATCGACGGTCATGACTCGTCGCTCTCGAGAATCTCACCGCGGATCGCTCGCGGAACGAGCGCCGCCGAATCGCGATCGAGATAGAGCGTCGCGTTGGCGTGGGTTCGCAGAATCGATGCCGGCGTCAAGGGCGAGATGTCGCCGTCGATCGACGCCTTGACGGCGCCGGCTTTGCGTGCATCGGGCACCATGCAGAGGATCTCGCGTGACTTCAGGATCTGTCTGATCGACATCGAGATCGCCTGTGCCGGCACCTCGTCGACCGATCGGAACCATCCTTCGCCGACCTGCTGCCGCCGGCATGCCTCGTCCAGCGTGACAATGATGTAGGGGCGCTCGACCGAGAAATCGGCCGGAGGATCGTTGAACGCGAGGTGCGCGTTCTCGCCGATTCCAACGAACGCGACGTCGACGGGCGCGCGCGCCAGCTCGCGGCCGATCCGGTCGGCCACTCCCTCCGCATCGCGTTCACCGTCGAGAAGATGATAATCGCGGATGCCCGTCTTCGTGATCAGCCGGTCGAGCAGATATCTCCGAAAGCTGGCGGGATGATCGATCGAGAGCCCGACGTACTCATCGAGATGAAACATCTCCACGCGGCTCCACTCGATGCCCGGTGCGTCGGTGAGGGCCGCGAGGAACTCGAACTGCGACGCGCCGGTCGCGGCCACGAGTCGCGCGCGGCCGCGGCGGGCAATCGTGTCGCGGAGCGTGCGGCTTGCATGGCGCGCAGCGGCACGACTCATCGTCGCGCGATCGGCGTAGGTTTTGATCTGCATGCGTCGCCGCCGGACCGCCGCCATTGTATGCGGTCGGCGGCCGCCTCCGGACCTTCGGCACTGTCCGGAGTCGCGCCAGGACGCGTTGCCGGGTTATGGCCGAGCGAGCGCGTTGAGGAGAGCGCGCCGAAACGACTCCTGGGTCAAGAGGATCGTCGAACCCCAACTGATGATGCGGGGCGGCGCCCCGTCCACGTCCCAGCGGGCATCGCGTCCATAGATCACGTACGCATCCCACAAGACGTCGTCGTCGACGTCAATGGACTGCGGGGCCCGTTCGGTGGCGAAGCGTGGCAGGACGCCGGCCATGAGCCGGCCGATTGACTGTGCGTCGTCCCAGAAATGAACGACACGATCGTCGGGCAGCAGGCTCTGGCGCCACCGATTTCGGGCGTCGCCCGGATACATGTTGAACCAGATCGCATAGACCCGCACCGATGCGTTGGGGTTGCCATCAAGAAGTGTTTGCTGCACCCACCGGGCGCCGTCGACGCAACCGGGTCAGGTCGGTGAGAGGAGAAGGATGATGCGGAGGCGGCCGCGATCGTTGTTGAAGGCGGCGCGCAGATCTGAAGGACCGCGCAGATCAACAAGCGCAGTCGGAGGGGCCGGCGTGCTCGCGATCGAAGGCGCCGCCGCAGTCCTGCTCTGGAGCGGCGCCGCGAGCGCGGTCGACCGCCCGACGGGAGCCGCGGTCGCGAGCACGGTGCTCGCGACCATTGCGGCGATCACGGAACGCAGGGGCACGCCGCGTCTCATCGCCTACGGCTGGTGCGGGTCGTCGCCCTTTTCTTTCTCTTTCTCGTCCTTGTCGCCGCGGCGACCGACGGCGGGGCACGCCGCGTTGACCGACGTCAGGCAGAAATTGTCGTCGATCGTATTTGTCCCGGGCGTCGCCTGATTCTTGATGTCGACGCCGTCGTCTGCTGGAAACGTGACCGAAAGCTGCACCGGGGGGTTTCCCGCGACGATGTTGTGCCGGATGATGTTGCCCTCCACCCCGGGGACGAGAATGATTCCGTTCGTGTTGCCGAGGACTGTGTTGTCTTCGATCACGTTGTCGTTGGTGCCAGGTGCCACCATGCCGATGCCGAAGTTGCCTTTCTGGTCCGAATAGCCGTTGCCGCTCAGCCGGTTCTCACGGAGCCGGTTATGACTCGATCCGGCCAGTCATATGCCGCCGCACGGCGCGATAGGACTTCCATTGCGCACCGAGACGTTGCCCTTCAGTTCGTTATCCGACCCGGCGATGACGATGATCCCCGAGGCGCAGTTGCTCGACAGCGTGACGTCCTTGACGACTGTATTCGTGCTCCTGTTGAGGCGGATGCCAAATTGGTGAAACTGTTGGACGAGCCCAGGCCCCTTAATTACGTCGTCGTGCTGGTTGTCAACCGCAATGCCGGCCTCACCGCCGGCAGGGGGGCAGGGAGTAAGGGCGCTCGAACGTCCGGTAATGGTGAAGCCATTCAGTTCCAGCTTCAGGCCCGACGCGCCGAAGGCGATGCACGGCGCGCCGACGACAGTGCAGGTTACGTCACCCACGAGTTCGCTGTCCTCGAAGATCGTGAGCGTGGATGAAATGGTGCCGCTGATCTCGTTCGCTCGCGCGGTTCCCGCGCCGGCGAAAAGAGCAAAGAGAAACGCGGTCACCCCAAGAGCACTGAGCACACGACTCATCTCGGCCTCCTGTTCGGGGCAATCGACACCGTATGCTGAGCTCAGCCGCGGACAAAATCAAGCTGGTTCTGTCCACCTTGAGCCTCCCTCCGAAAGTCGCCCTCGAGGGTGACTTTAGAGGCAACGCGAATCCCACGCCGGCGTGCACGCACGGCGTCGGCGCAAGAACAGCGCAGCGCCTGGCGGCCTGGTCAAGTGGACAGTTAGAATGGCTAGTCATACAATATGTCCATGAAGCAGATAGCTGCCGCGAAATTCAAGGAGCAGTGCCTTGCTCTGCTCGACGAGGTGGGGCCGGACGGAATCGTCATCACGAAACGCGGCAAGCCTGTGGCGAAACTGATCCCCTTGGCGTCCGATTCGGCGAGTCTCATCGGATCGCTCAAAGGCAAGCTCGAAATAAAAGGTGAGATTCTCTCAACTGGGCTGAGTTGGGATGCTGAACGTTGATACGCACGTGCTGCTCTACGCAGTAACGGGGAGGCTCAAGCCGCGCGAGACTCGACTATTGAGCGCGACAGGCTGGAGTGTGTCCGCGATTGTGCTCTGGGAGATCGCCAAGCTGGCGCAGCTGGGCCGGATCGAAGTGGACCTGGACGACCCGGAGGTCGTCCGAGCCCTCACAAAGATTTACGTGTGGCCCCTGACTCGCGAGATCGCCAGCATGAGTACGCGCCTCGACATACGTGGCGATCCAGCCGATGAGCTGATTGCCGCAACCAGCGTGGTACACAAAGTACCCCTCTTGACGAGGGATCGAAGGTTGCTCAGATCGAGAATCGTGCCCCTCGCACATTAAACCGGGACGATCCGAGATGCGATGCGCGGCCAGCCCCCTGCCGGCCTAACCGAGGGCCCACAAGTCCATTCTTTGACCATCAAAGACATTTCTTGACATCTCTATCCGCACCGTGCATAAAAGTGGCGGTCAGCACTTGGTTTTGCCCGCTAAGGGCGTTGCAACACACGCGTCGTTGGGAAGGAGGATGGCTGTGGGCGAACCCCTTCGTCTCTTATCCTTCCGTTTGCGTCAGCCGATCGCCGCCGGTATTGTTCTCGCCATCGGCCTCACGGCCGTGCCCGCGAAAGCGCAGATTCTTTACGGCAGCATCGTCGGGGTCGTCCGGGATGCCACCGGAGCGTTCCTCCCCGGGGCCACGGTCACCATCGTCAACAAGGACACCAACCTCACGCGTGAAGCGACGACGAACGCCGAGGGAGCCTTCAGCCTCATCAACGTGTTGCCGGGGCCCTACGACGTGAAAGTCACCTTGACGGGATTCCGGGATATCGCGCGGCCCAACGTACCGGTCACGATCGGGCAGATCGCGCGGGTTGATTTCACGCTGGAAATCGGCACGGTCGCCGAGACCGTCCTGGTGGTCGGTGAGTCGCCGCTCCTCCAGACGGACAAGACGGACGTGCATACGCAGCTGAAATCCGACGCCATCACGCAACTGCCGCTCAATCGGTTCCGCAACTACCAGGCGCTGCTCAACCTGGTACCGGGCACGACTCCGCTGGCCTTCGGAAACGCGGAGACCGATACGCCCGCACGCTCCCTGGCAACCAATGTCAACGGACAAGCGAATACCCAGAATTCGACGCGGACCGACGGCGCGACGAACATGAACATCTGGCTGCCGAACCACCTGATGTACGTGTCGCCAGCGGAGACGGTCGATACCGTGGACGTGTCGACGAGCAGCTTCGACGCGGAGCAGGGTATGGCTGGCGGCGCCGCGGTGACGGTCATCACCAAGTCGGGCACCAATCAGTTCCGGGGTTCGGCGTTCGAGAATTTCAACAACCAGGCGCTGAACGCCAAGCCGTATTTCTTCGGCTCCGGCCCCTGGCCCGACAAGCTGCCGGTCAAGGCCAACCAGTACGGCGGGACCGTCGGCGGGCCCATCAAGCGCAACCGTCTGTTTTTCTTCGGGTCGTACGAAGGCTACAAGCGGAGGACGAGCCTGTTCACGTTCTTCACCGTCCCGGACGCGGCGCTGCGGAGCGGCGATTTCAGCAAGGCGTTCAACAAAGACGGCTCGCTGCAGACCATTTACAACCCGCTCACCGGGAACCCCGACGGCACGGGACGGACGCCGTTCGAGAACAACAAGATTCCCGCTGGCATGCTCGACCAGATTGCACAGAAGGTCCAACAGCTGTTCCCGCTGCCCAACACTCCCGGGATCGGCGCCGGCGGCTTCACGAACAACTATCAGCGGCCGGAAAACCGTCAGGTCGATCGCGACAACTACGACGCCAAAGTGAACTGGAACCGGACGTCGTCGCACCAGATCTGGGGCAAGTACAGCCAGATGCACGCCGTCGTCGACGACCTGTCGAACTACCTCGGAGTGCCCCCTGTCTCGGGGAGCGGCGGGAACACGAAGGTCTACCAGGTGACGGCCGGTCAGACGTGGACGCTCGGTCCAACGCTGTTGATGGACCAGACGTTCGGGTTCTCCCGGCAGAAGCAGGACGTGCTCGGACCCGACTTCAATGCCGGCAATTTCGGCCTGGCCGTCTTGGGCATTCCGGGCACCAACGATCAAGGCACGGGCGATCAGCGGTACGCCGGATATCCCGAGTTCCAGTTCGGAGGCACGTCAACCGGCTTCTTCAGCCAGCTCGGCAACCGCGACGGCTGGAACCCGATCTTCCGCGACGAGCGGACGTACTCGATCGCCACGAACATCACGAAGGTTGCCGGACAGCACGATTTCCGCGGCGGGTACTTCCTGAACTACCTGTATCTCGATCACTGGCAGCCGGAAACGGGCAACCCGCGCGGGCAGTTCATTTTCAACTCGAACACCACCGGGCTGCGCGGCGGCCAGACGCCGAACTTCTACAACGCGTACGCGTCTTTTCTGCTGGGCCTCGTCGGCAGCGCCAATAAGAGCGTGCAGAACGAGCTGATGACGTCGCGCGAGTGGCAGCACGCTCTCTACTTCCGCGACCGGTGGACCGCGAGTCAACGGCTGACGCTCGACCTCGGGCTGCGATGGGAGCTCTACCCCATCATGCACCGGGCGGACGGGCGCGGCCTCGATCGGCTCGATCTGAGCACGCTCGACGTCATCATCGCCGGGCGAGGCGGAAACCCGCAAACCAACGGCATGAGCGCTGGTCTGAACAATTTCGCCCCTCGCGTAGGCGGGGTCTATCGAATCGACGACAACACCGTGTTCCGCAGCGGGTACGGCATCACCTACAACGCGCAGGCCTGGGCGCGGGCGGTCAGGGGCGACAACGATTACCCGATTACCATTGCATCGACGTTCAGGAACGCCGAATCGTACGCTCCTTACGCGCCGATCGCGCAGGGTATCCCTCGAATCGTGGGTCCCGACCTGAGCTCCGGCCGCGTGCCGCTCGATCGCGCGGCGGCCGAGTACACGCCGGAAATCAACAACATCGACCGGGGCTACATCCATACCTGGAACGTCGCCTTCCAGCGGCTGCTGGCATTTGCCACGACGGTCGACGTGGCCTACGTCGGCGCCAAGGGCGTCGGCGGGTACGCCGGCTTGGACATCAACGCGCCGACGACGCTCGGCGGCGGCGATGCGAGCCGCCCGTACGCATCGATGGGACGCATTATCGCCATCAATTCGTGGGGCGAGCGGCTGAGGACACGCTACGACTCGCTTCAGGTGGCGGTCAACAAACCGTTTACTCACGGGTTCATGGTCAAAGGCGCGTACACGCTCGCAAAGGCGATGAACGAAAGCGACAACGATGGCAGAGCCACGCTCTCGTACAACACGCCGAGCGAGCTCTATCGTAATTGGGCGCCTGCCGGATTCGACCGACGGCACAACCTTCAGATCGGGTTCGTGTACGCGCTGCCTTGGCAGACGAGCGACAGCGGCTACGGTGGCATCGGGCGAGCGCTGATAAGCGACTGGCAGGTCAATGGCGTATTCGCCGCGTTCACCGGCACGCCCTTCTTCGTCACGGCCGACAACGGCGCTTCGGTGAATACGCCAAACAACCAGCAGACGGCGGACCTCGTCGGCTCCTATACCATTTCGGACAAAATCGGCGCGCAAGGGGCATGGTTCGACACGACGGCCTTCAAGCAGCCGACGGGAGTCCGCTTCGGCAACACGGGGCGGAACCAGTTCTATGGTCCCGGCGGCAACAGCCTCGACCTGTCGGTGTTCCGCGTGTTCCCGCTTAGCGGGACGATGCGGCTCGAGGCTCGCGTCGAAGCGGGAAACATCTTCAACACTGAGGTGTTCGCCAACCCGCAGAACAGCATCACCTCGGGCACGTTCGGTCAGATAACCCAGATCGCGGGCGGCACAGCCTTGACCAACGCGCCGTACGTCGAGCGGACGATTCGCCTCGGTGCCCGCTTCACCTTCTGAAGCGCGTGCTCGTCGTTGGCCTGGCGGCGGCGTTGTCTGTGGCGGCACAGACGACGCTGCCGCCTCTGCCGCGCCTGCCCCTCGACTCCTTCCCACCCGAGGCACGTGATGTTCTGGCGCGCCCCTATGAGACCGCCATTTCGCGACCGACAGACGTGCAGGCGGTGGGCGCGCTCGCGCGGGCGCTGCACGCATGGAATCAATGGGGTGCGGCGCACGAGACGTATGCGCGGGCACAGGCATTGGCGCCGACGACCTTCGAGTGGCAGTACCTCGACGGGCTCGCGCTGCAGCGGCTCGCTCGACATGCAGACGCCGCGATCCGTTTCGACG
>DATKHR010000388.1:0-2143 GCA_035510155.1 Vicinamibacterales bacterium
TACCTCGTCGCAGGCACGGCGGAGCCGTTTTTCCTTGAGAACGCGACTCGGTGGGCGGACGCGCTGCGCGATGCAGGCGCGGACGTTGTCATGACCGAGCGGCCGGGGTCGCACGGCGGCGCGTTCTGGCAAGAAGAGTTCCCCCTGATGGTGGCGTGGGCGTTTGGACAGTGAAGCATCGCGACGTTCGTCGGCGGTCGCAGCTCCTCGCTCGCGGATCGTCGGGAGTTTGGACTTGTGGCCCAGACGATCTTAGCAAGCTGATGAAGGTGGACAGTCCGGCTTTCTGCTGCTCCTCCGTTCAGCCGCGCCCGCAGGCGACCAGCATTATCGAGTCGTGCCCGCTGCAGTCACTTCAATCCTCGATGCGTGCATCGTTGCCCCCATTTCATGATAGGTGACCGCCACACGGTCGCCTTCTTTCAGCAGGTCGACGATAGTTGGCTTGCCGCCCTTGGCCTTGCTCTTCGTGCCCATGCCTTTCCCTACCACCTTCGTCTTCGCGTCGACAGAGAATGTGGTGTCCTTTCCGTCTGCCGTCACCGTGACCGAGGTGCCCGACACCGATTTCACGGTCGCATTGGACAGAAACTGGTCCTTGGACTGGGCGGCTCCCGACGAGCCAGCCGGCCAGGCAACCATGGAAAGGAAAAGCAGCGGGATCGCGAACAGTGTGGTTCTCATCTCAGCCTCCGATCATCATTGGAAGTGTGCCGATGGGACGGCATTCTACGCGAACCCGACGGGTTTGGCACGCACCACCGCCCGCGATCGGTTTGTTCAGGCTCTTATGTCGACGAGTTTGAGGACGAGGAACTGCCTGCCGTTGGCTTCGTCGAGGCCGTGAATCTGGTCAATGTGCGAGTGGTTCAATGCGGTCTCGCTAACAAGTTCCTCATCCATCTGAGGCCCCGGTCACGCTCTGGCCTCCAGGTATGAGATCGTGAAAAAGTAATCGATCAGATTTCCGAAAAGTCCCGTAGAGTTGCGGGATGCTGAAACACCTCCGCCGGTCGTACGCCGTCGCCATCGCGCTCCTCGTGTTGGCTGCGCCGAGGGGCGTCCCACATATCGTCGCCGCCACGCAACCTTGCGAGATCGACGGCGTTGAGCGGATCGTGGCGGTCGGCGACGTGCACGGTGCCTACGACCGGTTCGTGGCCATCCTACGTTCCGCCGAGATCATCGATGAGCGGTTACAGTGGACGGCGGGAAAGACGCATCTCGTGCAGTTGGGCGACGTCGTCGACCGTGGACCAGACTCCCGCAAAGCGCTCGATCTATTGCGGCGGCTCGAAGGCGACGCCCCGCGGGCGGGAGGTCAAGTTCACATGCTGCTCGGTAACCACGAGGTGGCGAGGATGCTCGGAGATCTCCGGTTTGTGGTGCCCGGAGAATATGCCGCGTTTGTGACGACGGATTCGGAAGCGATCAGACAACGATTCGTTGAAACCGTTCCGCCAGGCGCGCGCGATCAGGTGCTCAAGGAGACGGCGCTCGGGCTGGTCGAGATGCGCCTCGCCTTCGGCCGCGAGGGCGTGTACGGTAAGTGGCTCCGCACGCTGCCAGCGGTCGTCAAGATCAACGGTGTGCTCTTTGTTCACGGCGGCATCAGTCCGGCTGTCGAGGGACTCTCGTGCAGCGTCATCAATGACACCGTGCGTCAGGACCTGACGGTCAATCTCGACAAGACGCGCGCGGCCCCGCTCAAAACGCTAACGGCGCGCGAGGACGGCCCGTTGTGGTACCGCGGCCTCGCGCAACAGCCCGAGACTTTCGCGCCGGAGGTTTCCGACATTCTGTCGAAGCAGCAGGCTAGGATGATCGTTATCGGCCATACCGTTGTACAGGAAGGTCGGATCAGCGTGCGATTCGGCGGCACGGTCATGCAGATCGACACAGGCATGCAGCCAGCCTACACGCCGACCGGACGCGCGTCGGCGCTGGAGATTTCCCACGGCGTGTTCACGGCGATTTATGAGGACCGCCGCGACGCGCTTGCCGTTGGAGCGAAGGAGTTAGCGGCTCGGCCGCGCGGTTGCGTTTCCGCAGCGGAATGCACGGCGGAGCCGCCAGCCCAAACGTTGAGCTCACGTTAAAGCCAGTTCGGGCGCTCGTGCTCACGCAGATGGCCGTCACGATC
>DATKHR010000389.1:0-6714 GCA_035510155.1 Vicinamibacterales bacterium
CTCGACCCACGGCATCACGGGCAATACTTACTGGGACCAACGTGCAGGCCGCGAGGAGTACATGGAGAGCGCAGACCTCCTTCTGGCACCGACGCTGTTTGAACGGGCGGCCCGGCACGGCGTGAAATCGGCGCTCCTCTCGAGCAAGAAAAAAACGACAACGCTCCTGGCGCGCGGTGCGGAAGTGGTCCTCACGGCGGAAACCCCGGCGCCTGAATGGATCGCACGGCTGGGCCCGGCCCCAGACATTTACAGTCGCGAGATCAACTATTGGCTGCTGCGAGCCGCAATCGATCTCCTGGATCGGCGTCGCGATCTTGCGTGCGTCTACATCCACACGACTGATTATCCGATGCATGCCTGGCCGCCTGACGCACCGGAATCGAAGGACCATCTCGCGCGCCTTGATGCCCTGATTGCCGAAGCCGTTTCAGTCGCTCCCGACGCGGCGTTCCTGTTGACGGCCGACCACGGCATGCACCACAAGAGCCGCTGCTGGGATCTGGCCAAGGCGTGTCGCAACCGCGGAGTGCGCCTGCGCGTCGCGATCTCCGCCGAGCGCGATCGGTACCTCCAGCACCATCAAGGATTCGGTGGGACCAGTTGGGTATATCTCAATCGGCCCGGGGACGCGGATCACGTTGCCGCGGCTCTGTCCCGGTTGCCAGGTGTGGAGCAGGTTTTGCCCCGCACCGATGCGGCGCGTATGTACCATCTCATGCCCGATCGCATTGGGGATCTTGTGGTGTTTGCCGATCGCGAAACGGTCTTCGGCGATCTCGATGTGGAAAGCGAAACGCTTTCCCCAACCTACCGAAGTCATGGATCTCGGTACGAAACCGAGGTGCCGTTATTCGTCCGTAACACGCCGGCCGCCCCGCCGCCGGATTATTTCGAGCACAATTTCGACGTTGCGCGATGGCTGTACGCCTGAAGATATCGTGAGGCGAATTGTCCAACGTCGGGAGATTTCAAAAAGCTCGCCGCAGCAGCGTTATCGCGCGAGGCGCATCCGATTGCAGATCCCGCGTTGACGCCTCGACGCTGATCCTTCGATCGTACCCAATCGTACGAAGAGCCGCGAAGAACGGCTCGTAGTCGAACTCCTCGAACGACAGCGGAAACACCCGGCCTTTCGGATTCGCGATGTGCAGATGCCGCAAGTGCTCGCGCGCGTGAACGATAATCCCGGGATCCTCGCGCTCGCTGGCGAGGTGATAGAAATCGATCATCAGCTGAAAATTCGGATCGCCGATCGCCTCGACGAGCTGCAGGCCTTCGGCGGCCGAGTTAATGATATTTGTTTCCTCGCGCCGCAGCGGCTCGATCGCAAGGGTGATGCCGTGTTCTCGGGCCATCAGCGCCGAGCGCTTGCCGAAGTCGACGAGCTGGCGAAACGCGTCGTCTCGCGGGAACCCGTCCGGGACTCGTCGAGCGCCGCCGCTGCCGAACACCACCGTGCGCACGCCCAGGCGCGACAGGCGATCGAACGCCTTCGTGACATACGCGATCTGCTGGTCCCGGTCGATCGCCGGTCCGGTGACTTTCAGTGTCGCCGGAAGGAACAGATTCGCGACCGGCGTCGGAAGTCCGATCTGCGCAACGTCCCGCGCCGCTTGCTCGAAATCGGCTTCAGCGAGGCCTGCGATCTCCGTCGTGCCAAGCTCAGCGTAGTCGAAGCCGCCGGCTTTTGCCGCAGCGAGGTTCTTGAGCGACGTGCAGTAGCCGACCTGCACGTGCGCCCGCTGTGCGAAGGCCGCCTGCGCCGCCAGCGTCACGGCGATCGCGACAACGCCGACGGCTCGGATCATGCCAGGGCTTTGCGGCAGTACTGGACGCACTTCGCGATCTCGGTCATGCGATCGGATCCGGAGGGCACTGGATACTCGAACTCGATCGTCGCCTGGATGTTCCACTTCTTGTCTCGGATAAGGCGCAGCGTCTCGACGATCGGCGTGTCGCCCTCACCGAACGGCACGTTCGGTCCATTCTGCAGCTTCCGATCCTTGACATGCACGTGCGTGACGCGGTCGTGATGCTCGGAGATGAACGGAATCGGCGACGCGTTGTTGCCGGCGATGAAGTGGCCGAGATCGACGTTCGCGCCGTTGTATCGTGCGTAGCTGAACGCTGTCTCCCACATCTGCGGCGTCGTCTCGGTGTGGCCGTGATAGCCCACCATGATCTGATGCTTGTCGGCAAAGCGACCGAGCCGTTTCGTGTCGTCGAGCGAGATCTCGCACGACATCGCATGCGCGCCGAGCGCGCGTGTCAACTCAAAGAAGTAGTCGATCGTCGGATCGGTCTGCTTGTAGACGTCATCGAACTTCACGATCTCAATCCGGACACCGGCGTCCTCATATTTCTTCCGGAACGCCGCCGCCTTGTCCATCGACGCCGGACGCCCGCCGGCGAACTCCTCCACCGGCTGCGATCGAAGTTCGACCGCGCTCACCCCGAGCTGCAGACACCGACGCAGAATCTCATCGCCGTCCATCGTGCGGCCGCCGAAGTCGTACGGGACGTTCAATCCGATCTGCACGCCCGCAACTTTCGAATTCGGCCGATCGACGAGCCCTCTCACCGCCGGGATCGCAACGGCGGCAAGTTTGACGAGCTCACGTCGTGTGTACAGCATCGCGCCTCCTCTCCGACCATCGCCGGCTCCGCCTTCGGCGCAAGCGCCTGATCACCGGGCCGAAGCTTGGCACGGCAACACGTCGGACGCAAGCCTTCCGTCCTCGTTCATCATCGTGAGGCTCGGCGTTACACTTGATCCGATTTGAGGTCACCCGCACAGCTCATCACTGGAACTCTCGGTTAAAGCATGAACACGCGTCTCCTCATGATGCTGCGCGTGAAGGTCGCCCCCGCGCAGAACGTGGGCGCCGTGCCGCTCGGCACGCGCCGGACCGCACCGATCGGCGGCGGGACCTTCGAGGGACCCCGTCTTCGCGGCACCGTGTTGCCCGGCGGGAGCGCCGACTGGCTCCTCCTCCGAGCCGACGGGGTCCTTGAAATGGACCTTCGGGCAACGCTTCGGACCGACGATGGTGCGCTCATCTCGATGCGATCCTTTGGCTTGCGTCACGGGCCGCCCGACGTCATCGCCGCTCTGGGACGCGGCGAGACCGTGGACCCGGCAACGTATTACTTTCGCACGACGCCGCGGTTCGAGACCGGACACCCCGCGTACACGTTCTTGAATCGCCTTGTCGCAGTGGCGAGCGGCGACCGACGCCCGGACGGTCCGATCTACACCATTCACGAGCTGCTCTGAGGCACAAGGCCATGGAATCGCGTCCCCTCATGCTGCTGCGCCTCGTGACTTCTGAGACCGAGGAGATCGGCTCGACGCCGCACGGCAAGCTGTCCATCTTCCCCGTCATTGGTGGCTCGTTCGAGGGCGAGCGCCTTCGCGGCAAGGTGCTCGCTGGCGGCGGAGACTGGGTCACGGCCAACGCCGACGGGACGTGTGCGGTCGATCTGCGGGTCACGCTCGAGACCGATGACGGCGCCTTGATTCACATGACATTCACCGGCGTGCGCGACGATGTCAACCATTACTTTCGCACGCTGCCGCGCTTCGAGACGGCTTCGGAGAAGTACGCGTTTCTCAATCGCTTGCTTTCCGTGGGCATCGGAGAGATCCGACCCGACGGGCCGGTTCACGCCATCGAGGAAATTCTCTGAAAGCCAATACCGTCTCGGTCACCCTGAAACGGCTTCGTACAACACACTGAGCGCCTCGCCGCCGAGCTTTGTCGTGAAATCGCCGGCGAGCTGGCCAGCGATCGAAGCGATTGAAGCCGTCACTACTCCGCTCTGTGTGAGACGACGCACGGCCGCCTCTTCCGTGCGAGCCGAGAGTCCACCACATGCGTCGATGATGACCTGAACGTCAAACCCATGCGCGGCCGCCGACAGTGACGAGTGCTGCACAATGACTTCGGTCGCGACCCCAGCCACCAGGAGCGTTTTGCGGCCGGTCTGCGTGATCGCGTCACGAGTCGGCGAGTGCGTGAAGGCATCCGTTGTCGTTCGCACGTGGTGCGGCAACTCCCCAAGCGCGGCGGCGATCTCCGGTGTGACGCGCGGGCCGCCTTCGGCTGGAGCCGTTGTCACGACCACGGGAATCTCGAACAGGCGAGCCAGCTTGGCGAGCGCCCCCACGCCACGTCGCAGGCGAATGGGATCATTCGTCACCGCGAGTTCGATGATCCCAGCTTGCAGATCGGCAAACAGAATCACGGCGTTCTTTGGATCGAGTGGCGTATACTTCATGCTCTTTTCTCCTCCAATCGCGTCAGCGCGTGGCGAATCTCTTCTTCGACTTGTCTGCCGCTCAGTCGCGACTCCGCGACCATCGAGACGCCCCCGGCAAGAAGGAGCAACGTCCCAAGAATCGCGAGGGAGACCGGCAACCACGCTAACGATTCACCGGCGGCCCGATCGAGCACAATCGAGAGGCACGTGGTGATGAAGACCACGACGGCGACAAACAGCAGGGCGATCGATTGCTCCGCGTAGCGGGCTCGACGCGCGTGACGATCAAACCACGCGCGGAGCATGTCTGGCGTCGCGCCGAACCTTTCCCATGTCCCTTCGTGAACGCTCGTCGCGAGGACCCGCGCGCGATCGACGACCCGTGCCATCCGCATGAGCGCAGACCCCACCAGCGACGCAGAGGCGAGGATGAGCAACGCCGGCGTGATCATCGCAGCGATGGTTGCAATGGCCGAAGATTGACTGGTCATCTCTCCTCCTCGTGGAACGGTCTCAGCATGACTCTCACTGTAGTTCCCAAGACGTGTGTATCGGGGGCTACACCGCTCAGAGTTCGGCGGAGGTAGAAGAAATCGAGGGATACGCCCGGGCTCAGTCGGGTCCGGCCTCCAACTTGAAAACGATTCTGACTCCACCTCGACGTGGCCACGTCGAAAAAGACTTCATCACCGCCGAACATATGCCAGCTTCCTTCCTCGCCGAGTGCGAGGTCGATGACTATGCGATTCCGAAATCGGACAGGTGAGGCTCCAAGACCAACGAGCTGCTCGACTCGATTGCGATCGGCCATCACGAGCCGCCGGACTCGAATGGTTGTGGAGACGGCCGCCAGCGGGATATGGACGTGGAGGTGAGCACGCTGGGGGAGGTCCGCAAACACGTAGCCGCCCGTCAATGTGAAGAGCCGTGACAATCGCACGTCGGTGGTTACGCCAGTGGCCACGAGTTGAAAACTCGGACTGCTCGGATCAACGCGCGCGAGAAAAGGTGCGACAACGTCAACGGTTCGCGTCGAACCCTCGAGATCGAATTCACTCCACCATTGGAAGTCCTGACCACACGCGGCAGCTGTGAAGAGAAACCCGCAGAACGTGGCGACCGCGCATGGGAGCTCGAAACGGATCAGTACCGAGCGACAAACGGGCATGCGAGCTGTGAGCGCTGGGACCAAATCAGTCCAGCGGGGCGCCTTCAGGTCATCGTGACTCATGGTGCGTTTCTGTTCAGGACTCGTTGCCGCTGCTGTCGGGAGCCCGGCGAGCGCGTTCCCGCGCTTCGCCGAGGCATCCCGCGAGATAGGCGAGTAATTCGTCACCAGACTTGAAGTGGAACTCACGACCTGTATCGACTTCTTCGATCCAACCGGCGAACCCGTGCTGCAGAGGCTGGGTGTCAGGAGTGAACCGGAGCACGAACGCGTCTCGCATGGAGAAGCCAGCGTAAGTCCACCCCCGGAGATGGCGCGTGAAACCCGCGTCTAATTTCTGTCAAATTCGTATTGGCGGCGTCTCGATCAGAATCGGCGCCATTCAGTTGCGGTTGCACGGAGTCGCAGGGGCCACTAACATCCCGGAGGCGTTCGCGTTCGCGGCCATTCGTCTTGTCAGAACGGGGGGCAGGTCGAGCGATGTGGGCTTTTGGGCCGTTCCGTCTGGACAGCGTGAATCAGTGCATTTGGCGCGAGGGCACACGCCTGTCGTTGAAGCCAAAGCCGTACGCGGTTCTCCAATATCTCGTGACACACGCGGGACGCCTGGTGACCCCCGACGAACTGCTGGGGGCCATCTGGCCCGACACGTTTGTACAGGCGGAGGTGCTCCGGCAATACATCCTGGAGATCCGGCGCATCCTTGGTGATCGCGCAGAGGCTCCTGCGTTCATCCAGACCTTTCCCAAGCGCGGCTGGGAGTTCATCGCGCCCGTGACCGACGAGAGTACGCCGAGTCTTGGGGCCCGAGACCCATCCGCCACGCGCATCGTGGGGCGGGCCGCCGCGTTGGCCGAGCTCGACGGCTACCTGTCGCGCGCGCTCGACAGTCGCCGGCAGGTTGTGTTTGTAGTCGGCGAAGCGGGGATTGGAAAGACGAGTCTGATGGATGTCTTTCAGCGAACCGCGTCTGGCGTTCCAGCCCTGCGTGTGGCGCGCGGACAATCGGTCGAGGGCTTCGGCGGCAAGGAACCGTATTACCCAGTGCTCGAAGCGCTCGGGAAGCTCGCGCGCGGACCAGCCGGCGCGCACGTCGTGAACACGTTGCAGACGCACGCGCCCACGTGGATGGTTCAATTCCCGGCCCTCGTCCGACGGGACCAGAAAGCCGCGCTGCAGCGAGAGATTCTCGGCGCCACTCGTGAACGCATGGTGCGTGAATTCTGCGAAGCGCTGGAAGTCATGACCGCGGCGAGTGCCATCGTGCTCATCCTCGAGGA
>DATKHR010000390.1:0-1553 GCA_035510155.1 Vicinamibacterales bacterium
TCGGTGCGCCGCGCCGACAATCACCACGTCCTTCGCGACGACGGGCGTGGCGTGCAGGCCGACGTCGCCCGTGATTGGATCGATTTCCTGATCATCATCCTTCTTGAGATCGACGACGCCGTTGGTGCCGAACCCGGAGACCGGAACGCCCGTTTTCGCGTCGAGCGCAATGAGCCGGTAGCCCGCCGTGACGTACAAGATCCGCGCAGCATTGTTCCCGCCTGGGTCTCCCGCCCAATACGCGAGACCACGTCCCGACAGCTGCCGCGGGGCGGCGGCGCCTCGCGCGCCTTCACGCTCGCTGTGCATCCAGATCATTTCTCCCGTCGTCGCGTCGAGGGCGACGACGGCGCGCCGCGTGCCGGCCGTTGAATAGACAATGCCGCCGGCCATGAGCGGCGTGGATTCGAACTGGAATTCCGGACGCGGCCCGAGCTTGTCGGTTTTGAACCGCCAGGCCACTTCGAGCGTGCTGAAATTGGCGGCGTTGATCTGGTCAAGCGGTGAGTAGCGCGTGTTGCCCAGATCGCCGCCGTAGGTGCGCCACTCACCGTTGGTCGCACCCGACTGTGCGGCCACGTGTGCCGTGCCTGCGACCAGCACCGCGATGACAATCGCTCGTGACATCGTCACCTCCGGGGTTCTACCCCCTCGAATGCTTGGGCGTCCGGTTCCGTCCCCGACGCCTTGAGGGCCCGCTGCCCCAGATTCAACGTGCGGACGAGTCCGCGAACGTGAGCTCCTCGACCATTCCCAGCGCACTGTAGGCCGTCAAGTCCGGCTGCAGGGGCGTAATCGAGACGTAACCATCCCGGACCGCCTGGTAGTCCGACCGGTCATGAGGCTCCCAGTCGTTCTGGCCTTCCTCAATCCAGTAATAAGGGCGTCCCTTCGGATCGTGGCGCTCGGCAACCGACGTCACGTGATTCCGTTTGGCTTGCACAGTGACACGATACCCCTTGGGCTCCCCTTTCGGGACATTAATGTTCAGAAACGTCCGAAGGGGCAACGGCCGCTTGAGCATCGCCTCCCCCATCGCGGCGGCGGCGCGCGCCGCATAGCTGAAGTCGTAGGGGCCGCGCGTTGCCCGAATCGACACCGCAATCGCCGGCACTCCCAGAAGGGCCCCCTCGAGCGCTCCCGACACGGTCCCCGAATAGGTGACATCGTCGCCCAGATTCCAACCTTTGTTGATGCCGGAAACGACGAGGTCTGGCAGCCCCTTAAACACCTGAGTGATAGCGATGTTGACGCAGTCGGTCGGCGTGCCGTCGACCGCGAAGACGTGTTCGCCGATCGTTTCGAGTCGAAGCGGGTGCCGCAGCGTCAGCGCGTGGCCAATCGCGCTGGCCTCTTCGGTCGGCGCCACGATGGTCACCTCGCCGATCGGCCTGAAGGCTTCCGAAAGGACGCGCAACCCGTCGGAACGGTGGCCGTCGTCGTTGGTTATCAGAATCCGGATCATGCCCAGTCCGCAAATTATACGGCGTCATCGCGGGCCCCGCGCCCGTTCGGTCGTTGCTCTATGGCGCCACGCAGGCTTCGTGTCCTGG
>DATKHR010000391.1:0-18197 GCA_035510155.1 Vicinamibacterales bacterium
CCCGAGGCAGCAGCTCGCTGGCTGGTCCCGCAGGATCGGCGACAAACTTCTCCACGGCCCCCACACCACATATAGGGGTTACCTGCGTCAACTGGATAACCAGCACAGTCGAATATGGGACGGACGGCGAACCAGAACGTAAGAACATCGGCGTTGATCGCCACTGACGTCGGATTCACCGAGCCGGCGAACCTCCCGAGCGGGGTTCTTCGAGCCGGAGCAGTTCGACCGCGTCCGCGCGTACCTCCCCGCCATCTATCGGGGCCTCGTGAGGGCCATGTACATCATGGGCTGGCGCCTGAGCGAGGTCACTGGCTTGCAGTCGAGCCAGGTCGACTTTCTGGGACGCACGGTGCGCCTCAATCCTGGTACGACGAAGAACGACGAGGGCCGGGTGTTCCCCTTCACCTTGGAGCTCGAGGCGGTGCTGTTTGCCCAGCGCGAGGCTGCGCGCGCCCTCCAGCGCCAGGGCATTATCACGCCATGGGTGTTTCATCGTCCCGACGGCTCACGCATTCGGACGTTTCGGAAGGTGTGCCACCGAGCCTGCCAACAAGCCGGTTGCCCCGGTCGGATTCCGCACGATTTTCGGCGTACCGCCGTCCCGAATTTGAAGCGCGCGGGCATACCGCGACAGGTGGCGATGGAAATGGTGGGCCACAAGACAGAGGCGATCTATCGCCGCTACGCCATTGTGAGCGCCAGCGATCTTAGGCGCGCGGCGTGTCAACTCGACGAGGCGGCGGGCATAGCGACGGGCATAGTACCCGCCCAAGCAGCGCTCGGGACGGGTTCAATGTCGCATTTTTACGAGGAAAAGTTGGCGGGGTCGACGGGACTCGAACCCGCGGCCTCCGGCGTGACAGGCCGGCGTTCTAGCCAACTGAACTACGACCCCAATGTTGGTCACGAGCACGCGCCGTCGTGATCTGGCTCGTCATCGTGATTTGGGCGGTACAGGATTCGAACCTGTGGCAGCCGGCGTGTAAAGCCGGTGCTCTACCACTGAGCTAACCGCCCGACTTTTCTTGTCTATCCTTACTTGCTCAGTCTACGGTCCGGCTGCCCGCCAAAACGCTCCATTATACGTTGCCTTCAGGACGAGCAGCAACATCGCCGCGACAAGGCCGGCGAGCGCGCGGTGCTCGCGGTTCGCAACGGCCTGCCCGATACTGAATCGCCGCTCGACGTCAACGGCAGCGACTTCAGGGTTCCCTGGGACGACGCGATGGCTGCGGTAGCGAACGTACCGATCGCCGAAGGCGCGACGGAGGAATGCCTCTTCGTTTCGGATGGCTGCGCGCAGGGTGACGAAGAGGTACAACACGATCAGCCCGGCCGCGATGGGGTTGGCGGACGCAATCGCGAGACCGGCGCCCATTACCGACGACCCGACGTACAGCGGATGGGCGAAGTACCGATACGGTCCGGACGAGGTCACCTCCCGCGACTTATTCAAGTGTCCGGCCGCCCAGATGCGAAAGGCCTCACCGATCAGCGCGACCATGGTGCCCACGACGATCGACTCGAATGATGGGTTCGCGAGAATGAGGATCAGCGGGGCGAACACCCAGCCGAGCGCGACGCGGAAGCGGGCGAGAAGTTCCATGGCAGATACCGCCGGCTCAGGCACGAACGGATCCGGCCGCCAGGCGACGCTCAACCGCCGAGACGACGTCCAAGACTTCGATATCGAGCAGGCACATCCGATCGAGCTTACATCGACGCAAATGGTGACACTGACAGATCGCATCGCGCGACACGGTGATGTCCTGCGGCGCCATGGGGCCGTTGCGCACCGCGCGCGTCGGGCCGTAAATGCCAACGAGCGGCGTACCGACGGCGGCGGCGATGTGCGTGGGACCGGTATCGCCGGAGACCATAACGGCCGCGCCACGCGCCAGCGCAACGACATCCGCGATCGTGGTGTTGTCGATTGTGATCGCCGCGCCGGACGATGCCGCCACGGCCTCCCGGGCGAGCGGTTCTTCGCCGGGGCCCCAGAGGATGACTGACATCAACCCATGACGGTCGCGAAGCGCGGCAGCCACAGCTCCCATCCGCTCGGGCGGCCATCGTTTGTTCGGCCATGCGGCGCCCGGGTTGAGGAGAGCGTATTGACCGCCTGTGCGATCAGCGGCATGACGTGCCAACGGTGAGTCGACCGCCTTGATTGGAAATTCGGGTTTGGCAACCGGGATGCCGATCCGCTCGAGGAGCCCAAGGTTGATCTCGACGACGTGCCGTGTCTCTCGGGGATCGTAGAGACCGCCTCGGCCTGGATTGTGTGTCTCGGTATAGAAGAGCCGCGCGGCCGCTTCGCGAGCATAGCTCGTGGAAAAACCGATGACGCGAGGAGCGCCCGAGCTTCTCGCCAACAGGGCTGACTTGATCAAGCCCTGCAGATCGATGGCGATGTCATAGCGGTTCCGCCGGAGCTCCTTGACGGACGTCAGGAATGTCGTGCCGGCCCCCTCCCGATCGTTGATGACCAGTCGCCGATCGATCGCTGGCACGAGGTCGAGGATCTCGCGATGCTTGGCGCTGACCAGCCAATCGATCCGCGCCGCCGGAAAGGCGCGCCGGATGGCCGCAGCAACGGGGATCGCGTGGACAATGTCGCCAAGAGCCCCAAGGCGGACAATCAACGCCCGAGTCATGGCCGACGCTCATGGCTGATGGTTTCATTGCCGACGGCTCGCCGGGTAACGGGGTTGGCGCTCGGGGCTGCGGTCATTGCCGATGGCGCACACGTTCGAGCAGGTCGCGCGTGGCATGAGTCTTGGGGTCGCCGACAATTGCGACCCGGCCGCCGTACGCGCGGACCACGTCCCGCTCGGGAACTGTATCGACGGTGTAGTCGGTGCCCTTGCAGTGGACGTCTGGCTCGATCAGCGTCAGGAGACGCGCGACGGTCGGGTCGTTGAAGATGACGACGTAGTCGATGCCTCGGATCGCAGCGACCAGCTCGGCCCGGTCGGCTGCCGGAAGAACCGGCTGACTGGCGCCCTTGAGTGACGCGACCGATCGATCGTCGTTGACGGCCACCACCAATCGATCCGCTTGCTCAGCCGCGGCTTTCAGGTAGCGCACATGGCCGACGTGGAGCAAATCGAAGCAGCCGTTCGCGAAGGCGATCGTCCGCCCGGCGGCTCGATCGCGCGCAAGCCTTTCAACCAGCTCGGCCTCGGTCAAGATCATGACCTCGTTCTCTCCCGAGCCTTGCCTTCCGGCGGCCATCTTTCGACGGTCGTGTCGTGATCGTTCGCGATCGCGTCCGACAGCTCCTGGGCCGTCACGGTTGCGGTCCCGCGCTTCATGACGACAAGGCCGCCGGCATAATTCGCGAGTCGCGCCGCCTCGAAGAACGACGCACCTGCCGCGAGCGCGAGGCCAAAGGTCGCAATCACCGTGTCGCCGGCACCCGTCACGTCGGCGACTTGGTCGGAACCGAAGATCGGAATGTGACTCGTTTCCCGCTTGGGCTCGAACAGCGCCATCCCCTGGCTGCCGCGCGTGACCAGCACAGCGGGCATGCCGGTGCGCCGCAGGAGACGGCGCCCGGCCTGCTCGAGCACCAGGGGATCACCGTTGATTCGAATGCCCAGGACCTGCTCGACTTCAGCCTGATTGGGCGCGCATGCCGTCAGCCCTTTGTACTCGAGCAGGCGGTATCGCGAATCCACGAGCACGGGGACCGGCCGGCGTCGCGGCCGACGCATGAGCTCGCGCTGAATCGTCCGCGCGAGCGACGGCGTGACTAATCCAGAGCCATAGTCGGACAAGATCACCGCGTCGCAGCCCTCGAGCATCGGGCCGATTTTCTGTGCGAGCGCGCGGCTGACGCTTTCGTCGAGCGGCCATCCCGTTTCGCGGTCGATCCGGACGACCTGCTGCTTTGCCGAGTGAACGCCCCCCGCCAAAATGCGCGTCTTTACGGGCGTGGGGTACTCGCGCGAACGGATCACGTGGGCACGATCCACACGTGGGTGGAAGCTCGCCAGAAGACGTTTGCCTTCGGGATCTGTGCCGGCGAGGCCGGCCAGGTGGGCCTGCCCGCCGAGCGCGGCGACATTGTTGCCGGCATTCCCCGCTCCCCCAGCGACCATCTCGGTTGCGCCGTACTTCAAGATCAACACCGGTGCTTCACGCGAGACGCGCGCGACTTCGCCATAGATGAATTGGTCAGCGATCAGGTCGCCAACGATCAGCACCGCGCGATTGGAGAATCCATCGACGAGCTCGAGGAGACGCGCCTTGCGCTCGGATTCGCCGGGCAGTGGATGGACCGATCGGACAATGTGCATACGGGCTCGTTATTCGTGGCTCCTTATTCGCGGCTGGTTCTGCAGGATCCAGCTTGCGGCCGCGGCCAGGTTGTCGACGATGGCGTCTGCGCGGAGGTCCGCAGGCGGCGTGGCTTCCTCCGCAGTACCGTAGCCGGTGCGCACCATCACTGCGGTGGCGCCGACGGCGCGGGCCAAGCCGACGTCCACCCATTTGTCACCGACGACAACGGAGCGGGCCGGATCAAGATCGAGGTCGCGCACCGCGCGGTCGACCAGCCCGCACGCCGGCTTGCGGCAGTTGCACTGCGTGGCATACGCCGCGACGGGCCCATCAGGGTGGTGCGGACAATAGTAATACGCCGCGACGCTGGCGCGCCCAGCGTGAAGCAGTTCGTCGAGGCGGTCGTGAATTTCAGCGAGCCCCGCTTCTGTCAGGAGGCCGCGTGCAATCGCGGACTGGTTGGTGACGACCACGATGATGAAGCCTGCGCGATTGAGAGCGCGGACAGCATCGACCGTCCAGGGGAAGAACGCGATGTCCTCGGCGCGGGTCAGATAGCCGGCGTCTTCGATCATGGTCCCGTCGCGGTCGAGGAAGATGGCGGGCCTCACAGGTGTTGGCGCGCAGCGGTCAGGACCTGGGAGACCTCGATGCCGCGCATGCACTCGTGGCTCAATGGACATTCGCGAAGCATGCAGGGACGGCACCATGTCTCGTGTATGACGACGGCATGCGCGCTCCCAAGCGGCCGCGTTACACGCTCGTCGGTCGGGCCGAACAGTGCGGTCACTGGTATGCCGATCGCCGCCGCCAGGTGCATAGCGCCTGAGTCGTTTGTGACGAGCGCGCGGCTTGCCGCGAGGACGCCGGCGAGGGTCGGGAGATCGGTGCGTCCGACGAGGTCGAGCGGGGCGGGCACCGCTCGTTCCGGCGTGGCGGAGTGAGAGTGAAAGGCACGCACGACTTCGTCAGCGGTTCCGCGATCGGGCTGGCTGCCCACGATGACTGTCTGGACGCCGTCATACGCGAGCGTATGAGCCAGCGACGCGAACCGATCAGGGGGCCATCGTTTCGCGCTGCCGTAGGCGGCGCCTGGCGCGATCGCAGCCAGCGGGGCAGAGCCGTTCCAACCGGTCTCGAGGAGCAGCGCATCCGCCGCGGTTGTGACGCGTGGCGGAACCGAGATGTGCGGTTCGGGTGGACCGTTGTCGAAACCGAGCTCGCGGACGAGGCGCTGGTAGTAGGCGGCCTGATGAACGGGAGCTCGCGCCCCTCCTCCCAAGCGCCGGCGCCGCACAAAGGGGGCCGGCCCTGCCCTGGGGACGGCGCGAGTGAGCAGGAAGCCGCGGCAGTCCGTCCGGTAGCCCCAGCGTTCCGGAATTCCGGCGCGACGCGCCATGAGCGCGGCATGGAATGAGTTCGGCAAGAGGAGTGCAGCGTCGAACCGCTGACCGATCAGAGAGACGCCGGCATCCAAAACATCGACATCGGCGACCATGTCAAAGAGCGGCGCCACGGACGCCCGCGCCGCCACAGTCACACTCGCCCCGGGCAATGCGCGTCTGACGTCGGCGATCGCGGGCAACGCCATCACCGCATCACCCAGCCAATTGGGCGCGATGATGACCAGCCGGCGGACTGTATGACAGGGTGGCACACCGTCCATGGGTTACTCGAACCCATTGCTCTCGGTTGTCATGCGTATGTACAACGAGCGTACCACGATTGACGAAATCATCCGTCGCGTCCTCGCTGTGACGTTTCGGATGGATGTGCGGGCGTCAGCTCGACGTGCTTCGGTCGATGACCTTGAGGTATCGTTCTATTGAATGAAGATTGCCCTACTCCAGATCGATCCGACGGTTGGGGATCTTGCGGGCAACGCGCGCCTGATTCTCGACGCGCTCGTCGAGGCGCACGCGCATGGAGCGTCGCTCGCCGTCACGCCCGAGCTGGGACTCACCGGATATCTGCCTCGTGATCTGCTGCTGAGCGGTGGGTTCGTCGGGCGCGCCTGGGAACTTCTCGAGGCGCTCGCGCGCGATGCGCGGGCATTGCCATCAGTACTTGTCGGTCTCCCCGAGCCCAACTTGTCAGACGAGGGGCGACCGCTCTTCAACAGCGCCGTTCTCTTGCAGGATGGCTCCGTCGGATCGCGGTTCCGGAAGGCGCTGCTTCCAACCTACGACGTGTTCGACGAAGACCGCTACTTCGAGCCGTTCCACGGCCCGCAAACGCTCGAGCTCGGCGGTCGCCGACTCGGCATCACGATCTGCGAAGACATCTGGAACGATCGCGATTTCTGGAAACGCCGCCGATATCACCATGATCCAATCGAGGAGCTCGTCCGAGCGGGCGCCGATGCTATCGTCAACCTGTCGGCATCGCCGTTCACCGCAGGGAAGCACGCGCGTCGGGAGGAAATGCTCGGCGCGCTGGCCCGCCGGCACGGCGTGCCGCTCGTGTACGTCAATCAATACGGCGGGAACGACGATTTGGTCTTCGACGGGCGGAGCTGCGCCTTCGACGCGACCGGCGCGCCGACAGCTCGCGGTCGCTCATTTGAGAGCGATGTGGTCATCTGCGACCTGGATGGACGCAAGCGCATCGCGCCACCGAGCGACATTACCATCGAGTCCGAGATCTGGCGGGCGCTTGTGCTCGGGACGCGTGACTACGTCCGCAAGTGCGGCTTTCGTGACGTCGTGATCGCCCTTTCGGGCGGCATCGATTCTGCGTTGACGGCTGCGATCGCCGCCGAAGCGGTCGGGGCGGGTCGCGTGCTCGGCGTGCTGATGCCGTCGCCGTTCTCCAGCCGAGGCAGTGTCGATGACGCACGGCAGCTGGCGGACAATCTCGGCATCGAGACGATGATCTTACCGATCGAGAACATCATGCGGGCATACGACGTGGTGCTTGCAGATGCCTTCAGCAATCAGGACGTCGGCGTGGCGAAAGAAAACCTGCAGGCGCGCATTCGCGGCGTTCTCTTGATGGCGTTGTCCAACAGCCACGGTGCCATGGTGTTGACGACAGGGAACAAGTCGGAGCTCTCGGTTGGCTATTGCACGCTCTATGGCGACATGTCGGGAGGGCTGGCGGTGATCGCCGACGTCCCCAAGACAATGGTGTACCGGGTTGCGCGGTGGCGGAACCAGACGGCGGGTCGATCGGTCATTCCCGACGCGAGCTTGACCAAAGCGCCGTCTGCCGAGCTGCGGCCGAATCAAACAGATCAGGACACGCTGCCGCCGTACGACGTCCTCGACGATATTCTCGAGCGGCACATTGAACGGCATCAGTCGGCGAAAGAGATCGTGCGTGCCGGGTTCGACGAGGCGACCGTCGATCGGGTGATTCGGCTAGTTCGTCTCGCGGAGTTCAAACGCAAGCAGGCCGCGCCAGGACTGAAAGTGACGGATCGCGCCTTTGGCACAGGGTGGCGGATGCCGATCGCGGCGAGCGCGACAGAGGGCTGCTGACCTACGCTTCGCCGTTCACGAACATCCCCGGCACGCTTTCGCTCGCCGGCTCCTCCTCACGCCAGCGGCGGTGCATCCACAACCACAGGTCGGGATTGCGGCGCACGTACATCTCCAACACATCCGTGCAGCGCTGGGTGAATTCGCGGATAGCGTCCGGATTATCGGGCGGCGGCGGCGTGACCGGATGCTCGTAGATCAGGCGATAACGGCCGCCCGCCAACGGAAGCGCAAAGACCGGCACGACCGGCGAGCCGGTCCGCAACGCGAGCGCCGCCACCAATGACGTCGTGGCTGCGGGCCGCGAGAAGAAGTCGACGTAGATGGCATCGCGGCTGACGATGTGTTGATCGATGAGAATCGCCACACCGTGGCCCGCGTCGAGAGTTCGCATCACGCGGCGAATGGTGCCTCGGCGGTAGATGACCGAGTTGCCGGTCCGCTGCCGGATACTCTCGAGCAGATCGTTCAGCTTGGGATTGTCCAATGCGCGGGCGAGTACGCCGATCGGCTCGAACTCGAGCGCATGCGCCAGCGAGTGCAGCTCCCAGCAGCCGAAATGGCCGGTCACAAACAGCACGCCCTTCCCCTGGGCGTACGCCGAGCGCGTGCGATCAGCGCCTTCGAACTCGACGCGCGCCAACATCTGTTCATCCGACAGCGTGCTGAAAACGAGGAGCTCGAACAGGAGCCGCCCGAAATGCTCGAAAGCTCCGCGCGCGATGCCGCGTTGTTCACGGAGCGAGCGGGACGGGAACGCCGTGGCGATATTTCGCTGCGCGATGCGCCTATGTGCGCCGTCGACCGTGTAGAACAGCAAACCGAGCCAGGTACCCATCGCGCGCGCCATCCACACAGGCGTCCGACGCATCACCATCATCAAGAACCGGACGAGCAGATATTCGATGCGGTGCCTCATGGCTCAGGGCGCGTTATTCGGGGTTCGCGATTTGGGACTCGAGGGACCGCGCGGCGACTCTGACAGGCCGCATTCGACGACCCGGTCGACATTGCGGACCGAGCAGATCGAACGCGATCGAGCAGCCAGGCGCGAAAACGATCGTCCGGCTCGACGCCGACCACGAGCGGCAACGAGGCAAAAGGGAGATCGCGAAGGTCGAGGGCCGCGAGCCGCACCGCGTCCTTCTCGGTCGTGAGGACGATTGAAGAACGCGCCGATGTGGCGGCGGCCACAATGCGCGTCACATCGCGGCTGCTGAACCGGTAGTGATCGCGAAACGTCATCGAGCCAGCGACTTCCCACCCCGCCGCCGCGATATCTGCCATAAAGCGATCCGGTCGCGCGATCCCGGCCACGGCGAACACACGGGACGCCGGCGGCACGACAACAGACTCGCGAGGACCCATAATGGACCGCGGGGGGGCGATCGCGCGAGTCACTCGAAACACGGTCGGAACCCGCAGCGCCCGTCCGATGCGGTCGGCTGCCGTGTCGTATCCGGCCGTCACGAGCGCGGCATCGGCCACGGCCGCCGCGTCGAGCCGCTCTCGGAGGCGTCCGACCGGGAGGGGTTGGTCGGCGAGGTCTTCTTCCGACACAAGCAGCAGATCGAGATCGCGGGCAAGCTGAAGGTGCTGGAAACCGTCGTCCAGCACGTGGACGGTGGCACCGAATCGTCGCTCGGCAAGCGCCCCCGAGAGATGCCGGTTCGCCCCGACGAGGACCGGAATGCCCGGCAATGCGCGCGCCAGCATCAGTGGCTCATCGCCTGCCGAATCGAGGTCGGCCAGAACAGCCGACGGATCAGAAACGACCGTCACACCGTCGTGGGGAATCCGCCGCGCGTAGCCGCGTGTCAGGATGGCCGGGCGCTCACCGCCGTCTTGGAGGAGGCGCGCGACATGCTCGACCACCGGCGTCTTCCCGCTGCCACCCACGCCAAGGTTGCCGACGCTCACCACGGGGCGCGCGAGCCGGCGGCGCTTTGACGGATCGCGCGCATAGAGCGCCCGTCGCCACGCGACGACGGCTCCGTAAGCGGCGCTCAAGCTGGGGATCACTTGGGGCGGAAGGGGCGCACAACGGCCCGGCCGCGCCCGTCGCCAGGAGGGAGAAGGTGCGCGATGATCTCGAGGGTTTTGCTCTTCGCGCCACGGTTCGCCTCGACGAGCGCACGGGCTGCTGCGCCCAGGCTGGCGCGCCGGACAGGATCCCGGACGAGCGTCAACAACGTCTCGTCAAGATCCCGATCCGAGTGCACCTGGATGGCTGCGTCGTGAGCCAGGAAGGCATCGGCGATCTCCTTGAAGTTCTGCATGTGGGGACCGAATACCACTGGCTTTCCGAAGATCGCCGGCTCGAGGATGTTGTGGCCGCCGTGGTCGACGAGGCTTCCGCCCACGAACACCGCCGTGGCCAACTGATAGAGCTGGGCCAACTCGCCAATCGAGTCGAGCACGACGACGTCGGCTCGAGGCTCGGCATCGATGGGCAAAGCCGAACGGCGCATGCTCACGAAACCCGCGTCGTTGGCAAGCCGTTCCACCTCGCCGAATCGCTCCGGCGCGCGCGGCGCAATGATCAGGAGCGCACTCGGCGACATCGATTTGATTCGCTCAAAGGCTCGCAGGACCGCTGATTCCTCCCCTTTCATCGTGCTGCCTGCGATGATGACGGCACGGCTCGGAGACACCCTGAAAAAGCGGAGCGCGCGCTCGCGCGGCTTGCCCCGCGCGACCAAATGGGAGACGGGGATCTCGAGCGAGTCGAACTTCAGGCTGCCTGTGACCGTCACGCTCGACGGGTCGGCACCGAGATCGAGAAGGCGCCGCGCCGATTCGTCGCTCTGCATGCAAAACCAGTCGATGTCGGCCAACACACGACGGAAGAACGGCCGAATCAAGCGGTACCTGGGATACGAACGAGACGAGATTCGACCGTTGATGACGACCGTCTTGACGCCGAGCTTCCGGCACAAGCGGAGAACGTTCGGCCAGATCTCAGTCTCCATCATGATGAACATACGCGGGCGCACCAGGGTGAGCGTGCGCCTGACGATGAACGCCCAATCGAAGGGGAAGTAGAAGATGGCGTCGGCGTCAGGGAGACTGCGGCGCGCGACCTGCTGGCCCGCGATCGTCGTTGTCGAGACAAAAAGTCGGAGCCGCGGATACCGGGCCTTCAGATCCGCGGCGAGGGCCCGGGCGGTCAGCGCCTCGCCGACCGAGACCGCATGAATCCAGATCGACTCTTCGCCATCGATGTTGAATGTAATCGGGAGAAATCCGAGGCGTTGGCGGAGGCTGCCGACGTATTTTTGATACCGAATCGCCTGATACAGAAAGTAGGGCGACACGACGACAAAGAGCGCGAGCGAGAGGATGCTGTAGACGGTGTACACGAGGCGGATATTGTAGAATGAAATGTTTGTCTGGAGGGCACGATGGCCGTACGTGTGGGTATCAACGGGTTTGGCCGAATCGGGCGAAACATCATGCGGGCCGCTCTGGGCGACCGGGGGATTGACTTCGTCGCCGTGAACGATCTGACGAACGCGCACACGCTTGCGCACCTCCTGAAATACGATTCAGTCCTCGGCAACCTGCACGCCAAGGTGAAGGCCAACGACACCGACGGCACCATCCGGGTCGACGAAGAGACATTCAAGGTGTTGTCCGTGAAGGATCCGGCGCAACTGCCGTGGAAGGACCTCGGCGTCGACATTGTCTTCGAGTCGACTGGCCTCTTCACAAGTCGCGACGCGGCGGCGAAGCACTTGGCCGCTGGCGCCAAGAAGGTCGTCATTACGGCCCCGGCGAAAGGGCCCGATATCACGGTCGTTCTGGGAGTGAACGACGACAAGTACGACCCCGCGAAGCACCAGATCATCTCGAACGCATCGTGTACCACCAATTGCCTGGCTCCAGTCGCCAAGGTGCTCCATCAGTCTTTCGGAATCATCCACGGTTGGATGACGACGATTCATTCGTATACCAACGATCAGCAACTGCTCGACCTGCCGCACAAAGACCTTCGACGGGCGCGAGCGGCGGCGCTGTCGATGATTCCGACAACGACCGGGGCGGCGTCCGCAGTTGGCGAAGTGTTGCCCGATCTGAAGGGCAAACTCGATGGGTTCGCGATGCGCGTCCCTACACCGAACGTGTCAGTCGTTGACCTCGTCGCGGTGTTGAGCAAGCCGACGACGGGCGAGCAGGTCAACGGCGCCCTGCGAGCGGCGGCAGAGGGCGCGCTGAAGGGCATCCTGGAGTACTCGACGGACGAATTGGTTTCGGTTGACTTCAAGGGCAATGCGGCCTCGTCCATCGTCGACGCTGCGTACACGAAAGTGATGGACGGCAGTTTCGTGAAGGTCCTTTCCTGGTACGACAACGAGTGGGGCTATTCGAACCGCTGCGTGGACCTGGTGCGGTTGCTGGCCAGGAAAGGGCTCTGAGAGCGTGGCCAAGCTCTCGATTACCGACCTCGACACCGTGCGCAAGCGCGTCTTTATCCGTGTTGATTTCAACGTGCCCTTGAAGGACGGGGCGATTGCCGACGACACGCGCATTCGCGCATCTATCTCCACGATCCAGTACGCCGTGGCGCATGGCGCCACGGCGATCGTTGCAAGCCACCTTGGACGTCCCAAGGGTAAGCCCAACCCGCAGTTGAGCCTGCGGCCCGTCTCGACTAGGCTGGCCGAGCTCATCCGGCGACCGGTGGCCTTCGCAGGCGACTGCGTCGGTGAGGAGGTCAAGAGCATCATCAATCGCGTGCACGGATCGGGCGGCGGCGTCGTTCTGCTCGAGAACCTGCGGTTTCACCCCGAAGAAGAGAAGAACGACCCGCAGTTTTCGGCCGCACTCGCGTCGCTTGCGGACTTGTACGTCGATGACGCGTTCGGCGCGGCGCATCGCGCGCACGCGTCGGTCGAGGGGATCACGCATTGGCTTCCACAGGCGGCGGCGGGATTGCTGATGGAAGACGAGCTGCGCTATCTGGGGCACGTCCTCGAGGCGCCGGAGCGGCCGTTTATCGCGATCATGGGCGGGTCAAAGGTGTCGGACAAGATCGACGTGATCGACAACATGCTAGGGGGGCGCTCGGGTCAGGTCCGTCAAGCGGGTGAGGTGGCGCGCAGTCACGGGCTCGTCGACCAGCTCCTGATCGGTGGCGCGATGGCCTATACATTCTTCAAGGCGCGGGGCATTGCCATAGGCCGATCGCTCGTCGAGGATGACAAGCTCGATGAAGCACGGAAAATGGAGAAGGAAGCGCGCGACCGTGATGTCCGGCTCCTCCTCCCCACGGATCACGTGGTCACCGAACGCCTGGAGGCGGGCGCTCCACAGGAGGTGTTGCCCGTCGAATCATCGCCGAGCTCTTCATCGGCTGGCGCGCCAGCGATCGGCGATCGCATGGGCGTTGACATCGGGCCGGCCACGATCGCAGCGTACGCTGCAGCGATCCGTGGCGCAAAGACGGTGGTCTGGAATGGGCCCATGGGTGTCTTCGAGATCGAAGACTTTGCGAAGGGGACCAACGCGGTGGCTCGCGCGGTCGCCTCCGTGGAGGGGACGACGATCGTTGGTGGCGGCGACTCGATTGCAGCCATCAAGAAAGCCGGTCTCGCGGAGCGCATCACGCACATTTCAACCGGTGGAGGCGCGTCGCTCGAGTTTCTGGGGGGACGAACGCTGCCAGGAGTCGCGGCGCTCACTGACAGGTAGGGGGATCGGGGGACAGGGAGAGGAGCGCCGGGATTCTCGCATGCGCATACCGTTCATTGCCGGCAACTGGAAGATGTTCAAGACCGTTCAGGAAGCGGTCGTGTTCGTCAAAGAGTTGAAGAGCGCGCTCAAGGATGTAACAGACGTCGAGATCGTCGTCGGACCGTCGTTCACCGCGCTGCATGCGGTGGCGGAAGCGGCGCGCAACGCGAACATCGGGGTTGCGGCCCAGGATCTGTACTGGGAAAAGGAGGGGGCGTTCACCGGCGAGGTCTCGCCGGTGATGGTCAAAGAAGCGGGCGCGGAGTACGCAATCGTTGGACATTCTGAGCGGCGGCGTCTATTCGGCGAGACGGATGCGATCGTCAACCGTAAGGTTGCGGCGGCGGTCGGCGCGAACTTGACGCCGATCATGTGTGTCGGCGAAACGCTCGAGGAGCGCGAAGCGAGCCAGACGTTCACGGTGTTGGATCGACAGATCAAAAACGGTCTCGACCGCATCACGAGCGAGCAGGTAGCGGACCTCGTCGTGGCTTACGAGCCGGTGTGGGCGATCGGGACCGGCCGCAACGCGACCGCGGCGCAGGCCGGCGAAGCTCACGCGCACATTCGAGTGCGCTTACGTCAATGGTTTGGCGGAGACGCCGCCGATCGCTGCCATGTTATCTACGGGGGAAGCGTCAAACCCGACAATATTCGCGAGCTGATCGCGGAGCCCGATGTCGATGGCGCGCTCGTCGGGGGCGCCAGTTTGGACGTGCGGAGCTTTGTGGCGATCGTGACCAGCAGCCGGCCGGCTGCGCTATAATCGGAGTTTCGGACACAACATGGTGCTCTACTACTTGCTCTCGGCGCTGTATGTGATTATTTGCCTGCTGCTACTGGCGGTCGTCCTGTTGCAGCAGGGCAGGGGAGACATGGCTGCGGCGTTCGGCGGCGGCGGCAGCCAATCGGCGTTCGGTGCGCGCGCCGGGGCGACGTTGCTGTCGAAAGCGACCGCGGTGCTGGCCGGGCTGTTCATGCTGGGGGCGTTGACGCTCGCTATCGTGGGTCAACGCGGCAGCTCGGGGTCGCTGCTGAGCGGGACCCCGGCTCCGGCGAAGCCGGCGTCCGCGCCGGTCACGCCGATGCGGAGCGGCAGTACGCCGGCTCCGGCGACCGGGAGCGCGACGCAGCCGGCAGCTACAACCTCTGAGGCTCCGGCGACAACACCCGGCACTCCCGCGCCTTCTGGCGCTCCGACGTCTTCAGCGCCGGCGCAGCCGCCGAAGTGAACGGCATCCCATCCTTCGTCCTCGCGGAAGTGGCGGAACTGGCAGACGCACCAGCTTGAGAGTGTCGTTCAGCTTGTAAGTCTACCAAAAACGCTCAGCAAATCATGGCATTCCTCAGTGTTGTCCAGCTTGTTGTCCAGTTCCGGTGAAACGTTTTAACAGTTTACCCGTCGTCTCGTCTACCTGCATCGCACGCTGGAAACATCGGCAAGAAACCATCAATCGGAAAAGTTTGGTCACAATCGGCTGTCAGCGGTTACTGAGTCCGCCGCGCCGTTTCTACGTTGACGGCGCACCGTCATCAGCCAACCCATATGCGAAGCCGAACGTCCGCCCGAGGGCGCACGTGCTCGCGATACGAAAGGCGTGTCCCAGGGGCAAATCGCGAGCCGCGCAAAATCATTGCTGGACGGGCGCGAGTAGTTATGGCATCGTTTCAGCCTCCACCGTCTCGTTTCTCGTTATGCCGACGCACGTATACTCCGGCGCATGCCGTTCCTGACGGAGCTTGGCCCGCGGTCAGCCCGGTTCGCTGCATTGTTATTGTGGTGGATCTTGCTCCTGCCGGGCCTCGTCGCCGCCCAGCAAACGAATCCTATCGCTGATCCTGTCGCCGATCAGGCGACCGGTGGTATCGAGGGAACTGTCGCATCCCAAGATGGGATCCGGATCGGCGGCGCGATCGTCACGCTGCAACCATTGGGGCTGATCGAGTACACCGATCAGAATGGCGCGTTCGCGTTCCGCCGCGTGCCGCCGGGCGACTACATGGTCATCGTCAACGTGGGCGCGCTCGAGGCCCGCAACGCTGACGTCCGCGTGGCCGCAGAGCAGACCGTCACCCTCGCGAACGTGCTGGAGCGCGATTTTCGCGTCACGATGACCAGTACGGTCAGCGCGGCCTCGAAGGTCCAGGAGCAACGGCTCAAGGCGCCAGCGGCGATTACCGTCGTCGACGAGAAGACGATCGCCCTCGAAGGCGGGGCGGGTCAGATTCCGTCGCTCCTGGAGTTCACGGCGGGCGCGGAATACACGCAGAGCGGAATCTACAATATCGAGTTCAACTCGCGCGGTTTCAACGGCACGCTCTCGCGCCGCGTGCAGGTGCTCCTCGACGGTCGGGATCTCGCGGCGCCGGAGAACAAGAACCAGGAATGGATCAGCGTCGGGTTCCTGGAGTCCGAGCTCGAAAGCGTCGAGTTCGTACGCGGGCCGGCGGCGGCGCTCTACGGGGCGAACAGCATCAATGGTGTGATTGCGATGACGACCCGGTCGCCACGCGGCAGCCCCGGTGGACGTGCCACCATCACGACGGGCGAGCTGGATTCGCTCATCGGCGACGTGCGATGGGCGGGGCCGCTCGGTCACGATTGGTACACGAAACTCCAGGCCAATTACACGCAGAGCGGCAGCTTTACCCAGTCGCGGACCGAGACGGTCGAATATCCGGGCTTGCCGCTCGAAGTCGCCGAGGCCCACGGCGACACCAAGGCCAGGTCGGTGGACGCACGCTTCGACAAGTATTTCGAGAGCGGCCGCCAGCTGGTGCTGGAGAGCGGGTTCTCACAGAGCGATGGTGGAACCTACCTTTCGCAGGGCGGGCGCTTCAACGTCGTCGACTCGAAGCGATCCTGGAGTCGTGTCAACTTCAACGACACTCACTGGACCGCCCAGGCGTACGTCAATACCCGGAACGGCGACACCGAGTCGTTGTTCGCGGCGACAGAAATCATCACCGGGACCGTGCAGTTCAAGGCGGAAGTCCAAGGGAACCGGTACTTCGACGGCGCAAAGGGTCGTGTCGTTTTCGGAACGTCCTATCTGCAAGAGCACACGGACAGCGCGAATGATGCGGGCGTGCAGACGCTGTACGATCACGCGGTCACGACCAGGGCCCCGGCCGCCTACGCGCAGCTCGACTACGACCTGACCTCGCACCTGAAGGCGGTCGCTGCTCTTCGCTGGGACGACAGCACGCTGCATACCGCGCAATGGTCGCCCAAGGCCGCGCTGGTCTACGTGCCGGCGCCCAATCACAGCCTGCACGTCAGCTACAACCGCGGCTTCCAGGTCGGGAACTACAATGAGCTGTTCGTCCATCTTCCACTGGCGCCGCCATTGGATCTCTCCGCCATCGATGCGGCGTTCGCGCCCATCCTCGGCGGCGTGTCTCTGGGTTTTGCGTCGGTTCCGATCTACGCCATTGGCAATCCGAACCTGGACGTCGAAAAGGTGAAGAGCCTCGAGGTCGGCTACGTCGCCAGCCTGGCGTCGCGCGCTCGCATCAGCGTCGATGTCTACCGCAATAGCATGCGCGATTTCATCAGCGACATCGTGCCAGGCATCAACCCTTCGTTCCCTCCTTACCGTGCGCCCGCGGAGTTGCCGGGCGCAGTGCGTGCGATCATCGAGAAGACCGTGAACGGCGCCATTCCGGGCCTGACGAACTTGCCGAACGGTTATCCGCAGATCGTGTATTCGCTCGGCAACGTGGGTCTCGTGACCAGCCGCGGCGTCGAGGTTGACGGCCTCGTCCGACCGACGGCCGGGTGGTCAGTCGACGCGAGCTACACGCGGTTCGACTTCACGATCGTCGAGGCAGAGCCCGGGCTCGAGCCGAAGCCGAACGCCCCCAAGAATCGGGTGACCTTCGGCGCGACGTATACACGCCCGCGACTAGCTGTATCGTTTCACCATCGCTGGGTCGACAGTTTCACGTGGGCATCCGGGCTGTTCGTCGGCCCGGTCCCCAGTTACCACGTCTCGGATGTCAATGCGTCGTACGGCCTGTCGAAACGCCTGGAACTCGGCGTCAACGTCAGCAACGTCTTCGACCAGCGTCATTACGAGATGTTCGGCGGGGATATCCTGGGCCGCCGGGCGCTGGCCCGTCTGGCGGTCAACTGGTAGGACCCCGGATTCGGTCGGTCGTTTACCTCCCGACGACGTCGAGCGCGGCCCGCGCATCGCGGAGGTCGGCAGTGTCGAACCCTTCCGTGAACGACGCGAAGACCTTCGCCAGCTCGGCGGCTTCCTGCGCGGCGCCCCCCGCCGCTGTGCGCACGCGATGGAGGCTTACGAGCGATCGCAGCTCGAGCATCTTCGCCCCCTGACGGCGTGACAGAACGAGCGCCTCTCGAATGGCGTGTTCGGCGGCCGCGAGCTCCGACTCACGGCCATCGCTCGACGCCCCGGCAGCCCGCGTCGCCCGCGCGACGAGAAGCTCACCTTCGAGGCGGTACAGCTCGGGCTCGAACAGCCCCTCGCCGTTCACGCTTGCCACGTTCTTGGTCCGCGCGATCGTCGCCAACGCGTCATCCCAATCGCCTGCTTTCGACTGTGCCTCGGCGAGAATGACGTGCATCCACACTTGTTGGACGCCGTTCCCCGCCGCGCCGTAGCGCCGGAGCCCATCGCGAATCAACGCGATGCCGTCCGCTGGTTCTCCCAGGTCCGA
>DATKHR010000392.1:0-8031 GCA_035510155.1 Vicinamibacterales bacterium
CGGCTCCGGTGACGATCACGGTCGCGGCCGTCGGGAGTCCGCCAAGGTTCGCGATTTTTCAAGCCTCGGCGGACGATGCGACGCTGGTGACGAGTTACCGGCTGGACATCTTCAACGTCGGCGATGATCCCAATACGGCGCCGCCGTTGGCCTCTTCCGATCTCGGCAAGCCAGCCCCCGACGGCTCGGGCGTTATCAGTGCGGATTGCACCGCGTTCCTCGCGGCGCTGGCGCCTGGGACGTATGAGGCCACGGTCAGTGCCGTAGACGGGGCAGGCGAGGGTCGCAGTTCGCCGATCACGTTTGCTCGCTAGCGCCAGTTTTGCGCTCGTCCGTTACCGCGTTCGCCGGCATGGCGCGGCCCAGAACGGCGCGTCACTGACGGTAGAGGTGTGTGGGATGGTTCCTGCTTCGCCCTTGCACGTCGATCTATGGCATCCGGAAAACGTGATCGCCGCCGAAAACGGCGATCTCTTTCGCGCCGTGTGCTCGCAGCCACTCGCTGACCTTCTGGCCGAGATCGCCGGCGTAATACGCTTCGTGGACGACGGCATGCGTCGCGCGTGTACTGCGGAGCACGCCCCACGCCAACTCCTCACGGGAAACAGGCTCGGCCGTAGAGGCCTCCGGAGCTTCAAACCTCACAGGAGGTGCCGTCCGACGCTGAATCTCCTGAAGCGTTAGATCGAGGAGCTCGTACTCAGCCGGCTGGCCGCCCGTATAGCCATTCACGAGGCGTCGCCAATGATGCGTCGAGGCATACATGTATCGAACATCAAACGCGGGCTCACCGAGTGGAAGCTCGACGATAACGTCAGCTGGCGCCAACGACGCGATGTATCCATAGACTGCCGGCACCTCTCGTTGAAGCGTCGGCAGCGCCGCAAGACCCGGCCGCTTGTAGTCGGCCGAGTTCTGGTTGATCGGCAGCGGTGCCGAGAACGATTCGACAGCGATGAAGAGTGCGGCAGCGGCAGAAGGCCACTTGACGCGGGGCATTCGGCCGCGCACCTCGCTCAGACCGAGCCCCGCCAAGACGGCAAGACCAAGCGCGACGAGCATCCCGTATCGCGCTGGCACCCGAAGGCCATCGAAGCCGGGGATCACACGATAGAACCACTCGTACAGGTTGTGGCCGAGGACCACCCGATCCATCGCGCGAATCTCGGGCCCGAACGACATCACGATTGCGAAGAGCGTGAGGAGGCTGAAAACACCAGGCGGTGATCGTATCCATGCCATGAGGCGTTCGCGCGCTTCGCGCGAAGCCGCCAGCACCGCGACAACAGTCACGCCAGCGACCACGAGCGCTCGTGGCAAGCTCGTAATTTTCAGTCCCGGAAGTCGGATGGTCCACCCGAGCAGCAGGGCTAGAACGACCGCGATCGCGCCGACCCCGGCGACAGTCACAATGCCGCGTCGTCGTGTGATCCCACGAATCCGAAATCCCGACCCACGAATCACGCCAATGATCGCAAGCACGACGACTGTCACGCCTGGAAAGAGCGCCCCTTCGGCTTTCGGCGATGCCCGCATGATCGATCCCCATAGACGCAGACCGGGATCGGCCGTCAAGTACCCATAGACATCGGCGGAAAATTTCTGCGTCTCAGTGATCGACCGCGGATGGAATCCCAAATGCCGAAGCTCGACGTAAGGCACGAGAAACGGTACCGTCGCCACGCCAACCACCGCGCAGGTAATCGTCACGAAAACGATCACCCGCATATTCGACCAGAGGCCCCGCGTCGTGATCTCCCAGACCAGATACAGCGCGACGACGGGAGCAAAAAAGGCGAGGTAGTAGCCACATGACAGGTTCTGAAGGATCCACGCCGCGGCTGCGCCCCCGAGCGCGAGCGGCACGCGGGGCATCGAGAGCGTTGCAAAGTACCGGCGGAATCCATACAGAACGAACGGCATCCATGCCGCCGACAACACCTGCAGGTGCGGCACTGAGGCAAATCGATAGGGCGCGAACGCGTAGGCGACGCCGGCAACCAGTGATGCACGGAAATCATCCGTCAGTTCCCGCACCAGCAGGAACGATCCAAGGCCGGAGAGCACGAACGTCGAGAGAAACAGCAGGTTGTAGCAGAGGATCGCGTTTCCCGTCGCCCGATAGATTGGCAGGATCTGGCCGGCCTGTGCAGCCAGGTGTTCCGAGTACGCCAGCGCCAGCGGATGCGGATAAAAGATGTTCGCGTTCCACCACCCTCGCCCGAAATGGGTGCCATCCCACGCGAGGATCCAGCAGTTGAGCAGCGGGTCGCCGAAATCGCCCGGAATGTCGTGGGACAGTCCGCCGGCGAGCGGCCACGTCATCATCACCGTGAGCGCCGCATAGGCCAACGTCGCCGCCGCGGTTTGCCGTGTGCGATCGAGCGGTTTCAATCAGGTCACCAGGCTCAGGTTTCCCGGTGCGCGAGATCCTCGATGATGACCGAGATGATCGCGACGGTCGGGATGGCCAGGATGGCGCCGATGATGCCCCAGAGCGCGCCTCCGACGAGGAGCGCGATCATCACGGCAACCGGGCTGACGCCGACGCGGCGTTCCATAATCTTCGGCACCAGGATGTTGGACTCGAGCTGATGGAGGACCAGAAAATACGCGCCAGCGGTCAATGCGAGCTTCACGGACACCGTGAGCGCAACGGCAACCGCCGTCAGCCCTGCGATGATGGGTCCGATGAACGGAATCATCTCCCCGATTGCCGCAACGAGCGCAATGACGTAGAAGTAGGGGACCTCCAGATAGCCAAGGCCGACCGCGGCGAACGTCCCCATCACGCCGGCGAGCACGACCTGGGCCCCGAGCCACGCGCTTACCTTGACGACCGAGTCTCGCGCGGCAAGCGCCGCTTCGCCCCGCCGTCCCTCCGGCAGGAGTCGCACGAGATAGTCGAACATCGAGCGCGCCTCGACGAGGAAATAAAAGCTCAGGATCAGGACCGTCACGATGCCGAAGACGCCGCCCGCGAAGCTGGAGAGCGCCCCGATCACCGTGCCGACGGCAGCCGCCGCGCTCGTTCCACTTGGCGCGTTCTGGACCGCCTCGGCCAACGTCACGCGGCGCCGCAGGAGTCGATAGCGAAGCAGCTGTGTCTGGACCTTGTCGAACTCATCGGGCAGCTTGGCCCACAGCGCGGCGGCCTGCGAGATGAGCCGCGGGATCACGGCCACACCCACCATCACGACGACCAGGATCACGGCGAGATAGATCACGAGAATGGCAAACCACCGCGGCACGCGCGTGCGCCCGCGGTGCGGCCCCCGTTCGAGCCACTGCACCAGTGGAGAGAAGCCCATCGCGATGAGCGCGCTGACGTAAACTAGAAGGAGAGCCTCGCGCGCCGCCCACAGAGCCGCAATCAGGATCGCGACCACCGCGACCGTGAGTACGGTCTGCACCATGCGCCGTGTGTAGACGCGATCGGACAGCAAAAAGAAGACCCGGGAAAAAGTGCTAGCGAAGGAAGCCGGCCGTGAAGTCCGCCATCAAATCGTATATCTCTCGCAGCTCATTCAACGGGGCGAGGAACACGATCCGCAGGAACCCTTGATCCGCAGGCAGCCCGAAACCGGACCCATACACGCTCAACACTCCCGTCGCGTGCAGCAGGGCTTTGACGTACTCTTCGTCCGTTCGACCTTCGGGCAGCGCCACGCGCGGCATTGCATAGAACGCTGCGGTGGGCGCCACACACGTCACGCCGGGCATCTCGCACAGCCGCGACACGGTGAGGTCCGCGCGCGCTTTCAGCGCGTCACGGAAAGCCACTTGATGCGACTTGTCCCCCTCGAGCGCCGGCGCAATCGCATGCTGCATCGGCAGGACACTGCAAATGCGCCCATCGGCGAGCTTCCTTACGCCCGCCGCTACATCGTCCAATCTCGGCGACCGTCCGATTGCCATCCAGCCGGTTCGCCAGCCGGGCGCCAGGTAGGCCTTGGACAGGCTCGAGTAGGAGATGATGGCGGCATCGGGGTCCAGAATCCCGAGAGGCTCGACCGGACCGTCAAAGCCAAGGTCGCCGTACACCTCGTCGGCGAGAATCAACAGCCCGTGACGATCGGCGAAGTTCAGCAACGCGCGCCGCACGTCGCGGGGATAGACGGCGCCCGTGGGATTATTCGGATCGATGATGACCAGCGCGCGCGTCGCCGGCGTCACGAGGCGCTCGAGGTGATCGAGATCCGGCATCCAGCCGTTCGATGGATCGAGGCGGTAGAACTTGGTTTTGGCTTCGAGCTTGGCGAGGACCGCTGTGTACAGCGGATAAGTCGGCATCGGCACGAGCACTTCGTCACTCGAATTGATCGCCGCGCCAAGCGTGAGCTCGATGCCCTCCGACGTCCCGGCCGTGAGGAACACGCGATCGGCGGTGACCGGAAAACCGTTTCTCGTGTACTCCACGGCAACGGCTTCGCGCGCGTCGGGAATCCCGGCGGACGGCCCATAGGTGTTGTGCCCGTCGCGCATGGCTCGTTCGACGGCTGCCACGAGATGCGGCGGCGTGTTGAAGCCAAACGCCACCGGATCGCCGATGTTCAAATATCGAACGCGCTTGCCCGCCGCCTCAACCTTTTGCGCTTCCGCGACGATATTCCTGATCGCATAAGTAAATTGTTGGAGACGCGCAGCCGTCGGAATTACTGAGTGGATTTTCGCGATGGTCACGCGCCAAATTGTACCTTGAGCAGCTTTGTGTAAATTCTACGCACTAATGAGCATTAGGGTTCCGTCGAGTTGAGTAATTCTTACGCGATTGAGCTCGACCTTTGTGGCGCGCAGACGATTACAAAACTGATAAAGAGGTCTCTGTGTTGAACTTACCAACTTGGCAAACTGATTGGAATAGAACGCGGTCGATGAAGCGGCGCGGGCTCATCGTAGGCGTGGCTGCCGCCGCCTTCATCGCGGCGCAACTGGGGGCTCAAGAGCCACAACCTCCCGCTGCGACGTTCAGATCGAGTATCGATCTCGTCCGCGTGACGGCTGTCGTCCGCGACCATAAGGGCCGATTCGTTCAGGATTTGACCGTGCATGATTTCCAGGTGTTCGACAACGGCCTGACGCGTCCCATCACCGAGTTCCAACGGGACATCGCTGGCGTCAGTGTGGCCCTGCTCTTCGATGTCAGCGGCAGCATGGAGGGCCATCTCGAGTACGCGCGCGAGGCTGCGACGCACGTTCTCAGCTGGCTCAATCCCGTGAAGGACGAGGCCGCCATTTACACGTTCGACACACGGCTCGAAGAGGTCATGCCCTTCACGGCGGGGCTGAAAGCCTTGCCGCAGGCGATGAAAAGCGTGGTGCCGTTTGGCGCGACCTCGCTCCACGATGCCATCGCCGACACGGCCAAACGCGTCGGATCACGGGAAGGGCGGCGCCGCGCCGTTGTCGTCCTGACCGACGGCAACGACAACGCAAGCAGGCTGACGCCGCCGCAGGTATCGGCCATCGCGAGCGAAATCGATGTGCCGGTGTATCTCTTCGGCATCGTTCCATCGATCGACAACCCAACATCGGAGATGGCCACGAACTCGGTCGCGCAATCGGCGCTCGGGGGGCCATTAGCGGACCTGGCGGCGTGGACCGGCGGGCATGCGTTCGTCGCGAGCACCCCGGCCCAGAGAAGCGCTGCGGCGCGTCAGATCATCGACGAGCTGCGGCATCAGTACCTCATCGCGTTCGAATCGAGCGGGAGTCCGGGCTGGCACCCTCTCGTCGTACGCGCGAGGCAGAAAGACCTCATCGTGAGAGCGCGTAGTGGGTACTTCGCGGGGCAATCACGCCCGTCGTTTTAGGAGGATTGTCATGTTGCGGAAATTCTTCGTGGCCGTTCCCATGGTTGTTCTGGCAATCGGGGGCACGACGGCGTGCGCGACCAAGAAGTTCGTGCGCACGAGCGTGGGGGAAGTCAACGACAAGGTCGACTCGATGGGCCGCTCGCTTGAGGAGACACAGGAGCGGACGCGGAGGAACGAGGGGCGAATCGGCGAAGTCGACCAGAAGGCGCAGGCGGCAGCTCAGTCGGCACAGCAGGCCAACGACGCCGCCGCGGCCGCGAACAGAGCGGCTGTCGACGCGCGGAGCGAGGCGAATTCCAAGTTCGAGACGATCGACAGGAATAGCAAGCGCCTCGTCTACGAGGTCGTGCTGAGCGAGGATCAGGGCAACTTCAAGTTTGGAAAAGCCAACCTTCCGGACGAAGCCAAGGTCAAAATCGACGAGATGGTCTCGCGCCTGAAGCAGGATCCGAAGAATGTGTTCATCGAGATCGAGGGACACACTGACAACGTCGGCAACAAGATCGCGAACGAGAAGCTGGGTCTCGAGCGCGCGGAGGCCGTGCAGCGCTATCTGTACGAGCAGTACCAGATACCGTTGCACAAGATGAGCGTGATCAGCTACGGCGAGGACAAGCCGATCGCGCCGAACAAGACCCGGGACGGCCGCGCGCAGAACCGCCGCGTCGTCATCAAGGTCCTGTCCTAGCCCCATGTAGCGGGGCTGTCACAAAGCTCCGCTGCCCCGCGAGTCCGGAGGAGGCCGGCGAGCGCGCGTCGCAAGCAGCAGTCAGCGGTCGGAGTCACACGACCGCTGGCCGCTGATCTGTGACGGGCGCTGTCGGCCCTCTCTGGTTCTTCCCTTCCCGGCGGCGTTCCGCCGTTCTTCCCTTCTCGCCTTTCCTGCCGTTCCCGCCCGTCCTGCCCTTATGAGTTACGCTGCTGGTGCGGCGCACACGGCCGCATGCTCTGCGCACAACTGCGGGAAGATCTCCGCGTGGCCTCCGCGCCCGAAACACTCCTCCGGATAGCAGCACAGCGTGAGAAACGGAAGCCCGCGCGTGAGCTCGCTCCAAAGGTGTTCGAGTTGAAGAGCCGCTTCGCTATTCCCGTCTCGCAGGAGCAGGGCGCTCATATCGCCGAAGATAGTCAGACGCGACGAGGCGCCGGCCGTGGCAACGCGCGATCGCTCGAGCGCGTCGATGAACTTGGCCACCTCCCCCGCGTCGGGCCGCCCGCTCCGCATGCACTGCGACAGCGCCTCCTCGGCGTCGAACACCAGCCACCTTCCCTGTCTTGCCGCGTCAGCGGCATCATAGCCGGCCGCCGCCAGCTGCTCCACAATGCCGGCACGCAGCGCTTTGCCGGCGACGATCGCAGCCAAGTCGCCTCGCTGAAGCGAGGCCCCCAGCCATCCGCCCACACCGGCCGGCGGCATGCCCTCGTCCGGGCGGAATTGCACGGCGTGCACGTCAGCCGACCTGCTGTTGGCCACCGTCGTGAGCGAAGTGAGCGACGGTAGGAACAGCCTCGCTGAAAGCGCGTGGTCGAGGGCGTTCATCAGGTCCGTGTGGATTCGGGTCTTCAGGACATAGCCATGCCCACCCGCTTCGATCGTGGCCGCGACATACTCGTCGGCGTCGTGCATCGTGAGAAAGACAACTTTCGCGCCCGATCCCATGCGCCGCAGCTCCTCGGCCGCCCGGACGCCGTCGAGAATCGGCATCGTGATGTCCAGCAGAACGGCGTCCGGCTCGAGATGAAGCGCGGCGTCCACTGCCTGGCGCCCATCGGTCACTGCCGCGACGACGTCGAAGTCGTCCACGAGCAGGCCGGCAACCGACTCCAGCACCCGCACGTGATCGTCGGCGACGATGACCCGGGGCCGACGCGCGCCGTGTGACTTCGTCCAAGTTGACGCGCGAGGCATTCTCACGGGGCAGCATTCTACCCGACTTGGGTTACCCTTTCCCTCTATGGCGATTCGAACTGAGCTCTCTCTGCGTCTCCCGAACAGCCCCGGCGCGCTTGCGGGTGTCTGCCGCCTTCTGTCCAATGAGCGCGTGAACATCGTGGCGATGGCGCTCGAATCCGGCGGTCAGCTCCGCCTGATCGTCGACAACCACGTCCATGGCGGTGCCGTCTTGCGTGACCATCATCACCAGGTCGCCGAGCGAGATGTGCTCATGACGGCGATTCCAAACGCACCCGGCGCATTGGCGCCGGCTCTGCAATT
>DATKHR010000393.1:0-3763 GCA_035510155.1 Vicinamibacterales bacterium
ATGACCAAACCTGCGATGAAGATACGGTCTGCGACTGAATGCTGATGAAGAGTGTAGATGGGATGAAGCGGCTGACCCCCGACTCGACGTGGTGGCATAGAGTGCCCCACAGAGAGATCACGCGCTCAGTGGCGCAAGGAGAAGGGGGCCAGCCATGGACCATATTGGCATCGATCTGCATAAGAGGGAAAGCCCGATCTGCATCGGGGCCGAGGGAGGCGAGCTGATTGAACGGCGGATCCGCACCGATCCCCGCCGCTTCGCCGAGGCCTCAGGAGCCGCGAGACCACGGCGGCGCGCTGGAAGAGGAGCTCGTTGCCCTGATCGTCGCGAAACGGAATCGCCCAGCCGCCGAACTTGTCGAAGCCGTCGATCGAGTCGATGAAGTGGCCCAAATACGCGTAGCGCCGCATCTCGCCATCGGTGACCACCGAGGCTCCCCCGCGCGTCTGCAGGCGCACGGCGTCGTCGACGGCGCGGTCCTCGGCGCGCTTGAGCTCGACGTCGCCGATCGCGCCCGTCGCGTGCGAGTGTATGCCTCAGGTAGGCGGGGCGCAGCAGCTTTCGATGACCTCGGCGCGGTAAGCGGACGGCATTCCGTCAGCGGCCGAGATCGCGCGTGACGCCGCGCCAGAGCGCCACCGTCTCGGCGCCGCCCGGGTCCCGCGGCAGCTTGCGCACGGCCGTGGTGACCAGCACGAGCCGGCTTCCCGGGTCGACATAGATCGCCTGGCCTCGCACGCCGAGGAACGCGAACATCCGGCGCTCCTCCGGAAAGATCCAGGTCTGGTAGCCGTAACCGAAGAACGGCGTCGCAGTACGCGGCCGCAGGTGCGGCTGGTCGGCGCGGACGCTGGTCGCGTCCTTCACCCACGCCGCCGGCACGATCTCCCGCCCGCGCCAGTTTCCGTCGTGGGCGAGCAACAAGCCGAGTCGCGCGTAGTCACGCAGGACCGCGTTGAAGCAGCAGTATGTCACCTCCTGCCCCGAGCGGTCGATGATCCAGGTGGCGTCGGCCTCGGCGCCGATCGGCTGCCAGATCTTGTCTTGCAGGTACTCGGCGACCGGGCGGCCGACCGCGGCGACCAGCACCAGCCCCAGCACCTCCGTCTCGACCGACGCGTACGAGAACTTCGTGCCGACGGCAGCCGCGCGCTCGTTGTACGGCGTCACCGCAGCGACGCCTCCGGGTCCAACCTGCTGGAACGTGTCGGCAACGAGCGTCGAGACGTCGTCGACCCCGGTGTATTCCTCGACGAAGCGGACGCCGGAGGACATCTGCAGGAGATGCCGCAGCGACGTCCGGCCGTATTCGGTGCCGGCGATGGCCGGCACGTAGGTCGCGGCGGGATCGTCCACCGAGCGGATGCGCCCCTCGCCGATCGCGATGCCGATCAGCATCGAGGTGACCGTCTTGGCCATCGACCAGGAGGTGAACCGATCGTGATCGGTGCGCCCGTACTGATAGCGCTCGACGAAAATCGTGTCGTCTCTCGCGATCAGGAGCCCGGTCGCCGGGTTACGCGCCATGTAGTCGTCGACGGAGAGCGTGCGCCCCTGGTACTCGTAGCGCAGCGCCGGCTCGGCGGCCCGCGCCAGAGATGACGCGGTCGCGGCTCGACGAACCGATCGGCTCGGGAAGATCTCGTCCTGGTGGCTCTGCGAGCCCACCAGGAATGGCACGCTGAAAAACGTGTTGCGATCACCGACGGGATAGCCCTGGCTGGCGCCGAACTCGTCGGCGTCCGGACCACTCGGGGCGAAGCGCGGCCCCGCGGTAGCGGACTGCGGCGCCGGACCTTGGGCGAGCGAGTTCGTGTCGTTCGTACAGCCTGACGCGCATACGATGAGCGCGATTGACAGCGCGGTAAGCCGGAAGCATCCGGTCGCCGTCGACATCGTGGGCTGGGCGTCCAGGATCAGCGGCTCACCTCCGGGCCCGAGTATACGCGGGGCCGCTCGCGATTGAACGCCCGGCGTCAGGACTTGTCGCCGGCTTTCTGTAGAACCAAACTGCGGCCGACCCAGCTGCCGTCGACGATGCCCTCCGTAAGTTTCCCGCGACGGATGTCGCAGGTCTCCCAGACTGTCATCACCGTCAAAGAGGGAGGGGGCCTGACCGTTCGCATGCGTCACTTCGCCACTCTGCGTACATGCTCGACATCGGCAGCTGTGCGGAATGAGGTCCAGCCCTATGGGACCTACTTCTTCTTCCTTGTAATCGTGAATTTTGCACCAGAGACGCCAAGGCTCCAGCCCGAACCGGTTCCCGCAAGCGCGAGCGAAACCTCCCCTTCGTGGAAGTGCAACGCCAACGCGAGCGCCAAGTCTCTCAAGGGCGACGACCGGAAGGCGTTCATGAGCGAGTGTCTCAAGGCTGACCACAAGATGTAGACTCACGCCAACCGGGTGCCACGGCCGCGCCCGGCAATCGCCCGAGGAGGAAGGGCCGTCCTCTAGCAGGATGCAGAAAAATGGGATGAAAGGGACAGACTTGCTGGTGCCGAGGTATGGCGAAGGACGTGGCACAGCTCCGCTCGGGGCCGCACCTCGGTGCACGGAGCAGGTGCCGGCGCTCTTGCGCTCATGCCGTGGCCGCAGCCAGGTTCCGGATACGGACCAAGTTGTAGACGGCCAGGCTGAAGATGAACATCCAGCTCACGCGGCGGGGCCCGCGGTGTCGAGTCTTGCGCAGGAGCCCGATGGGTTTGAGCCAGCCCAGGATTTCCTCGACGCGCTTGCGTTTCCACTGACTCACTCGGTAGCCGTCGTGGCGCGTGGTGCGCCCATCGATCGCACTCGCACGATGCGACGTGTTCTGAGCTACGTGCGGCGTCACCTTGAGCAACCGAAGGGCCTCGACGAAGTCCCGCGTGTCATAGCCTTTGTCGGCGCCCACCGTGATCCGGCCTGCTGTCGCCCGGTGGCCCAGCCTCTCCAGCGCCCCCGCGCGCTCGCCGTAGCCGCTGGCCCGGGTCACGCAGCCCTCGACGGCCAGGCCGTGCCCGTTGTCCATGAGCACGTGCCCTTGGTAGACGAGCGTGGCCTCGTGGCCCTTGGCCTTGCGGAACAGTCGCGCGTCGGGATCGGTGGTCGAGCCATGGGTGACGTTACTCCGCCGCTCGCCGTGGAAGTCCACGGTCGGGTTCCCCGGATCGTCCGGTGGGAGCCCACGCGGCGCCGCCTTCTTCTTGAAGCTCTTGAGGCTCGCCCAGGCCTCGATCAGGGTGCCGTCGACCGGGAAGTGCTCGTCGGACAGGAAGCCGCGCGGCCGCGCCTGCGCCAGGACCCGCGCAAAGAAGGCCTGGGCGATGTCGCCCGCCAGGAGCCGCTCGCGGTTCTTCGTGAACACCGTGGCATCCCAGACCGGGTCATCCATGTTCAGCCCGACGAACCAGCGAAAGAGCAGGTGGTAATCCAGTTGCTCCATCAGCAGCCGTTCGCTCCGCGTGCTGTAGAGGACTTGCAGCAAGAGCGCCCGCAACAGCTTCTCGGGAGGGATCGAGGGCCGGCCGACCGGAGAGTAGAGCTTCGCGAACTCGGAGGACAGCTCCGCCAGCACCGTATCCACCATCGCCCGGATCGGGCGCAGCGGATGGTCCGCCGGCACGCGCTGCTCCGGCGACAGGTAGCTCCACATCCCGGCCTGTTGGCGGTCGTCGCCTCGCATGCGCGCCTCCTGGCTATGAGTTACGCGCATCGTAGCCGAACCTTCAATCGACTCGACCATCAAAAGTCGGGTTTTTCAGCATCCTGCTAGAGG
>DATKHR010000394.1:0-7757 GCA_035510155.1 Vicinamibacterales bacterium
CAAGCTCGTCCAATCCCAGTTGTTTGGTGTCACTGCCACCGATCCTGCGACCGCCGGCGCCGCCGCACTGGTCCTCGTTGCCGGCGCGCTCGCGGCAGCACTCATCCCCGCATGGCGGGCCTCGAACGTGAGCCCCATGGACGCCCTCCGGCTGGAATAGCGATGATCGCGCTGGGTGATAATGGTGCGGCCGACAAACGGCGGCAGGTGTTTTTACGCGTTCGTTTGTCTTTTCCTGTTGTGTCTTCAGCGCTCATCGGCGCTCAGCCTGAATCTGTTTCGCGACCCTTTCGACGTCACCCCATACGCGCAGCAGGTTGCCGCTCCAAATCTTTGCGATCTGCTCTTCCGTGTAGCCGCGCCGCATGAGCTCGAGCGTCACGTTGAACGTTTCTGCCGCGCTATTCCAGCCCTCGATCCCGCCGCCGCCATCGAAGTCCGATGCGATGCCAACGTGATCGATGCCGATTAGTTTCACCGCGTAGTCGATGTGATCGACGTAGTCCTTCACCGTTGCAGGGCCAGCCGCGGGGTATTGACGATCGATCTGCGCCATGCGGCGATCGAATTCCGCGCGCCGATCCGGCGGTAGCGTTTCGGGCCCGGCTGGACCCCTTCCGCGACCACCGCGTTCCGCGACGGTGGCCGCCGCCGGGCTTTCGATAGCGCAGCGGTAGGCGGCCGGCGCCGCCGCACCTCGTCCGGCGCCACCGGCAGTCCCGCCGCTGCGGCCGTTCGTCAGCCCGAACTCATCGCGAAGGGCAGCAATCGCCGGTGCTCGCTCGATCGGATCAGTCTTAATGAATTCGGCAACAGCGTTGATCTGCACGACCCCGCCGTTGGTCTTCATCGCCATGAGCATCTCGTCGTCCATGTTGCGCGTCTGGTTGGCGAGCCGTCTGATCGACGAGTGCGACGCAATGACCGGCGCCCGCGAGAGCCCAACCGCCTGCAGCATCGACGCCTTTGAGGGATGCGACACGTCGACCATCATGCCAAGGCGGTTCATCTCCTGGATCACCTGCCGGCCGAGCGGCGACAGGCCGCCCCATTTCCATTCATTCCCGGCCTCGCCGGTATGCGAATCGGCGACTTGGTTGTGTCCGTTGTGCGCGAGCGACATATACCGGCCTCCGCGGTCGTAGAACTCCTTGACGCGCCTGATGTCGAGGCCGATGGGATAGCCGTTTTCGACGCCGATGGCCGCGACCTTCTTGCCGCTCTTCGCGATCCGCAGCACGTCGGCGGGTGTCAGCGCAAGCTCAATCTCTTTCGGCGCGATCTGCTCGGTGAGGCGGTGAATCGCGTCGAACTTCGTGATCGCGGCACGATAAGCCGTGTCGTAGCCGGCCGGCGTGAGGTCGCCTTGTCCGACGTATGCGATGAAAAACGACACGTCGAGGCCGCCCTCCTTCATCTTTGGTAGATTCACCTGCGTTGTCAGGCGCATGGTGTAGTTACAGTCGACGGTGAAGTTGCGCGGATCGATGTCGTCGTGGGTGTCGAGCGTAATCAAGCGTTCGTGGATGGCGCGCGCACGCGCCACGAGATCCTGCTGGGCTCGCGGTGCGCCGCCGCCGAGCCCGACGGCTAACGAGACGGCAAGGCTCAATGGACGTCTGATTCCCATGGCTCGAGATTCTGTCACATCGTGCCATCCGGACCATCCGCATGCGGGGGCGGACCATTCCATTGAGTCTGTTTGGCTCAGTTGATGGACTCATCGCGACGATTCGCCGGTCTTCGCGATGGCCTTCACGTTATTTCTCCTTGGCGAAGTCCTTCAATGTCACGACGAATCGATCGATTTCGTCTTCCGTGTTGTAGTAGTGAGGCGACAGCCGGAGTGCGGCGTCGACACCGGCGCGACCCATGGCGAAGCGGGCCCATTCATGGAACGTCACGCTGGCATTGAAGCCTGCCCGTTGCAGCAGCGCTAAGGCGTGTTGCGGATCGAAGGAACCGAGCGACACGCTCACGGTCGCACTCGCGTTAGGGCGATCGTCGAGGACGCACCAACCCTGCACACGCGCTAGGAGAGATCGCAGCCGCGCCGCGAGCGATCGCGCACGGGTGGATGCCGGCTCGACACCGACACGCAGCGCGTAGTCGGCGGCGGCGCCGAGACCCAGCACGAGGGCATACGGGAATTCCCAGTGTTCGAAACGCCGCGCAGAGTCCACGAGCGCGAACGCATCATCGGCCGTCCATCTCGCGCCGCGCGTATCGATCGTCGACGGGTACAGCTGGTGGTCGAGCACCCAATTGGACACGTACAGGAAGCCTATTCCGCGGGGACCGCGCAGAAACTTGCGGGCGGTCGCGGTCAGGAAGTCGCACTGAAGCGCGGCGACATCGATTGGGACCTGGCCGACGGCCTGACAAGCATCCACCAGGTACGGAACGCCAATCTGACGGCAGATCCTCCCGACGGCGTGGACGTCCTGCACGAGACCCGAATTGGTTGGAATCCAGCAAATCGAGACAAGCCTGCACCGTGGATGGGCAGCCAGGCGCTTCACATCATCAGGATCCACAATGCCGTCCGAGCCGCTGGCGGCGCGCACGATCTCCACACCGCGCCGTTCGGAAAGCGCAAGGAGCATGAGCTGATGCGAGACGTAGTCGGCCTCACTGGTGACTATCCGGTCGCCGACGTTGAAGTCGAACGCGGCAAGCGCCTGCGCAAATGCGGCCGTTGAATGCGGGACGATCGCGATGTTCCGCTCCGAGGCGCACACGAGGGCGGCAACCGAGCGATAGGCGGCCGCGATCTCCTCGTCTGCGCGCTCGGCCGCCTCGTATCCGCCGACGTCCCGTTCGAGGGCCAGGTGCGCAGTGATGGCGGCGTAGACCGGCGTCGGCATCAACGCCGCGCCGGCGTTGTTCAGATGCACGACGCGCGCGCAGGCGGGCGTGTCGCGTCGGACCTGCCGGAGGACCGAGCGGGAAATCGTCGTCATCCTAACCATCAAAATGCATGACGGAGGTTATGGCCCGGACGGGGTAGTATACACCATCTAAATGGCGATTGGAGGTTTTGGTGGTGAGCTGAAGCGACTCGGCGGCCATCCGGTGCTGGACTTTGTGAACACCGTCGATCCGAGGGAAGGGGATCAGCGGATCGAGTACCTCAACTCCTTCGAAGATCTCGTCCAGTGGGCGGTCCGTGGACACGTGATCGATCCGTACTCCAGCCGATTAGCGAGCACGGAGGCGACGCAGTCCAGGGTGGCCTCAGCCGCGGCGTTAACTCGAGCGATCAACCTTCGGGAGGCGCTGTATACGATTTTCGAGGAGATCGCAGCCGGCCGGCGATTACCGGCCGCCGCGGCCGCGGAGCTCGAGTCGGCTTGGCGTGACGCGATGGCGCACGCTCACCTCACGGCGGCCCGGCCGGGCTTCCGCTGGCGTCTGAAGCCCGGCCTCGACATTGTCCGCTGGCAGATCGCGCGCGATGCGGTCGCACTGCTTGAATCCGATCGGCTCAATCGCGTCAAGCGGTGTCCCGGCAGCCGCGCCTGCGGATGGTTGTTTCTCGACGCGAGCAAGAATGCGAGCCGGCGCTGGTGCAGCATGAAGGACTGCGGCAATTGCGCGAAAGTACGCCGGTACGCTGCCCGTCACCGGCGCGGTCACTCGTAGAACTGAAAGGCATTGGTCTCGCGGTCTCAGCCACGACGGTTCGGACCTGGCTTCGAAGCGGGTGCTACAGAACCCCCGCGTCGTGAACGATCATCCCGCCCACCACCGTGAGCACCGACTGGATCTTCTTTACCTTCTCGTCCGGCACGGTGAAGTAGTCGTCGCTCAGGACGACCACGTCCGCAAGCTTCCCGGGTTCGATGGTCCCGATCTGGCCTTCCTCACGGAGGAACCAACCATTGTTCGCCGTGTAGAGCTTCAGGACTTCCTGACGCGTGATCTGCTGACCCGCGTTGATGAGGGCCTGCCGCACGTTCAGGCCAGTGGTCGCGTAATACATGTGCAGCCACGGGTTCATTGGTGCGATCTGCATACCGTCGGAGCTCATCCCAACATGGATGCCGTTGTCCAGGATCATGCGGAACGGCGGACCGTTCTGCTCAGATGTGCCAGCCAAGTAGCGCCAGCCTGTCAACGACAACCCGCCGCCGAGAGCCTTGAGCCGGTTAACCCAGGGCTCAGTAATGAACGGCGCGTGGGCGATCACCCAGCGCAGGTCGGTAATTGCAGACTCGTTATGGGCTGCCTCGTACCCCTGGATCTCCTGCTGGAAGTCGGTCGCAGACAATGAGTGGACCTCGGCCCGCCAGCCCGCCCGAGCCACCCGCTTGGCGGCCTCAACGAACACACTGCTTGGGCCGAACCCTGCGATGAACTCGCCGATGGCTCCAGTTCGCACCGTGTCGTCCCCGAAGAACTTGAAGCTGTTCTTCAACCGCTCCGACAAGGTTGGCAGGTCCGGTGTGCTGTCCTGGTGGAGGAAGTTGATCCGAAGTCGGGCGGGCAGCTTTCCTTCGTCGCGCAACGCGAGGAAGGGAACGTGCATGGTGTAGTTGTCCTCGTGTGCGGCACCGTCAGTCGGGGTATTGGTTGCCTGGAAGGCTCCCTGATCGAGATGCGTCGTGACACCCAAACTGAGGCCGTAGGTCATCGCGTCGATCGCGCCACGCTTCCGCTGCTCGAGCGTCAGTAGGGTCTGTCGCAGTGCGAGCGTGGCGCGGCCGGTGCCCTGGGATCCGGCCGCGATCGACCCGTCTTCGCTGACTGGTACGGGCGGCGTCTGGCGTTCGAGGAACCCCTTTCCCAAGCTGTTCGTGGTCGACGGTCCCATGAACGACTCGGAGACGTACACGGGGTGGTCAGGCGCGGCCACGTCGAGTTCCGCAAGCGTCGGTAGTCGCGGATTTTGGCCGCGAGGGACCAACTGGTTCCGGTGAAAGCCGCCGATGGTGGTGACCCACGCGCCGCGAGGGACGGCCTTCGCACGCGCGGCCACAGTTTCCTGCACGTCCGCGATTGAAGAGGCGTTCTCGAGCGGGGTGTGGTAGCCCGGGCGATTCCCCATGAGCACGATGTGATTGTGGTTGTCGATAAGGCCCGGGACCGCGGTGCGTCCTCTCAGGTCGATCACCCGGATTCCTGGACCTCGCGCGGGAGCTGCGCCGCCCACGGCAGAGAAGCGACCGTTCCGGATCGACACGGTGTCCACGATGGTGTTGTTGCCGTCCATTGTGTGGATCCTGCCGTTGACCAAGACGAGTTCCTCTGTCGTCCGAACCGCCACGCCGGCGACGCCTTGCCCAGCGTCGGCAGGAGGTATTGGCAATCCGAGCGCCGCCACCACGCCCGCGCCAGCGCTCGCACCCAGCAGCTGTCGGCGTGACAGGTCTTTTCGTTCCCCCATTTGTCACCTACATGTCGAGTTTCAGACCGGCAAACGGCCCACGGTAGGTAGAACGGCGCGACCGGTCAAGTCGATAAGACTGGTGGCACCTTAGACAATATGGAATGACCGGCTCTCCATCGTAACGTCGTAGTGCTTGCAGCACTCAACACGGTGGACAGAGCCACCAGATCGCGGGTTAGCGCCAAATGGCGCCAGAGCCGCATCGAAGGGAGCCGGTCATGAAGAACGTTATCACGTACGTCGGGATTGACGCGCACAAGAAAGATCTCTTCATCGCGATGCTGATCGGGACGCAAGAGACATCGGTGACGTGGACAGTTCCCAACGAGACACAGGCCGTGCGCCGTCTGGTTCGCAAACTCGAGCGCGCGGCGCCGGGACCCGTCAAGTGCTATTACGAAGCGGGGCCGTGCGGCTATACGTTGCAACGCGAAATGACGACGGAGCGCGTGAGTTGCCACGTCGTGGCGCCGGCGCTGATTCCGCGCAAGCCGGGCGAGCGGGTCAAGACCAATCGGCGGGACGCGCGTAAACTGGGGGAGCTCGCGCGCGCGGGTCTGCTGACGGAGGTTCGGCCGCCGACACCGGAGGAAGAAGCAGTCCGTGATCTGTGCCGGGCGCGCGACGACGCGCGAGAAGATCTGCAGCGCTGCCGCCATCGCTTGGGCAAATTGCTGCTGCGGCGCGGCTTGCACTTTCCGGGGCGCAATTGGACGCGCGCGCATCGCCAGTGGATCGAGCGCATCGAATGGGGCCACGCTCCGACAGGCGTCGTGGCGAACGATTACCTGCTGGCGATCGATCAACTCGAGGCGCGGCTCACCGAATTGGATGCGGCGCTGACGGCGATCGCGGAGACGGCGCCCTATGCTGAACCTGTCGGGTGGTTGCGATGTTTCCGGGGCATCGACACGTTAACCGCAATCCTGCTCCTGGCGGAGCTGCATGATTTTCGGCGCTTTCACGACCCACGGGCGTTGATGGCATATGTAGGGCTGGTGCCGGGCGAACATTCGAGTGGCGAGAAGCACCGACGCGGTCGCATCACGCGCACCGGGAATGCGCTGGTTCGGCGACTGTTGGTGGAAACCGCGTGGCACTACCAGCATCGGGCGGGGATTGGGCCGGCGCTCACGCGCCGCCGCAAAGGGCAACCGAGCCGCGTGATCGCGATTGCGGACAAGGCACAGCAGCGATTGTGTCGCCGGTTCCGACGTTTGGCGGACCACCACAAGCCGGCACCGAAAGTTGCGGTGGCCATCGCGCGCGAGCTGGCGGGCTTTCTCTGGGCGGCGCTCCAACCGGCGAAGTAGCGGGGACGTCGAAAGCAACGCTCGGATGGCCGAAAGGAGAGGACGCGGGGCCGTGACGGACCGCGAAGACGGCGGATGATCAGAGGCACGATTGCGAGGATCGGCGGGCTAACCATGCGATACGGACAGCTGTCCCAACTCGCGACCTTAGACTGCACGTCCTCCCGACGAAGCACTGTCATGTGTGCTCTGCCGCGGGCAACCGTGGTAACCACCGAATATCAGCGTGACTCGTCGTCGAAGCGCCCTCGATTGTCCGTCGTCTTCGCGGTCCGCGCACGGCGTGGTGCGTCGCCGATATCAGAGAATGAGCCCGGCCTCCAGGGCTTCGCGCCCTACAGGCGGCGCCTTCGGCGCTCCTGGACCCCGCGCTCATTCTCTGACGAGGATGCGCGTATGCCAGTAAGCTGACGCTTGCGGGGCCGAGGGCCAACCCAGCTTCGAAAAGAGGCGGCTTGACAAGAGGTCATTCCATATCAGGTTATTCCGATTATCGTACGTGCGGGTGATCGTGCCATTCACCGAGTCCGTGATCGTCGTCAACCGATTCCCCGAATCGTAGCCGTACGCGAGGGTTGAGCCGTCATCGTACGTGATCTGGCTCAGGCGATCGAGCCCATCGTAGGTCCGCGTTGTCATCTGCCCTTTCCGATCGATCCGCTGGGACGGATTCCCATTGACATCGTACCCGAAGGTCTCCGTTTTCGAGAGCGGATCGGTGTGGCTCGCCAGCCGATCCAGTGTGTCGTACCCGTAGGTCGTCGCGTGTGTGAGTGCATCGGTCACGCTGCCGAGGCGACCTGCGGTGTCAAACCCATACGCCGTAACTCCGCCGAGCGGATCCGTCACCTGGGTCAGATGGTTCAGCCCGTCGTAGACGAAACGGGTCGTCTGCCCCGCAGCGTCGGTCAGCGCGGTCACGCGCCCCGCCGTATCGGCGAACTGCTGCGCGACGCGGTTCAAGGGATCTGTCGTCGTCGATAGATCGGGCCCGTTATAGGCAAAGGTCGTCGTATGTTGCAACGGATCGGTGATTGACGTCACCTGGCCGG
>DATKHR010000395.1:0-1654 GCA_035510155.1 Vicinamibacterales bacterium
CGCTTCAGGCATCGGGCGTGGTCGACGTCCAATGTCACACGTACTCGCACTCACGGGTGTTCTGCTCGTCTGAAGTGGTGGACTACGTGACGCCCGGCTACCGCGACACCTCGCTCCTCAATCGGCCGCAGCTTCGATCCACGCCGTCGCTCCGGTTCGTTTCCCCCGAGGATCTGGGCACTCCGCTCTACACGGCGCGCTCCCGGATGTCCGACGGGCGGCGGGTCGTGTTTGCGGACGATGTGGATCGAAGGTGTGTCGAGCACGTGGCGAGAGAAGGCGGCGCGCGATTCTTCGACCGGCGGAGCTGGCGGGCGGAGCTTAGCGCGATCGTGCGTGGTGCACGCCCTGATCACTCCGGGGCGCGCCGCCCTTCGCCGGCGGTCGAGTCCATCGACTCCCAGCGCGCCGCGATCGAGGAGGAGCTCGACCGGGGTCGATCGATGTTGAACGACAAGCTCGGCACGCGGACGGTCAACCACGTCTGCCTGCCATGGGGCGTGTCCGGCTCGGAGACCGCGGCCGCGCTAAGGCGCCTCGGTTTTCGAACCGCGTTTGCCAATCGGCTACGAGGCGTGCACGCCGTCCGCCGGGGAGACGATCCCTACTGGCTGAAGCGGCTGCCGAACAAGCACATCTTCCGGCTGCCCGGCCGTGGACGCCGGACATTTGTGTGATGGCATTCCCCGACGATGTGGGGGTCTCGATCGTCTGCCACGACAATCGGGACGTGCTCGCGGCCACACTGGCGTCGCTCGAGGCGGCTTCCTGCCCGCGCTCGGCGATGCTGGTGGTCGACGTGGCCAGTACCGATGGGACCGCCGAGTGGATCCGGAGCGACTTTCCCGGAATCACGGTTCGAACGCTGGAGAGAAACGACGGCCCCAGCCCTGGCCGGAACGTCGGCATCCGCGAGTGCCGCTTCCCGTTCGTGTTTCTCATGGATGCGGACGTCCAGGTGCAGCCTGACACCATCGCGCGGCTGCGGCAGGCGATGGCCGGCGACGAGTCGATCAAGATCGGGAGTCCGATCGTGGTCCACGCTGCCGCTCCGGACATGATCCAGTACGCCGAGGGCAGCCTGCATTTCATCTGCGAAGCGATTAACCCCTGGCTGGATCGGCCACTGGCGGAACGAGGAGACGCGCCCCGCGACATCGGCGTCGCGCCGACCTGCGGGCTGCTGCTCGACAGGCAGGCGGCAATCGAGGTCGGGCTCTTCGACGAGCGCTATTTCATTGGAAAAGAAGACGGCGATTTCACGCATCGAACTCGAATGGCGGGTTATCGAATCCTCGAGTTGCCGTCCGCGCTCGTTCTCCACCGGAGCCGGCCGCGAGGCACGTGGCTCTTTTACTATCAGATTCGCAACCGCTGGCATTTCATGCTGAAGAACTACCAATGGAGCACGCTGTTCCTCGTGCTGCCGTGCCTCGCGGTCCACGAGCCTCTGCAGGCCCTTGTGCTGCACGCCCAGGGCCACGCACGCGTCTATTGGCAAGCTGTGGGCGGCCTCATAGCCCTGCTGCCGAGCCTGCCGCGCGACCGGGCGCTTGCCAACCGGATTCGCGTTGAGCCGGACGCGGCGCTGCTCGGCGCCGATCGGTTGATCGTTCGCGATGACCTCGCGAGCCACGGCCTCGTACGATGGGGA
>DATKHR010000396.1:0-2506 GCA_035510155.1 Vicinamibacterales bacterium
AATCTGACGCGACGGAGAGCGAATTCCTTCCGTCCCTGGGCTGCCCTCGCCTGAACAATTCATAGCGCGTACCGCCCCCGCCCGAGGTTCCCCGCACGGCACTCTGGAGTGATTTTTTTGCCTCACGATGGCAGAGGCGCATCATTCGGCCGCGTGCCGGGCTGGCACACTTATCAGCCGCTGCGGCGGAAGTGTGACGCAGTCCGACCATGCCGGCCGACACGGAACGCGCCTTCGACGACGTCACTCAGCTCAAGCGCTGCCTCAACGATCTGATGAGCGCCCTGGTATTGCCAGCCATGTGGTGAGGTGTAGGTGCCGCGCCTCGGATTGCTCCTCGTCACGCTGTTGCCGGCTTTCTACCTCGCGACCGCTTGTCAATCCGGCGCTGCGCATGTCGAACCCGCCATCGAGTTCACCACCGTGCCGCCCGCCGCCAACGGCGGATCCGAGAAGATGGCGCCGGTCGCTGGGCGCGTCAGAGGCATGCGTGCGAATCAGCGGATCGTGTTGTTCGCGAAAAGCGGCTCCTGGTATGTGCAGCCGTACCGCAGCCGGCCGTTCACGGCGATCGACAACGATTTCACCTGGAAGAGCGCGATCCATCTCGGAACCGAGTACGCCGCGCTTCTGGTCGAGCCCGACTATCATCCGCCGGTCATGACCGAAGCCGTCCCGCAGCGAGGCGCCGGCATCGTCGCGGTCGCCACGACGAAGGGCTCGGGCACGTGGACGCCGCCGCCGCCGAAAACACTGACGTTCAGCGGGTACGAGTGGGAGGTGGGGCAGGTGCTCATTGAGCGGCACGGGACGAATCAAGGCGACGCCCGCAACGTCTGGCTCGACGCGGACGGTCATCTGCACATGCTGCTCGCGCAGCGCGAAGGTCGATGGACGAGCGCGCAGGTGCGACTCACCCGCCCGCTCGGATACGGGACCTACATGTTCGACGTGCGCGACACGTCGAATCTCGATCCGGCCGCCGCGCTGGTCATGTTTACGTGGGACGATCGCGCCGATCAGAACTACCGCGAGCTGAACGTCAGCATCAGCAAGTGGGGCGACCCGCGGAACAAGAACGCGCAGTACGTGCTGCAGTATGAAGATGTCGCGGCGAACGTCTTTCGTTTTTCTGCGCCCGCCGGTCGCCTGACGCACTCCTTCCGGTGGGAACCGGGCCGTGCGTCGTTCACGACCGTACCGGGCGGCGCCGTCGCGTCCGTCGGCCGGGTTGTGGCCCATCATGAGTTCACGGCCGGCGTGCCGGCGCCGGCCACGGCTACCACGACTCTCTCTCTGCTCTACGCCCAAGAGTCTCCGAGCCCGCCGGCGAAAAACGTCGAGGCCATCGTTGAGAAATTCGTCTTTCTCCCGTAAACGGCGGGCGCACGGGCGGGCGGCGACGGCTTTGGCGGCCGTCGCCTGGTCATGCGGCATCGCAGCCATCGGCGCCATCGATCCCGAGCGTACGCCGTCTCAGTACATCCGCGATCGATGGGACAGCAGCAACGGCTTTCAGGGCGGTCCGGTCTATGCGATTAGCCAGACCGTGGACGGTTACCTCTGGGTCGCGGCGGAGAGAGGCCTCGTGCGATTCGACGGTCTCACCTTTCGACTCTTTCAACCCATGGAGTCGGCATCAGGGCTCGATTCTGTTGCCGTGCAGATCGCACCGGCGTCCGACGGGCCGTTGTGGGCGCGGCTGCGTCGAGCAGACCTGGTGCGCTCCCGCAACGGGGCGTACGAACACATCCCAAGCGATCCAGGCTCGCCGATGCTGTTGACGACCGCCATGGCGCCTGCGAATGACGGCACAATGCTCGTTGCCGATGAGCGGCGGGGAATCTTCCGGGCGCGGGCCGCCCGCTTCGACACAATCGTGGCGAAGAGTCTGTTGCCGCGCTCCTTCGTGATCTCGATCGCACAGACACCGGATGGCGACATGTGGCTCGGCACCCGCGACGCAGGGCTCGTCCGCGTGCGGGAAGGCCAGGTCGCGTTCGTGACGGACGGCCTGCCAGACCAGAAGATTAATAGCCTCGTGGCGGACGGCCGCGATCAGTTGTGGATCGGCACCGACAACGGCGTCGTCCGGTGGGATGGACAGCGCGTGACGCACTCGCACGTGCCGTCGGCGCTCGACCGCGTGCGCGTGACGGCCATGATGAAGGATCGGGACGCGAACGTATGGATCGGCACGGCAGACGGCCTACTGCGCGTGAACGGGCGGGGCCTCGCGTCACACGATCGCCGGATGCCGGGGGCCGGTGTGACGGCTCTCTTCGAGGACCGCGACGGGAATCTCTGGATCGGCACGACGACCGGCATCGAGCGATGGCGCGACGGCGCGTTTACCGCTTATCCGGAAGTGCGCACCGTCACAATGGGCGGCGACGCGGGACCGGTCTTCGTGGACACCGACGGTCGCGTCTGGTTTGCGCCTTCGACCGGCGGCCTGTATTGGCTTCGTGATGGACGCGTCAGTCGCGTCACAGAGGCCGGCCTG
>DATKHR010000397.1:0-6118 GCA_035510155.1 Vicinamibacterales bacterium
CGCGGGGTTTGTGGAACGCGATTGCGCGCCACGGGCTTTTCACTCCCCGGACGCCGTCGACTTCGATACGCGCCCGCTCGGGGACCACGGCGCGCAGCGGATCGCGCTCGACGCGTCCACCGACGCTCACGCGGCCGGCGCGGATGGCCCGCGTGGCCTGCGCGCGAGACAGGATGCCAAGCTTCGACAGCGCGCGATTGAGCGGGACGGTCGCGCGCGCGACAGCCATCAGGGGGTCGAGCTCGTGCGCGTCGTCATCAGGAACTCGCGAACCACGCGATTGAACTCTTCCGGCTTTTCGAGCTGCGGCATGTGCCCGCAGTCGTCAATGATGACCGTCTGGGCGCCGGGGATCGTCTTCCCGAGGCGATCGCCCCCGGCCGGGTCGGCGAGCTCGTCGTAGCGGCCCCACACGACAAGCGCCGGCGCACGCACGGCGCGTACCTCTTGTTCGGTCAGCACGGCAAGTCCTTTCTCGCCGGCTTCCTGAATCTTCGTGATCGTGAACGCCGACCGGAGGCGCATCGCCAGCTGTTCGTCAACCATCTTGTCGGTGACGAGCGATTTGTCGTGGAACAGAATTTTGAAGAACTCGCGAGTCTCCTCGCGCGTGACGCTGTTCTGCAGCTGTCGGCGGCGAAGCGCGTCGGGGCTGAGCGGTGTCGGCCGCGGGCCCGACTCCGTGCGGAATCCACCGCCATCGGCCAGAACGATGCGGTCGACCACCGAAGGGTAGTGCGCGGCCGTGTAGAGCGCGACGCTCGCTCCCATCGAGTTTCCCACGAGCGACGCCCTTGGCACGTTCACCGCCCGGAGGAAATCGACGAGGAACTCGGCGAGCATGCCCGTGTGATAGTTCGCCAACGGTTTGTCGGACTGTCCGAACCCAATCTGATCGAGCGCAAACACGTGGAAATCTTTCGCCAGCGGGGCGATGGTGGGGCCCCAACGCGAGCCGTCCCCTCCCAGCCCATGGAGAAGAACGACCGGAGCGCCTCGACCCGCCTCGAGGTAATGGAGCTTGAATCCAAGGACGGTCACGTCCTTTGCGGCGGCGCCCGACGGCGCCTGCGCCAGCAGCGAGAGCCCGCCACTCCCCGGAGCCCAGCCGATCGCGCTGCCGGCGAGGGCAATCCCGACAGCGATGAGACGCGCGCCCTTCGAAAAAACTTTTCCCATGACGCCGATTCTAAGGCATCTTGTGAACATGCGAACTACTGGCCTCGCGTCGCTTGTCGCTGCCTGCCTGGCGTCTTCCGCGTGTTTCCAGATGACGACCGTCGTCAAGGTCAATGGCGACGGGAGCGGGACCATTGACCACGCGCTCGTCATCACGAAAGCCGCGCTCGCGCAGCTCCGCAATTTCGCGGCGCTTGGAGGCAGCGGCCGCGGGCAGCCGATTGACTTGACGTCGGAAGATCAGGCTCGGGCCATGGCGAGCGCACTCGGTCCAGGCGTGACCTATGTGTCGTCGACCGCCATCGACACTCCGGTCGGCCAGGGGCGCCGCGCTCAGTATGCCTTTACGGATATCAGCCAGCTGCGCATCAGCGACCAACCCTCCGCCGACGGCCTGCCCACGCGCGGCAGGTCGTCGCTCAACGCCAGGGCGAGCGACTTCACGTGCACGCTGACGCGGGAACCGAACGGCAACGCCGTACTTCACATCAACCTGCCTGAGATGAATTTCTCCGGCGCGCTCGGCGATGCGGCGATCGGCAATCCGCCGGCCGCGCAGCAGCTCGCGATGGTGCGCTCGCTCCTCGCAGGGGCCAGGATCTCGATAGGCGTGGAACCTGCCGGGCACCTCGTCCGGACGAACAGCCCGTTCGTCGATGGCGAACGTGTCACGCTCCTCGACGTCAATCTCGATCAGGTCCTGGGGAACGAAGCCGTGATCGCGAAGCTCCAGGCGGCGACCACGCCCGACGAGGTCAAGGCCGCGCTGATGGATCTGCCGGGACTCAAGATCCCGCTCGATCGCGAGGTGACGATCGAGTTCACGCCAGCGAAATAATCTCGACCTCGGCGCGGGGTCCACCCCGCGCGTCGACATCGACCGTTAGACGCCCCACGCTAGGCTGCAGATCGAACCGTCGAGGGCCGGCGGCGCCCGGGTTCACGGCGACCCGTGCGGCCGGGTCGTGCACCACGGCGACCCGGTGCGTGTGGCCGAAGACGACGACGTCGCCCGAGTAGCGCGACAACACGAGATCCGGGGTCGGCCGCCCGAGCTCGTGGCCATGAGACACATGAATGGTCAAGCCGCCGATCGCCACCACGCGCTCGCGCAGAAGCGCCGGGTCGCGCGGATCATCGACGTTCCCGAACACCGCCTCGACAGGCGCGATCTTCCGAAGCGCCTCGAGCACCGAAGGCCCTCCCACGTCGCCGGCGTGCAGAATCAACGTGACGCCGGCGAACGCGCGAGCGATTTCCGGGCGGTAGAGGCCGTGCGTGTCGGCAATCAGCCCGATCACGATCATGGGACCGCCGCAGTCGTTTCCATCGTCTCGCGCCGATAGTGCCGCAAGGCCGGCGTCGTCAGTGCCACCCATGCCGTGCACAGGAGGCAACCGAGGCCGCCGCTGACGACGGAAAACGGCGCGCCGAGCCAGTTGGCGACCACGCCCGCCTCGAGCTCGCCGAGCTGAGGTCCGCCCAGAAAGAAGACCATGTTGACCCCCGTCATCCGGCCCCGCAGCCAATCGGGCGTCTCGAGCTGGCGCACGATGTTCCTGATGACCGTGCTCACTGTGTCAGACGCGCCCGTCAGCGCAAGGCAGGTGAACGTGAGCCAGAACGATCGCGAAAGCCCGAACACCACCGTGGCCAGCCCGTACCCTGTCACGGCCCAGAGCAGCAGCCGCCCCCGGAATTCCACGCGCTCGGTGAGCGGCACCATCGCGCCGCTGGCCAACAACGCCCCGGACGCGGGCGCCGCGTACAGCCAGCCGTACCCCTCGGCGCCGACGTGCAGCACATCCTGCGCGAAGATGGGCAAGAGCGCCGTCGCCGACGAAAAGAACGTTGCAAAGAAATCGAGCAGCATCGTCGATCGGATGAGCGACGATTGAAAGACGAATCGCAGCCCCTCGATCGCCGCGTGCATCGACACGTCCGGGGTACTTGACGCGCTGGAAGCCTCACGCCCGCGCAATCCGGCTCTTGGCGGCTGCCGCGCAGGCACGTCGCGCATCATCTGAAGCGCTGCAACCACAGCGCCGAACGAAACCGCGTTGGCCAGATAGACCCAGCCGACCCCCGCAGCGGCGATCACCAGCCCGCCGAGCGATGGGCCGGCGACCGACGCGGTCTGGAACATGATCGTGTTCAGGCTGATCGCATTCGGCAGATGTTCGCGCGGGACGAGGTTCGGCACGAGCGCGTTGCGCGCAGGCAAGTCGAACGCTCCGACGGCCGCGCTGAGCGCGGCCAACGCGTAGATCGGCCAGATCACCGTCAAGCCACGGAACGTCAAGACGGCCAGCGCGACGGCGACGACCGTCGCGGCTATCTGAGTCGAGAGCAGCAGACGCCGCCGATCCCAGGCGTCGGCGACGACGCCGCTGATCATCGAAAAGACGAAAATCGGCGCCACCTTGACGAGGCCGACCATCCCCAACGCCAGTCCCTTGCGACCCTCCGGCGCCAGGAGCGACACCTGCCACAGCAGGGCCGCGTTCTGCATCATCGACCCGGTGAACGACAGCATCAGGCCGATCCAGATGAGCCTGAAGTTGCGATGACGGAGCGCAACGAAGGAGTTGCGCGTGATCACGAGTGCCCGAGAATGGTCGTGCGAATCGACTGTTGGATGGCCTGATTGTATGTCAAACAACCAGGACGAGCTTGCCGATATGCGTGCTGGCTTCCATCACGCGATGCGCGGCGGCCGCTTCGCGCAGCGGAAACGTTCGGTGCAGGATCGGTTTGACCGTGCCGGCCTCGAGGAGCGGCCAGACGTGCTCGCCGACCGCGGCAGCAATCGCGCCTTTCTCCGCCACCGGCCGCGTGCGCAGGGTGGAGCCGGTGATCGTCAAGCGCCGCTGCATGATCGTCTGAATGTTCAGCTCGGTCCTGCCGCCCCGGAGCGTCGCGATCTCCACAAGCCGCCCTTCCATCGCGAGCACCTCGACGTTGCGGGCGAAGTACTCGGCGCCCACCATGTCAAGGACGACGTCCACGCCGCGCCCGGCGGTAAGCTCGCGCACGCCGCCGGCGAAGTCGACCTCGCGATAGTTGAAGCATCGCTCCGCGCCGATCTGCTCGCACGCGCGGCACTTCTCGGCCGAGCCGGCGGTCGCGAACACACGCGCGCTCCACGCGCGCGCCAGCTGGATGGCGGTCGTGCCGATCCCGCTCGAACCGCCGTGGATGAGCACCGACTCGCCCCGCTTCAGTCGCCCTCGTTCGAACAGGTTGGTCCAGACGGTGAAGAACGTTTCGGGAATCGCGGCAGCAGCCGTCAGGTCCGTGCGCTTCGGCACCGGAAGACACTGCGGCGACGGCGCCACGCAGTACTCCGCGTATCCTCCCCCCGACACGAGCGCGCAAACCTGATCGCCCGGCTTCCAACGGTCGACGCCTTCGCCGATCCGTGTGACGGTGCCGGCCACCTCCAGACCGGGAATGTCCGACGCGCCGGCAGGCGGCGGATATTTCCCCAACCGCTGCATCACATCGGGTCGATTGACCCCTGCGGCGGCGACCTTGATCAACACCTCGCCCGGGGCGGGCTCAGGTGTCGGCCGCTCGACCGGCACGAGCACCTCCGGTCCCCCAGGATGCGCAATCTCAATGCAAATCATCCTCAACCCCCAGACAGCCAATCTCGCGCGCGCAGCGACAGAACCGGGTATTGACGACGCAGCGCGTCCACGCGCGCGCTGTATTCCGCCCTCGGAAACTCGCGCCGCACGTAACGCTCGCGCAGCCGCCGGATCTCGTACCGATAGAGATCCCGGACGAAGGCACGCACGAGCTCGGGATCCGTCGCGGGCGTGGGCCTGACGCCATGGGCGAGGAGCGCGGCGAGAACGTCCTGACGATACGTGTAGATCATTCGAGGAGCTCTCTCACCGCCGCAAACGTGGCATTGATCCGCACGATGTGACGCGGGCGGGCGAGGGCGTCGGCGAGCGCCGGCGGCTTCTCGACCTTGTGCTCGATAATCGGCTCGACGATCTCGCCGAACTTCGCGGGATGCGCCGTCGCCAGGAATACACCGTGCCCTTCCCGCCCGGCGTCGTTCCCACCGCCTCCGGCTGCGCCCTCGGCGGGGCCTCTAGTCCGCGTCAGTCCCCCATACGCAATCGCACTGTGGGGATCCAGCAAGTAGCCGGTCCGGTGGTACACGGCGGCGATCGTCCCACGAACCTCGTCGTCCGAGAATCGCGCGCCCACGATATCGCGGCGCATGCGGCTGACGTCGCTCCCGTAGAGCCACGCCATCCGCTCGAAGTTGCTCGGGTGCCCGACATCCATGGCGTTTGCCAGCGTCCGGACCGATGTGCGCGGTTGGAAGATGCCCGTCGCCAGGTACATCGGCACGACATCGTTGACGTTGGTCGCGGCGACGAAGCAGCCGACCGGCAGCCCCAGCCGCTTCGCCAGGACGCCGGCGGTGAGGTTGCCGAAGTTTCCGCTTGGCGTCGAGAACGTGACGGGCCTGCCATCGGCGCGGTTCAATTGGGCCACCGCGTGAAAGTAGTACACGCTTTGCGGCAGCAGCCTGCCGACGTTGACCGAGTTGGCCGAAGTCAGGCGCATGCGCCGCCGAAGGTCCACGTCGCCGAACAGCTCTCGCGTCAATCGATGACAGTCGTCGAAGCTCCCGGCCACCGCGTAAGCGCGCACGTTGGTCCGCTGGCCGTTGAAGGTCGTCAGCTGCGCTTCTTGAGTCGGGCTGATGCGGCCGTCCGGGTAGAGAATCACCACGCGCGTGTGCGGCACGCGGTGGAAGGCATGGGCGACGGCCGCCCCGGTGTCGCCGGATGTCGCCGCGAGCACGGTCAGCGGTTCATCGCCCTCGTGCAACGCGGCCATGAGACGGGCCATCACGCGCGCGCCGACATCCTTGAAGGCGAGCGTCGGTCCGTGGAACAGCTCCAGCGCA
>DATKHR010000398.1:0-1623 GCA_035510155.1 Vicinamibacterales bacterium
GTCGAAAACAGCATTGATGCGAAGGCGCGCACTGTGACGATCACGCGTGGGCACAGGCGCCATTTTCTCTCGATCCGCGACGATGGCGAAGGCGTGCCGCGCGACAACGCCGGCCGGCCGGATTTCCGCTACGTGGCGACCCACATCTGTGATTCCGTCAAGCGCCGGCTCAAGTCCGACGGGACCTCGGGCCTACAGGGCGAGTTCGGGATCGGCTTATTGAGCTTCTGGACGGTGGGCGACGAGCTCAGCACAACGTCGACCGACGTCGACCGGCGCGCCTACCAGATGGTCATGCGCAAAGGCATCCAACCTATGTGGTCACGCCCATGCGCGCGCTGTTCGGCGACGGCGGCACGGAAGTACGGATCGCGCCGCTGCTCGATGGCATCCGCGGTCTCTCGGGAGAAAAGATCCAGTGGTATCTCGCGGCGGAGCTGCGCGACCGTATCCGGCAGACCGGCGTCCGTATCAACGTCGTCGACCGGCTCGCGCGTAAGCAGTACGCCGTCGAGCCGCGCCAATACGAGGGCCGGCTGCTGCATCAGCTGCCGGCACTGCGCACAAGGATCGGCGACATCTATGCCGAGCTGTATCTCAGCGAGCCGTCCGACAGCAATCGCGTGGCATTGTTCCGGCACGGCACACGCGTGATCGAGGACCTTGCCCTGCTGGACGATCTTGCCCGTCCGCCGTGGACCTTGCGCAGCCTGCAGGGCCACGTCGATGCGCCGTTCGTCAACCTCACGCCAGGCACGCGTTCGGGTCTCGTCCACGACACGGCGTATGCGACGCTGTGCGAAGCGCTGCAGCCGCTCGAGCGAAAGCTCGTCGAGGTCATCGAAGAGCAGCGCCGTGCCGAGGAAGAGCAGGCGAGCCAGGAGCAACTGCGCACGATCCAGCGTGCGTTCCGCGAGGCGCTGCTGGCGTTGCCGGCCGAGGAATATGACTGGTTCGACATCCACGCCCGCACGTTCCGGTCGATACTCGACGGCGCGACCGTGGCGAATTCGCCTTCACTCTCGCACGAGGTCAACGGAGTCGCTCTCGGGGCGGCAGAGCCGGCGCTCGGCGAGGACCGGCAACGGCAGTTCTTCGAATTCGCCGGACCGCTTTTCAGCGTGACGGTTTCCCCGGCATCGACCATGGTGCGGGTCGGCGAGGCCAAAGAGCTGCGGGCCCTGTCGCGCGATCGTTCGCGGCGCCGCGTCGAGCACGACCTCACGTTCCAGTGGCAGATCGTCGAAGGGCCGGGCGCCTTGGCCGGGATGCACAACCAGGCCGTCACCTTCCTGGCGCCGGACGAGCCCGGCCTCACGCGTGTGAAGGTCACGGTGCGCCAGCGCGACGTTGTTTGTACCGGCGAAGGATTGATCACCGTCACTCACGAACTGATGGGGCAGCTCGGCACCGCCACGGTCTCGTCGCAGGGCCTGCCGGGCTATACGTTCGAGCGTGCCCCCGGAGGGTGCTGGCGCTCGCGCCTAGATGCCGAGCGCAACGTCATCGTGATCAACAACGGGCACCGGGATTTCGTCTATGCCTCGCGCAGCAAGTCGCTGAAGCTGCGCTACCTCGTCCGCCTCTACGCCAAGGAGCTCGTCATGCACAACTTCGTCGGCC
>DATKHR010000399.1:0-5704 GCA_035510155.1 Vicinamibacterales bacterium
GGGGAGGGATGCCGCCAACCGGCCGCACCGAGTAGCGCCGGAATTCCGTCGAGAAGCCATTTCCCTGTGCCGCAAATCCGCAGACCCGGCTGAGAGAACCGAAAAATCGCCACGAGTCATGGCGGACTGCCACTTGCACCGGTCGAGGTCGTTCCGCGCCAAATGGTCGCGAACGTCCATACCGGCACGTTCTGCGCGGAGAGAAACGGAGCACGATATGCGTCGTACGTTGATGCTCGCGGCGCTGTTCGTGTCTGCAGGCGGCCTCTTTACAGAGGCGAGCGCGATGCCGATGTTCGCGCGCAAGTTGGACGTCGGCTGCGCTTACTGTCATACGACGATTCCTCGGCTGAACGAAACCGGCTATAAGTTCCGCGCCGCCGGCTTCCGTTCGCCGGAGGACATCGGCAAGGACGAGGTGAAGAAATTCGAGCTGGGTGACGCGTTTTCCGGCCGCATTCAAAGCCGATTCGACACTCAAGTGACCAATCAGCCCAACGGCGCACCGATTTCCAACTGTCCGGGTAATGTCTGCGGTAGCCGAACGACCACCAACGCGTTCAGCTTCATGGAGGCAACGATCTACCCGGTGACCGGCTCCTGGGGCAAGTATTTTGGCTCACTGTCGGAGCTGTCCGTGTCACCCGAAGATTTCTTCGAGGTGGAAAACGCGTACGTGCGAATCGTCAAAGGCGACGCGAAGAGATTCTTCACCTCGCGGATCGGCGTGTTCCACCCCTGGGAAGGCTTCGGTGCATCGGACCGGCCGTTCTCCAATGCACGGACCCTGTTTCAAACGACGCCGATCTCCGCCGGCGGCCGAGCGATTCCCTACGTATTCCAACCGTGGGGCCTCGATGAAGCGGGCGCCGAGGTTGGCGGGGACTTCGATAAGTTGTCGCTTCGCGCCGCCGTGCTCGGCGGGACCTTCCAGCGCTGGGATGAAGACGCGATTGCGTTTCTTCCGTTTCCCGCGCAGACCGGTCCCTGGAAGGGCGCCAACCAAGCCGTGGCCGCGCTCGGCAAGTCCTACAATACGGTCGGGCATAACGCCGTCGACTTCTCGGCGAATGCCACCTACCTCCTGCACCCTGACGGCGGCGTCGCCACGCTCCTCTATTACCACGGCAACGTGGCAACCCCGACACGGTGTACGGATGGGACGGCCATCGGCTCGACGACCGGGGGCGTCGCCTGTGGTGTGTCGGCTTCCGGTGTCGTCGGCAACACTGACTTCGATTTCACCGCAGCATCCGCGTTCCAAAACAATTTCGACCGGTTGGCGGTCTACGGATCGTACCCAATCGCCAAGTTCCTTCCGATGGGGGGGTATCAGTACGGTCGTGACGAAACGCCCGTGAGTCCTTCGACGTTTCCGGCCAATGCCGCGCTGACGACGTTCACCAGCAACGGCGTCTTTGCGGAAGGCGCATTCACGATCAGCGACTACTTCACGGCGGGTGTCCGCTATGACCGTTTCCACCCGAACACCGAGAAGCTGAACACGCAGTGGGCGATCACACCGTATGTGAACATCCCTTTGAACAACGGGTTTCAGATCATTGCCGAGTATCAGCATCGCAATTTCGAGCTGGATGCTACACACGACAGGCAGAACGATACATTTCAGGTTCGGGTGATTTTCATACAATAGCAGCCGGAAGGCCCTGCTAACCGCGGCGGTCGAGTTGCCGGATCTTCGAAGCGAGCGTAACCACGACGAGCAGGATGACGCCAAGGGAAATGACCAGGCCGGTGCGACGGTACTTGAGCTCGCGGAGGCCCCGCTGGCCTGCCGTATCGGTAGTGGTCACAATCTTCAGACCGTCCTGGATAATGGCATCCACCCGAGCGGCATCCGAGGCGTGGATCTCGGCCCGCGCGAGCGTCAGATGCGATCGCGCCTCGGCAAGGGCGAGCTCCTGCGTGCTGACCTCTATACCCGCGTTCTTGACGCGGGCCACGAGCGTGCCCGTGGCGTCGATGGCGCCTTTCAAGCGATCGATGTCCCCACGCATCGCCTCGGCCGCAACAGCACCTTTGTCATCCGGGCCGCCGTGGCACGTCGCACAGATGGCATGCGCGCCGGTACCCAGCATCTCGTCGGACGGCTTGAGCACGGCGTGATTCCCATGGCATTCGACACATCCTTTGTCGAAAATCTGTGCGTGCACGCTCATCTCGAACTTTTGCGCGAAAACCGCGTGGCACGTACCGCAGACGTTGCCGACCGAGCCGACTCCGGGCGGCGCGGCGCCATGATTGCCATGGCAGGCGTTGCATGACGGCGCCGACAGGTCGTCGGCCTTCATCAGCGCCGCATAGTGGACGCTCTTCTGGTATTCGCTGAACTGATTGACGGGCAGCGGCGCGCCGCCAGGCAGCGTATAGCCCCTCATATGCTCGTCACTCGCATGACAGGACGCGCACGTGCCGCCGACATTCGTTGGAAATACAGGTGACTTGCTGTCCTTCACACGTCTGACGCCGTGTGCGCCATGGCAGCTCGCACACGTGGCGACCTTCGTGTCCCCTGCGGCGAGCCTCTTGCCGTGCACGCTGGTGGCGTACTCGAGTGCTTGGTCCACGCGCTGGCGCGGCGCAAACCGCCTCATGAGCTCCGCGTCGCTGTGACACCGCGCGCAGGCGGTGATCACCGCCAGGCCCATCGGCTTGCCCCTGAAGCCGTGTGCCCCATCATGGGCCCGCGACTTCTCCGTGGCTCCCGGGTCGCCCCGATGGCAATCAGCGCACGCGAAGCCGCTCTCACGGTGGATGTCCGGCTGAGCGAACAGTTCCGCTGGTCTGGCGAGACGCGACTCCGGAAGGCCAGCGTGGCAGCTCACGCAGGTATCGCGGCCGGCGGGGGTCTGGGCCAGCGCCACACCCGCTCCGAACGGGCACACTCCAAGGAACGCAACGAGTACCCCGACTGTGCGTGCCTTGGAATCCATGGTCGCGACTCTACTTCGCGAAGTGTCCGATGATCGTGAACGCCACGAGATACACGAGCCCGAGCATCGCCAGGGCCGTGAAGAGCGGGCTCCGCTCGCCGCGGTTCGACCGTCCATCGAGGAAGGGGACCAGCACGAGAAACAGCGCGGCCAAAGCGAACGCGGCGACGCCGACGCGTTCGCCCTCGAGGCCCAAGATATGGCTCGGCAGGAGCTTCAGCGTGTGAAACATCGCGAGGAAATACCACTCTGGCCGGATTCCTGGTGGCACGACTGCGAACTGATCGGCCTTCTTGCCGAGCTCCCATGGATAGAAAGCCGCGAGTGCGGCCAGGATTGCCAGCGCGATGTACCATGCGAGCACATCGCGGAGGACATAATTGGGAAAGAACGGCATCTGCCGCAGCCGCTCGCCCGCCTTCGCCCTCTGCTCGACGTCGATTGGCACGCTCATCCCTTGACGCTGGACGAGCAGGAGGTGCAGCGCGACGAGCGCGGTCGTGATTGCCGGCAGGACGGCCACGTGAAGTCCATAAAACCGAGATAGCGTCGCGCCGGTCACCTCATCGCCTCCTCGAAGGAGGCGCAGCAGAAACCTGCCCACAAACGGCACCGTCCCGGCAATCCCAGTCCCGACCTTCGTTGCGAAGAAGGAGAGCTCGTTCCATGGCAGTAGATAGCCGCTGAATCCAAACGCGAGCATCAGGAAGAGCAGGACAATGCCCGTGAGCCATGTAAGCTCACGCGGCTTTCGATACGACTTCAGCAGGAAGACGCTGAAAAAGTGAGCGAATGCGACCGCAATCAGCAGGTTGGCCGACCAACTGTGAATGTTGCGAATCAGCCAGCCGAACTCGACGTCGCTGACGATGAACTGGACGCTTTCGTATGCCTCGGCAGCGCTCGGTCGGTAATAGAGCAGCAGCAGAATGCCAGTAAAAATCTGGACGGCAAGCAGGAAGAGCGTGAGGCCGCCAAGGTAGTACCAGACCTTCTGGGCATGGATTGGCACCCCCTTTTCGGCGATGAATTGTCGGACTTCGCTGAGATCGATCCGCTCGTCAACCCAGTCAACGACCCGCTGTACCATCGTCAGATCTCATCCAGGACTATGTGCGAGAAACGACGATGTCCTCGTCGCCGGGCTCGCCGCGCACGTTGACGTTGAATTTCTCCAGGCTGCGCGGCGGAGGCCCCGACACGACGTTGCCGCTCAAATCGTAGATGCCGTTATGACAAGCACACCAAAGCTGCGACGTGTCGGCCTTGAACTGCACCGTGCATTCCAGATGCGTGCACACCGCACTATACGCGCGCAACTCGCCGTCGGTCGTTCGGACGACGATGGCCGGCTTGTTGCCGAACTGGAAAACAATGCCCGAGTTCGGCCGTAGGGACGCCGCCTTGGCGGCCACAACGCTCGCCGTGGCCGGCTCGCCGCTCTTCGGCGGGATGAGGAAGCGCGTCACGGGATACGCGATCGCTGCTGCCGTCGAGACATAGCCGACGTTGAGCACGGTGTCCAGGAACGACCGCCGGTTGACCTCGCGATCGTCCGCCACTCGGATGTCATCAAGTTTGGCCATCCTGAAGCCTCACCCGACCGCGCCAGCTTCAAGCTGGCGATCCGGCGACGGGGTCGTCGCACGGTCACGCCCACGAACTTTGATGCGGGCGTTGACGATACGACAAAAAAGAATCCCGCGCAACGTACGGGTCATATCTTGCAGCAGTACTTGATCTGTCGGCGCCTCATGACGATCGGGCTGGTGGCGCAAGTGCAACCACGAGCTCGTGCTCGCGACCCGTTTGGCGCCAGACGCCCACATCTACTTCGCGGTCGTCGTCGACGTCTTCGCCTTGCCCAATTCGCCGAGCGCAGCTCTGAAGGCGGTCGCCAGTTTGTCGGCCGGTCCCATGCCCCAGTAGTGCAGGAAGTAGATCGCTGGCCGCGTATCCGTCATGTGATGATGGATCGCGACGACGTCGAGGCCGTTCTTCCGCAACGTTTTCAGGACCGGGGTGACCTCGTTTCCCACCATCGCCACATCGCCGGCCACCACGGCGTTCTCGTTCGTACCGACAAAGGCCGCCCACGTGTTGAGCCCCATCCGCGCATTGATCGGCGCGCCCATTTCCGCGACTTTCAAGTCGTCGCGCCCGATCGTGATCTTGTAGACGGCGCCCGACTGTTCGCCCTGCGTGCCGACAATCTGCGCGATTTTCGCGGTGTCGAGCGTCGAGGCAGGCGTGGCCGCTGGTGCTGGAGGCGCCGGCTGGCGCTGGGTATTCCTGCCGATCAGATCCAGGGCCGGCTTGACCTTTTGCGCCAGATCCGCCGGTTTCCCATGGCCGTGCACGTGCATGTAGAACATGCGCGGCTCGTCCCAGAAGAAGTGATTGTGCAGCGCGGTGACGTCCAGGCCGTTGTCGAGGAGCGCCGACATGACCGGGTTCACTTCGTCCTGCAGGAGGACGAGATCTCCCATCAGCACGTCCATACCGCCGGTCCCCTTCGTCATCGCGATCCATCCCCCGAAGCCGAAGGGCGTGGGCGTCTTGACGTTCGCGACCGTGACGCTGACGTCGTTTCTCGGGATGTTGACTTTCAGCACGTTGGCCTTGTAGTCGCCCTGTTTGCCGAGAGCCGTCAGCACCTGTTGGTATTCCGCGGGAATGTCCTGAGCGCTGGCGCGGGCCGCGAGGCACAGCGAGATCACCGCCGAGATCGTGAGAACGCGTTTCATGCT
>DATKHR010000400.1:0-25885 GCA_035510155.1 Vicinamibacterales bacterium
TAAATCCAGACGGCCGGAATGGCCACGACCAGACCGAGCGCGGTCTCGACGAGCGCTTCCGAAATACCGACCGACACGGCACCGAGGCCGGCTGACCCGCTGGCGCCGATGCCCTGGAACGCGTTGATGACGCCGACGACCGTTCCGAGTAGTCCGACGAACGGTGCCGTGGATCCAATCGTCGCAAGGGCAGAGACGCCCTTCTTCAGGTCGGACGCCGTGAGCGCCGAGGCGCGTTGAATGGAGCGCCGAACGGTGTCCATCAGGTCTTCGCGGTTCATGCCGCCGCCGCTTTCCTGCTGGAACTGGTATTCCTGCAACCCGGCCAGAACGACTTTCGCAAGATGGCTATAGCGATAGTTCTTCGAGGTGGAAAGCGCGATCGCATCTTTCAAGCGGCCTTCTTTGAGGTGCTTGGCCACCTGCGGCGCGAAGATCTTCGACTGGTTTCGCGCCTGCTGATAGGTGAAGAATCGCTCGATGCCTACTCCGAGCGACCACATCGACATGATGAGGAGCACGAAAGCAACTGCCTTGGCCACTAACGTCATCGACGCAAACATTGCCATTAAATCCACTGTCCACCCTCCTAGTGTCGTTACTCGTTACTCCGTACTCGGTACTCGTGACTCGTTAATCGTCGCTCGTTACTCGAATCTCTTACTGCAGCGTGAAATTCACCGTCACCGTCATGATGACCGGTACCGGCACGCCGTTGAGGGTCGTCGGCGTGAAAACCCATTGTTTCACCGCATCCAGCGCGGCCGCGTCGAGGAGCGGGATTGAACGGAGCACTTTCGCGTCCTGAACTGTGCCGGTCGGCCCGATGGTTGCCTCGATGATCACGACGCCCTGCACGCGAGCCGACTGCGCGATCGCGGGGTACACCGGGTTCACGTTCTTCACCTTGGTGGGTGTTCGAATGGCGCCACCAACGCGGACGGGCGCCATCGGAGGCGGCGGGGGCGGTGGGGGCGGCGCTTCAGCGAGACCGCCGACGATGCCGCCGACGACGCCGCCGACGACACCGCCTTCGACGCCGCCAACGACCCCCTTCACGTTGCTCTCGATTCCTGTCTCAGGTTTGATCTCGCGCGGGGCCTCGATCGGCGCGGCGGCGGGATTGACCTCAGGGACTGGTTTGGGGGCCGCAGCCGCGGCAGGCGGCGGCGGGGGTGGCGGCGGCGGAGGTGGAGGCGGCGGCGCAGCTGCCACGAACGCCATCATCGATGGCGGGGTCGGGAGCACGTCGGCCGCCATGAGCGGGATGATGACGATGGCCGAGATCAGCGCCGAGTGAAGCACGATGGACACGGGAACCGTGTACCATTTCCTGCTACCCACCTTAATCGACGGATCGATGACGTCGTGGAACATGTCACGTGGCACGGATGACTCCTCCTCCCCCTCAAGATCACAAAGAACGCCGGCTTTTTGATCAGGCCCGCTCGGCGTCCTGCAGGACGCGCCGTCCCGTCAAAGGCGGCGATTATAGTCAGTCGAAAAACAGAGAGTCAACGAGACTCATCTGACTTAGACACCGAAATTTGCCAGTTGGCCAAGGGGTTTGGCCCGCCCAGGTCGCGCATTTTGTAAAAAGTCTTCTTTACCAGTCTGGGGCCCCTCCACCCCAGACTCATGTGGGCGCTCCCAAACTTATGTCAGTTGCCCGACCTGATCCTCATGCCGTAGAACGAGCGGCGGACGAAGAACAGCGACCCGAGGAAAAACGCGGCGGCAATCGCGCGACTGAGCCCCGGCCCGGTGTCCTCGGTCAACCGTACGGCGAGCTGAACGGCCAGCAACCCGAACAGGGTCGTAAACTTAATGACGGGGTTCAGGGCTACCGATGAGGTGTCCTTGAACGGGTCGCCAACCGTGTCGCCCACGACGGTGGCGGCATGCAAAGGCGTACCCTTCGCTTTCAATTCGACCTCGACGATCTTCTTGGCGTTGTCCCAGGCGCCACCCGCATTGGCCATGAAGATCGCTTGAAACAGCCCGAAGAGCGCAATCGAGATCAGATATCCAATGAAGAAATACGGTTCGAGGAATGCGAAGGCGAGCGTCGAGAAGAACACGGTCAGGAAGATGTTGAACATCCCTCGCTGGGCGTACTTTGTGCAAATCTCGACCACCTTTTTGCTGTCGCCTACCGACGCCTTTTCGACGCTGTCAAGCTTGATGTGTGCCTTGATGAACTCCACGGCGCGGTACGCGCCAGTGGTCACCGCTTGCGCCGAGGCGCCAGTGAACCAGTAGATGACGGCGCCCCCCGTCACGAGGCCCAACAGGAACGGGGGGTACAAGAGCGACAGGTTCGTGATGAGCTCCGGACGCAGCCCTTTGGTCAGGGCGACGACAATTGAAAAAATCATCGTAGTGGCGCCGACGACAGCCGTACCGATGAGGACGGGCTTGGCGGTTGCCTTGAAGGTGTTGCCCGCGCCGTCGTTCTCCTCGAGCAGGTCTTTGGCGCGGTCGAAGCGGACGTCGAAGCCGTACTCGCGCTTGATCTGCTCCTTGATCCCTGGCCGCGTCTCGATGACGGACAGCTCGAAGATCGATTGTGCATTGTCGGTGACTGGACCGTAGGAATCGACGGCGATCGTCACCGGCCCCATCCCGAGGAAGCCGAAGGCCACGAGACCGAAGGCGAATACCGAGTGCGCGATCATCAGGTCCTGAAGACCTTGATTGCTGATGATGTAGGCGATGCCCATCAGCGACACGATGCTCAGGCCGAGCCAGTAGGCGCTGAAGTTGCCGGCCACGAAGCCCGAGAGGATGTTCAGCGACGCGCCGCCTTCGCGCGAGGAGGCGACGACTTCCTTGACATGGCTTGAGTCGACCGACGTGAACACCTTGACGAACTCGGGGATGATGGCGCCGGCGAGCGTGCCGCACGTGATGATCGTCGACAGCTTCCACCAGATCGTGCCATCGCCCAGGTGGGGAATCACAAGGTAGGACACGGCGTACGTGAGCGCGACGGATACGACGGAGGTCAGCCAGACGAGCGAGGTCAGCGGCGCTTCGAAATTCATTTTGTCGACGTTGCCGTACCGGCTCCTGGCGATCGCGTCGTTCAAGAAGTACGACAGGCCGCTCGCGATGATCATCATCACGCGCATGACGAAGATCCAGACAAGCAGCTGAACCTGCGTGCGAGCGCTCGGGACCGCCTCGATGATGAACGTGATCAGCGCAACGCCAGTGACGCCGTACGTCTCGAACCCGTCGGCGCTCGGCCCGACCGAGTCGCCGGCGTTGTCGCCGGTACAGTCGGCAATCACGCCGGGATTCCGCGCATCGTCTTCCTTGATGTTGAAGACGATCTTCATGAGGTCCGAGCCGATGTCGGCGATTTTCGTGAAGATGCCACCTGCGATCCGTAGCGCTGCGGCGCCCAGCGATTCACCGATCGCGAAGCCGATAAAACAGGGGCCGGCCAGCTGTCCAGGGATGAACAACAGGATGCAGAGCATCATCAGGAGCTCGACGCTGATGAGGAGCATGCCGATGCTCATGCCCGCGCGCAGAGGAATGGCGTAAATCGGAAACGGCTTGCCGCGCAGACTTGCGAACGCGGCCCGCGAGTTGGCGAACGTGTTCACGCGAATGCCGAACCAGGCGACGCCGTAACTGCCAGCGATGCCGATCAAGCTGAAGATCAAAATGATCAGGACGCGCACGGGGTCGAAGTGAATGAGCGCCCCGAAGTAGAAGATCATGATCACGCCGATAAAGACCTCGAGGATCAGGATGAACTTCCCCTGCGTGATCAGGTAGGTCTTGCACGTCTCGTAAATCAGCTCCGACACCTCGCGCATCGACGCGTGGACCGGCAGGCTCTTGAGTTGGGTGAACACCAGCAGGCCGAAGCCAAGGCCAAGCGCGCACACCAACAGGCCGGCCATCAGGAGCGAGTGGCCGTTGACGCCGTGAAAATCGACGGTGGACAGATCGGGGAGGACCAGATTCGCTTCGCCTCCGCCAGTCTCGCTCACGGCGGGGCGGGCAAGATCTGGCGGGGCGGGCTGCATCGCGGCAAGCGGAACGACACGAAGCGCGCCCGCCATGGCGGCCACGATCAACAGGACGACACCAAGCCGCCCTATGGTCTTCAGAATGACGGTCACGCTCATCGCACCTCGCGCAAAAGCTGGGATTATAGACGTACCTTGGGCGGCAGCGCCATGCCACCAGTGAGGAAGATCCGGATGCCGTCCTCGACGGAAATGTCAGGAAAGACCGCTCGATCGCGCTCGCAGATCACGATGTCGCCCAAATAGAGGTTATTGGTGGGGACGAACACGGCGAGCAACGTCTCAGGCCCGCCGCCGCGGTCGACGGTGAACTCCTTTGTGAGGAATCCCAGCGCGTAGCCGCGGCGCGGATCTTCGATCATCACGACCCGCTTGAAGCCCGACTCGCTGTCGGGGTCGAACGCGGCCACCAGTTGTCTCACCGGAGAGTAGATCTTGTTGAAGATCGGCACGCGCAACAACCACGCCTGGGTCCGTTCCAGCACGCGCCGGCCGATCACGTTTCTGGCGAAGGCGCCGACCATCACGATCACCAGCGCCGTCGTCGCAATACCGAGCCCCGGAATTCGGCGTCCGAGCAGCCGGTCGTAAAAGGGTGTCGTGACGCCGTCGATCAGGTTGAACAGCCAGATGAACGCCGCGACGCTGATGAAGAGCGGCACCATCACGAAGAATCCCGTGACGAAGCTGCGCCGCAGCGACAGCATGAATTACACCCATCCGGCCGCCAGGGCCAGGAGCAGCACGGCGCCGAGCCCGATGCGATACCAGGCAAATGGCGCGAAGCCCGATCGCCGCACGTAGTCCAGAAACGGCTTGACGACGAGCGCGGAGGCGAGGAAGGCCATCACGAAGCCGACCGCGATCTCGAGGCCGCGTGCCGACGCGAGGTCGTGCCGAGCCTGAAACAAATCGTGCGCAAAGGCTGCGGCCATCGTCGGCATGGCCAGGAAGAACGTAAACTCGGCCGCTGCCGCGCGGTCGACTCGCATCAGCATTCCGGCGACGATCGTCCCCCCCGAGCGTGACACACCCGGTACGAGCGCAAGGGCCTGCCATGTCCCGATGGCAAACGCGCGCCTGACCGGCAGGCTGTCTACCTCGAAGACGTCCGGCTTCGGCCTGCGTTTTTCGGCCACCAGGATCACGATCCCGCCGATGATGAACGCCAGCGCGATGACGATGAAGTTCGCGTAGAGCACGCTCTTCACGTAATTCGAGAACAGTCCCCCGGCGACGAGCGCCGGTACCGTTGCCAGCACGACCATGAAGGCGAATCGGCGCGCCTCTGGCTCGGACGGGAGGCCTGCGACGACGGCGGCGATCTTGTGGCGATAGAGCCACATGACGGCGAGGATCGAGCCCAATTGGATCATGACCGTGAAGGCGCCGCCCAGATCCTGAAACCCTACGAGGCGCTCGCTGATCAGCAAGTGCGCCGTGGAAGAAACCGGTAGGAACTCGGTCAGCCCTTGGATGATGCCGAGGACAGCCGCTTTGACTAGCGAGGGCATGCGATCAAGATGCCCTGACCTTCTTCTGGGGCTTCGTTTTTCGCTGAAGCTGCTGCGGGCCGGGCGACGTCATAGCCGGCGCGTGGGCCGCTGCGCGTGTGGGCGCGGTGCCGCGCCAGAAACTGATGATCGCCGCGGCGATGAACACGCTCGAATACGTCCCGGTGACGATTCCAACGATCATCGTGAACGCGAAGCCATGGAGCACTTCGCCGCCGAAGAAAAAGAGCGCGAGCGCGGTCAAGAGCGCTGTGCCCGAGGTGATGACCGTGCGGCCCAATGTCTGGTTGACTGACACGTTGATGACGTGCAGCATCGAATCGCGCCGCATCGACCGCAGATTTTCCCGGATCCGATCGAAGATCACGATCGTGTCGTTGGTCGAGAACCCGGTGATCGTCAGAATTGCCGCGATCACGTTCAAGGTCATGTCGTATCTGAAGAACGTGAGGAACGCGAGCGTGATGAGCAGGTCGTGGACCGTTGCCACGACGGCGCCCAGGCCGAAACTGAACTGGAACCTGAACGCGATGTAGAGGAGCAGGCCGGCGAGCGAGAACACCGTCGCGAGCAGCGCGCGGCTGCGCAGCTCCTCGCCGACCGAGGATCCGACGATTTCGGTCCCGATTCGGTTGAAATTGGCCAGGCTCGCGCGCTTCAGCGCCCCTTCCACCTGCTCCGCGGTGCTGCTCAGCGACGTCCCCGATTCCGCGCCAACCGTCGGCACGCGGATCATCACCTGGTGCTGAGCAGGGTCACCGTAGGTATTGATGACGGCCTGGCTGCCGCCGCCCGGGAAGCCTTTGTCGATCGCGACCCGCACCGACTGGATCGACACGGGCTGAGCGAACTGGACGATGACCTCGGTGCCGCCGGCGAACTCGATGCCGAGCGGAATGCCCCTCTTGAAGAACACGACCGCGCCGGCGATGATGATGGCCCACGACACGATGATTGCGTGGACGCGCCACTTGAGGAAGTCGAAGTTGGTGTTCTTGAAGATATGCATCTTGACTCGGTACTCGTGGCTCGTTAAATGCTCAAGGACGCCGCTTGTGGCTGCGGACGAGCTCCCAGCACCAGCTCGAACAGCGTCTTGGACACGAAAATCGACGTGAACAGGTTCGAGATCAAGCCGAAGAACAACGTCACGGCAAACCCGCGAATCGGGCCGGTTCCGAACTGGAACAGGAACGCGACGGAAATGAGCGCGGCAATATGCGTGTCGAACAGCGTCCAGAACACGCGGCTGAAGCCGGCGTTGATGGACGCCCGCACGCCCCGTTGCTGCTCGAGCTCCTCCTTGATGCGCTCGAAGATCAGGACGTTCGAGTCGACGCCAATGCCCATCGTCAGGACGAAGCCAGCGATGCCCGGGAGCGTCATGACCGCGCCGATGTAGGCCATGAGGCCGAGCAGGATGATGAGGTTGAAGATCAGCGCGACGACGGCGTTCACGCCGGACAACTTGTAGTACACGAGCATGAAGAGCACGATGAGCAGGAGCCCGATGATCGAGGCAAAGACGCCCGAGCGGATCGAGTCGGCGCCGAGCGTCGGTCCGATCGTGCGCTCCTGGAGATAGGTCAGCCCCGCCGAGAGCGATCCTGACCGGAGGATGAGCGCGAGGTCCTGCGCCTCCTGCTGGGTGAAGCCGCCCGTGATGCGTCCGTCGGTCGTGATGCGCGCCTCCAAGCGGGGCGCCGACTGAACGTGCTCATCGAGGACGATCGCGAGCTGGCGACCGATGTTCTCGCCGGTGATTTTCCCGAACCGCTTCGCGCCGTCGGTACTCAGCGTGAAGCGGACCGCCGGCTGGTTGTTCTCGTCGAGCGTGGGCTGCGCGGTGCGCAGGTCGCGTCCTGTCACGGCGGCCGCCGAGCGCAACAGGTAGTACACGGTCCCCGCGTCACCGGGGGCACCGCTTGGGCCGGGGACGATCTCCATGCCTGACGGAACCTGGCCATTGACCAGGAGCGCCTCCCTCGTCGGCGCCGGCCCCTGCTCGACAATCTTGAGATCGAGGCGGCCGGTCGACTGGATGATGTTCTTCGCGCGATCGACGTCGCTCACGCCGGGGAGCTGCACGAGGATCTCGTCTCCTTTGGCGCCCTGCTGCGCGATGCTCGGCTCGGTGACGCCCAGCTCGTTCACGCGTCGCTCGATGGTCTGGCGCGCCTGGACGACGGCTTCCTCGCGCAGGTTGACTTGAATGTTCGGCTTCATCGTGAACGTGTACGAGCCGTTCACGGCCGATCCGCGATCGAAGGTTGCCTGAACGTCCTGCGCAGCCTGCCGGAGCGCCGGCTCCTGATCAGTCGGGACGCCTTCCACGCGGAACTGGGTCGGGCTGACGAGCGTGAGGTTCGTAACCGGAATGCGGCGGTTCTGGAGCTCTTCGCGCAGGCGTTCCATCTGCGTCTGCGTCTCCCCTCGCAGGGCATCGTCGGTCTGCACGCGCAACACCAGGTGCACGCCGCCCTTGAGATCGAGTCCGAGCTTCAACTGCTTCTCCATCAACCACCCCGCAGCGGGGAGGTGATACCGCTCGGCGAGGATTGGATACACCCCAACGGCGGCAAAGACCACGAACGCCGACAGAATCGTTATGAGCTTCCAGCGGAGGTTTGAAGGCACCGGTCTTTCCTCTATCCCTTATGGTTTCTCGGCGGTCTTGTTCATTTTTGCGCGGGTCCCGACCCCATGCTCGCGTCTTCGACGACAGGCGGCTGTCCCTGGTAGCCGCCGATCGCGGCGCGGGCGACTTCGATACGGATCTTGTCGGCGATCTGCACCTGGACGCTCTGCTCGCCAAGCCGCGTGATCTGCCCGTAGATTCCGCTCGTCATGACGATCCGGTCGTTCACTTTCAGATTGTCCAGGAACTGCTGGACCTTCTGCTGCTTCCGCTTGGTCGGCAGCAGAATAATGAAATAGAAAATCCCCAGGATCAGGACGAACGGGACGATCTGTAAGAGGGGACTACTCGCGCCGTCGAACATAGCATGCCCTGAAACTCTCGAACCGCCCAAATGTTATAGCGTCCCTGATACCGCGCAGGGTGTCAAGGTAAAAGTGCAGGTTGTGCAACGTGTTAAGCGTCGACGCATTGATCTCGCCCGCCATGAAGAGATGCCGCAGATAGGCGCGCGAGCAGGTTCGGCAGGTATAGCAGCCACAGGCGGGATCGGGCGGTCGATCGTCTTCCGCGTACTGCGCGTTCTTGATGTTGATGCGGCCTTCGCTCGTAAACAGTTGGCCGTTCCGGGCATTTCGGGTTGGCAGGACGCAGTCGAACAGGTCGATGCCACGCGCGACGGCCTCCACGATGTCCTCGGGGGTCCCCGTTCCCATCAGGTAGCGAGCCTGGCCGGACGGGAGCCAGGGGACGGCCTTGTCGACCATCTCAAACATGAGGTCGGACGGCTCGCCGACGCTCAAGCCGCCGATGGCGTACGCGTCGAAGTCCAGTTCCACCGTGCGTTGAGCGCCTTCCGTGCGCAGGTCGGCAAACACGCTGCCCTGGACGATCCCAAACTGGAGCTGTCCGGGATTCGTCACGGTGACTTCCGGCGCACCGCCGTCGCGAATGCGCTCGAAGCGCGCGCGCGCGCGTCCTGCCCATCTCAGCGTGCGCTCCATGGAGCCGCGCGCGGCGCAGGCGTCGACGGGATGTTCCAGGCATTCGTCGAGCACCATGGCGATATCGGAGCCGAGCCGGGCCTGGATGTCGGTGGCTTTTTCAGGAGTGAGGAGGTGAGCGGACCCGTCGAGATGTGACTGAAAGCGGGCGCCGGCTTCGTCAATGGTCCTGCGTGCCGCCAAGCTGAACACCTGATAGCCGCCGCTATCGGTGAGGATCGGACGCGTCCAACCGATAAAGCGATGCAGTCCACCGCGGCGCGCGATGAGATCGTCGCCCGGCCGAAGATAGAGGTGATAGGTGTTGCACAGCAGGATCTCGGCGCCGATCGATTCGAGATCCCGGTTGGTGAGGCCTTTGACAGCGCCCTGGGTGCCGACCGGCATGAAGGCGGGCGTTTCGACCGTGCCGTGCCCGGTCGTCAGCACCCCGCGACGGGCGCGACCGTCAGTATGTGTGACGCGGAAGACCGGGGGCACATGGTAAGTTTAGCGAACCCGACGCTCGGTCACGTGATTCGGGACTCGGGAAGCGGTGGTTCGAGGTCAATGAAGAAGCTGCGCGTTGGCGTCATCTACGGGGGGCGGTCGGGAGAGCACGAGGTGTCGCTGGCGTCGGCAGCGGCGGTTTTTCAGAACCTCGACCCGGGCCGTTACGAGGCCGTTCCGATCCGCATTGAAAAAGACGGGCGATGGGCGCTGCCGAACCGTGCGCCACACCTGATGAAAGCCGCAGACGTCATTGCTCGCGAAAGCACAGAGGCACACAGGCACAGAGAGACGGAGGCGCGAAAGCACGAGCGCACGGAGGGGCGAAGGCAGCGCGAGGGTGATCATGAGACTGCCGAGGGTCGACGACAGGAGCGCGAGCCCCGCGGCAGGTTGGACGTCGCAGCTCGTGAAGCGCTTCTCGTCGCACATCCTGGCGGCGACACGCTGCTGACGATCGATCGTGACGACTCGGGCGCCACGGTGTCAGGCTTCGGCCTGGATGTCGTCTTCCCGGTCTTGCACGGGCCGTATGGCGAAGACGGCACCGTGCAGGGGCTGCTCGAGCTTGCGAATGTCCCGTATGTCGGCGCGGGCGTGCTGGCCTCAGCAGTCGGCATGGACAAAGCGGTCATGAAGCTGGTCTTCGCCGCCAAGGGGCTGCCCATTTGCGACTACGAGGTGGTGCTGAAGCCCGATTGGCAGCGCGACGAGCGAGGCGTCATGCACGCCGTGGTCGCCAAGCTCGGGTTTCCGGTTTTCGTGAAGCCGGCGAATCTCGGATCGAGCGTCGGGATCTCGAAGGCCAAGCACGCCGCCGAGCTCCGAAAGGCAATCAGCGTGGCGTCTGAATTCGATCGCAAGATCGTGATCGAAGCCGCGGTCCCGGACGCGCGCGAGATCGAGTGCGCGGTGCTCGGCAACGACGAGCCCGAAGCGTCCGTGCCGGGCGAGATTATCCCATCACGCGAGTTCTACGACTACGAGGCCAAGTATCTTGACGAGGGATCGCGATCGATCATTCCAGCCGAGCTGACCGCGGCGCAATCGGAGGAGATCCGGACGCTCGCTGTCGCGGCGTTCAAGGCCATCGATTGCGCTGGCATGGCCCGCGTAGACTTTCTTCTCGCTCGAGACAGCGGCGTCATCTATCTGAACGAAGCGAACACGATTCCAGGCTTCACGACGATCAGCATGTACGCGAAGATGTGGGAGGCGAGTGGCGTTCCGTACGCGAAGCTGCTGGATCGGTTGATCGCGTTAGCGATCGAGCGGCACGCCGAGAAGCAGCAGCTGAGAACGAGCCGATGAAGAAGCTTGCCGCAACGAAGCGGCGACGCTGTCGCGCTGCAACAATTGACAGTTTCGGCGGCGTACATTCGGTGAGACGATGTGCGCGCAGATGTGCGGTGTGCGGTGTGGCTGCGATGTGCTGCACGACAAGAGGGAGAATTTTTTGACAATTGATGATGATTTGTGCTTGACAGTGCATTTTTCTCGTCCATAATCTACATCTGGTATGAGGCCGCTGACATCAGCCCACAACTTGTGAGTTGACGCATACCTCAACCTGAGACCGCCGGTTTCCCGTGAGCGTGCCAGGCGGCAGCCACACAGAACCGGGGCGGTCTCGGAAACGAATCCCACACGAAGGGGGGGATAAGAGACAATGGCGAAGAAGGCCAAGGGCGGGAAGAAGAAGGCCGGGAAGAAACGCTAAGCCGACCTCTCCCGTGGTTAAGGGGGGCGGCTGTCGCCCCCTTTTCAATTTTCCGCAGTCAGTTTCCCGGAAATCCCCCTAAGACGTCACCGCTCGGTCATCCGCTCACCGTCCCACACCCGAATCCGTCGGATCACGTCCCACTGCTGAATCTTGTCGACGACCTCCATGCCCGAGACGACGCGGCCGAAAGCCGTGTACTTGGCGTCGAGGTGCGGCTGTGGTGAGAGCGTGATGAAGAATTGGCTGCCGCCGGTGTCGCGCCAGGGGTCCAGGGCCATGCCGACGGTCCCGCGCAGGTACGGTCGCTCATTCAGCTCGTCGCGGATGCTGTAACCGGGTCCGCCCTCCCCGTCCCCTCGCGGATCTCCGTCCTGGATCACAAAGTTTGGAACGACGCGGTGGATGTTGAGACCGTTGAAGTAGCCTTTGCGCGCCAGCGTCACGAAGTTTTCGACCGTCAGCGGAGCGTCGATGACTGCCAGCTCGATTTGGATCGAGCCCCGATCAGTATCGATGTAGACCATCGTTGAGACGGGGGGCGCGGTGAGGCGCGGCTCGGCGTAGAGCTCGGCGGCGACGGTGGTCGGAGCCGGGCGTATTTCGCTGTCGGTGGTGGTGGCCGGGTCGAGATCTTTCAGCAGCATCGCCGCGCGCACGCGGACCGCCCAATCCTTGTCGCCGAGGGCGGCCTTCAACGTGGTCCCCGCATCGGCCGGCCCATACTTCGCGAGAGCCGCCAGGGCAGCGGCACGGGCGATATACGTCAAATCGCCGAGCCCGAGCTCGTACGCTTCTGCGAGTGCCGGGGCGGCGTTCGGCGGCTTCAGCTCCGACAGTCCGTCGGCTGCGGCGGCGCGAACGGCCGGATCGTCTGCTTTCAGTTTTCCGAGCAGAATCGTCGCAGCGTTCGGCAGCTTCAGCTTCGCGATCGCGGCCAGCACTGATGGAAGCACGCGCTGATCTTGATCGGCGAGCAGCGCCGTCAGACGAGGAGCGGCCACTTCCGAGGGCAGCGTGCCCAGCAACGTCGCGAGCGCGGCACGAACGCTCCAATGTGGATCGGGATCCAGGCCGGAGAGCACGACGCGGAGGTTTTCAGCATCGAGCGTTGCGGTCGAGTGCAGGGCCGCTACGCGGATCGCGGGATTGGGGTCGGTCAGCAGATCGAGCACGTCGTCGATCACGGTCTGAGGGACCTGTGCGGCCGCGTCGGCGGTCGCGTGGAGACCGCCGAGCGCGGTGAGGGCTTCGAGCCGCACGATCGGATCGCCAGGCTCGTTTCTCGCTCCGGCGGCACCCGCAGCCGAAGGTTTCACTCCGGGCATCCCAGCTTCCCGGAGGAGCTTCTGGAGCGGCGCGGCCGATGACACGTCGCCGATCTTCCCCAGCGCGCGAACCGTCTCGATCAGGACGCCGCGGTCACCGCTCGTCAGGAGCGGGATGAGCACCGGCACCGCCGCACGGTCTTTCAGCGCGCCGAGACCCTTCGCCGCGAACGCGCGCGCATACGGGTTGGCGTCTTTCGCGAACGTCAGGAGGGCCGCGAGCGCGCGCTTGTCTTCGAGCCGCTGGAGGGCGTAGGCGACCGGCCACCATCGCACGAGCGGCTGACCATTCGGATCGAGGACTGCGGCGGCCAACGTGTCGTATGACTTCAAACGCACGAGCGCGAAGATGCCCAGGCGGCAGGCGGCGGTGGCGGTATCGCGGCGGGCGTCGTCATCCTCGCCCGGTGGCTGCGCGAGCGCGCCCGAGCGGACGGTTTCGGCCACCAGTTGGCCAATGGCGTCCGCCGCTGACGGATCGCCAATGAGCCCAAGCGCTTCGGCTGCGCTCCCGCGAACGAGGGGCGAAGGATCAGCGAGGGCGGCAATGAGCGGATCCTTTGCGCGAGCGTCGGCAACCAAGCCAAGCGCGAACGCGGCGATCTGACGAACTTCCGGCTCGGGATCGGACGCAAGCAGCGGCAGCAGCGGATCGATTCCGTCGGCAAGGCCAACCCGACCGACCGCGAGGGCGGCGCGGTAGCGGATCCGCGATTCGCTATCCGAGAGCAGCGTGACAAGATCCGGCGGAGGCGGGGGAGGCGGCGGCGCGGGGATTGCGCTCGCAGCTTTGCGACCGCTCGGCACGACCGGCGCTGGTGGTACTGGGGGGGCAGGCGGCGCCGGATCGTGGAGGACGCGATGATCCTCCAGGCGCAGGATCAACGCCATCTTCTCCTCAAATGACGGGCCGACTGGTTTGACGACGACTGGCGCGGGAGGGGCGCTGGCGCAACCCGACACAAAGAGGGCGAGCGCAACGCCAAGAGTGCGTTGCGGAATTGAGCATTCAGAATGAGCCATAGCACTCGCGACGGAGCGTCGCACGGTCCACGCGGTCCTCACAGATCGTCACGCCGAGGCCTGCGCCGGTGGGAACGGCGATGGTACCGTCGGCGGCGACCTCGACCGGCGGATCGATCAGATCAGGGTCGAAGTAACGTTTGCTCGCTGCGATATCGCCAGGCAGCGAGAAGTTGGGAAGCGTCGACAGGTGAATGTTGGCCGCACGGCCGATTCCCGACTCGAGCATTCCTCCGTGCCAGACGGGAATGCCGCTCTGGGCACACAGGTCGTGCAGCCGGATCGATTCGGCGAAGCCGCCCACGCGACCTGGCTTGATGTTGATGATGCGGCACGCGCCTGCGCTAATGGCCTCGCGGGCGACAGTCACGGTCTTGATTGATTCATCCAAACAGATCGGCGTCCGCAACCGGCGCTGGAGCGACGCGTGGTCGATGATGTCGTCGTAGTCGAGCGGCTGCTCGATCATCATCAGATCGAAGCTGTCAAGCTGCAGGAGGCTCTGAACAAGACCGTCGGCGACGGTGTATGCCGCATTCGCGTCGACCATGAGCGGAATCGGCCCGAACCGCGTGCGGATCATCTCGACGGCGGCCACGTCCCAACCGGGTTTAATCTTGATCTTGATGCGCCGGTATCCGGCGGCAAGCTCGCGCTCGACGTTCGAGGCCAGCTGGTCGAGCGAGTCCTGGATGCCGATCGACACGCCTGACTGAATTCGCGCACGTGTGCCTCCGAGGGCGCGCGCGAGGGGCTGCCCGATCTGGCGGGCATACAGATCCCATGCAGCCATCTCGATGGCGGCCTTCGCCATGTTATGCCCGCGGATTGCCTTCAGCGCGGGAAAAACGGCCGCCGGGTGGTCGAATTCGACGCCGAGCACGCGCGGCGCGAGGAACTGTGAAACGATGTGCCAGACCGTCTCGTTGGTTTCGGCGCTGTAGTACGGATCTTGCTCGGCGACGCACTCCCCGTAGCCGGTCACGCCGCCGCCCTCGACCCGAACGATGATGAAGTGCTTGTCGTGGATGCGGCCGAAACTGGTTTCGAAGAAGTGGACGAGCGGGAGCTTCAGCAGGCGGAGCTCCAGGCGTTCGATCTTCACTGCGCGATAATATCATCGGGGCGTTTTGACTTCCGCCGATGGTATTATCGGCGCGCCTTGGAGTCTCGCTCCATCGCCATCGAAGGACCGATCGGCGCAGGAAAAACAGCGCTCGCCGAGCGGCTCGGCACACGGCTCGATGCGACCGTGGTGCTCGAGGAGCCGGAGAATCCGTTCTTGGCGGACTTCTACGCGGAGCGTCCCGGCGCCGCGCTGCAGGCGCAGCTGTTCTACCTTCTGACCCGGCACCGGCAGCAGACGAGTCTGCGCCAGACGGATCTGTTCAGCCAGACGACGATCTGCGATTACCTGTTCGACAAAGACAAGATCTTCGCGTATCTGAATCTCGACGACAACGAGCTGTTCATCTATCAGCGCTTATACGACCTGCTCGCGCGGGATGTGGCGCCGCCGGACCTCGTCATCTACCTGCAGTCACCTACCGACGTCCTGCTGCGTCGCGTCCACAGCCGGCGACTGGAGCCGGAGACCGTCGCCCTCCAACCCGACGACGACTACTTGCGGGAGTTGAACGAGGCGTATCACCATTTCTTCTTTCACTATGCGGCGACACCGCTGCTCGTCGTCGAAACCTCGCAGTTCGACTCAGATGCGAGCGACGAGGCGCTGGACGATCTCATCAAGCAGATTCGGGCGATGGGGCCGGGGACGCGGTATTACGTGCCGCGGACGAAATGACGGGATTCGGAGTTCGGGATTCGGGCGGTGTAAGCTGAGAGCCTATGGCGTGGTTTAAGAAGGCCAAGAAGCGGATCGCGGCCAAAAACAAAGACGCGGCGAGCCGGGTGCCCGAAGGCCTGTGGGTAAAGTGTCCCGAGTGCTCGCAAATCCTGTACAACAAAGATCTGGTTGCCAGCTTGAACGTTTGCCCGAAGTGCGGGCACCACTTCCGCGTGAATGCCACTGAGCGGCTTCGGATGCTCTTCGACGGCGAGTGGACGGAGTACGACAAGAACCTGGTCTCGACCGATCCGCTGAACTTCACGGACACGAAGCCGTACAAATCGCGTCTGAAGGCGGGGATTGGGACCACGGGGCTCAAGGACGCGATCGTCGTTGCGTCGGGGCATCTCGACGGCCTGCCGGTGATCATTGCGGCGATGGAGTATGGCTTCATCGGCGGCAGCATGGGCGTGGTCGTGGGCGAGAAGATCACACGCGCGATCGAACGGGCGATGGACGAGCGGCTGCCGATTGTCATCGTCTGCTGTTCCGGAGGGGCGCGCATGATGGAGGGGGCGCGCTCGCTGATGCAGATGGCCAAGATCTGCGGCGCCCTTGCGCGCCTGGATCGAGCGAAGCTCCCCTACATCGCCGTCCTGACGGATCCGACGACCGGGGGCGTGACGGCAAGCTTTGCGATGCTGGGTGACCTGAACATTGCGGAGCCGAAGGCGCAAATCGGCTTCGCGGGCCCGCGCGTCATCGAACAGACGATCCGCCAGAAGCTCCCGGAAGGCTTTCAACGCAGCGAGTTCCTGCTTGAGAAGGGGATGATCGATCTGGTCGTCGATCGCCGCGAGATGAAGGCGGTGATTGCGAACGCCCTGCGTTTCATGGGCGCGACGGCTGGTGGAGTCCAGCCGCCGGCGCTCAGCTATCAGCTCTCGGCAAACGCTACCTCGTAACTCGTCGCTCGAAACCCGTCGCTCGGTCCTTGTAGCTCGGTCCTCGTAGCGCGTCGATGGATCCGATTGCCTATTTGTTCGGGCTCGAACAGTTCGGGATCAAGTTCGGCCTGGACAACATCCGCGCCATCGTGGCGCGGCTGGGCCATCCCGAGGGCGCGTTTCGCGCGGTACATATTGCGGGAACCAACGGCAAGGGCTCGGTGACAGCGATGGTGGAGACGGGGCTGCGCGCCGCAGGGCATCGCACCGCGCGGTACACCTCACCGCATCTGCTCACCCTGAACGAGCGCTTCGTCATCGACGGGCGGCCGGTGGATGACCGACCGCTGACGAGCGGTATCGAGGATGTCCGCGAGGCCGTTGAAGCGTTGCGGGCCGAGGGCACGTTGGAGGTGCAGCCGACGTTCTTCGAAGTCACGACCGCTGTGGCGTTTGAGCTGTTTCGGCGCGCCTCCGTCGAGGTCGCGGTCATCGAAGTCGGGCTCGGCGGCCGGCTGGATGCGACCAACGTCATAACACCGGAGGTGGCCGCCATCACGTCGATCGCCTTCGATCATCAGTTGTACCTGGGTTCGTCACTGAGCTCGATTGCTCGGGAAAAGGCGGGCATTATCAAACCGGGGGCACCCGTCGTCCTGGGCGAGCTCAATCCCGAAGCCGCGACGGTCATCGAAGAAGTCGCCCGCGCCTGCGGAGCAGAAATCTTTCGCACAGCGGCGTCCGATCTTGGCGACCGTCTCGTCGCTCTGCCGGGAGAGCATCAGCGACGCAACGGCGCAGTGGCCGTGCGGGTCCTGGAACTTCTGAACGCGCGTGGGATCGCGGTCCCGCGCGAGGCGACCGAGGCCGCGGTTGGCCGGGTGGAATGGCCGGGACGCCTGGACTGGCGCAGACTGGCCGACGGCCGGGAGTTGCTGCTCGATGCGGCGCACAATCCCGCGGGGGCGGCCGCGCTGGCAGCTTACTTGCGCTCACAACCGGGACCACCATTGCCGCTCGTCTTCGCGGCGATGCGCGACAAAGATGTTGCGGGAATGTTTCGGGAGCTCTTGCCGACCGTCGCCAGCCTGACCGTGACCCGAGCGACGAACCCGCGCTCCGCCGATCCCAATGAACTCGCGCGAACCGCTCGCGAGATTGCGCCGGCGCTGCCGGTCGCGATTGAGCCGTCAGTGCCCGGCGCGCTCGACGTGGCATTCTGGTCAATTCGAGGGCGGGACAGGCAGGCGGGGCAGAAGCGCATCGTCGTCGCCGGCTCAATCTTTCTGCTGGGCGACGTGCTCGCCCAGCTCGGTTTACACTCTTGAACGTGCCCCGCCGGCTCTGGTGTTTGTTGACGGTCGTGCTGTGCGCGAAGACCGCGGCTGCGCAAACCGGTCCGCCATCGAGCTCATCGCAGGAACAAAAAAGCAATTCATTCACCGTCATCAATCAGAGGCACTACATTCGTCAGGGTGACGTCGAGCTGCATGACCTGCAGCAGAAGACGGATCTCTACGCCGAACTCGTCGAGTTCTTCGAGGACGAAGACCGCGCCGTCGCGACGGGGAACGTCGTGCTCTCGCAGGGGTTGAACCGGATTTCAGCCGAGCGCGCGGAGTTCAATACCAGGACGTGGCTCGGCACGTTCTACAACGCGAGCGGCATCGCCGCCCTGCAGCCGGCGAAGCAGCCGCTCAGGCCGGGAACGGTGGCGCTCCCGCCGGTCGTGGGTCAGGAAAACATCGTGTACTTCTTCGGCGAGACCGTCGAGAAGCTCGCACCGAAGAAATACAAGATCACCAAGGGCGGATTCTCGACCTGCGTGCAGCCGACCCCCCGGTGGGACATGACCGCCACGACTGTCATTCTCAACCTCGAACACTACACGGTCCTCAAGAACGCGGTGATGACGGTGAAGGGCGTGCCGATGCTCTATCTGCCGGTCCTGTACTATCCGACCAAGAAAGGCGAGCGCGCCACAGGGTTTCTGATTCCGGCTTACGGATCGTCGACGCTCAAAGGACAGTCGCTCCACAACGCCTTCTTCTGGGCCGTCGACCGCAGCCAGGACGCGACGATCATGCACGACTGGTTTTCGAAAATCGGCCAAGGCGTGGGCGGCGAGTACCGCTTCAACTACGGCGCACCGGCCAATGGGGGCATCAGGGGATACTTCCTGGATCAGCACGAGGTGACGTACGTGCTTTCGGACGGCTCGACCACCGACGCCCCGGCCAGCAAGTATTACGACATTCGCGGGGGCACGAATTTTCTCTTGCCAGATAATCTCCGCGCGCGCGCGAACGTGAACTATGTCTCCAACATTCAGACGTCCCAGAACTTCAACACGAATATCTTCGATCTCAGCCGCAACCAGCGCACGTACGGCGCCAACATCGTCGGCGCGTGGCCGGTGTACTCGATGAACACGACGCTCGATCACAGCGAATATTTCTACGACCCCTACAACAGCGTGCTGTCGGGAAGCTGGCCCCGGATCAGCTTCACCCGGAACGAGCGACCACTGTTCGGGTCCGATTTCTACTTCACCGTCGGCACCGAGTACGCGCATCTCCTCTCTCAACAGAACTCACAGCAACAGGTCACCGACCCCGCGACCGGGATCATCTCGACCACGTCCACCGTTGCCGACAACAGCCTCAACCGGTTCGACTTCTGGCCGCAATTCAGGTATCCGTTCAAGAAGTGGGGCTGGCTGACGGCCAACTCGACCATGTCATGGCGTGACACGTTTTATAGCCGCATCTTGAGTCCGCCAGATCCGACGGGAGCGACACCTCAGCAGATCACCGACGAGTCTTTCAACAGGCAGTATTTCGCGTTTCAGACGCAAGTCGTCGGACCCGTGTTCAATCGCATCTGGGATACGCCGACCAACGGCTATGCCGAGAAGTTCAAACACACGATCGAGCCATCGTTACTGTTTCAGAAAACGAGCGATATCCCCGACCCATACCGGCTGGTGCATTTCGACGGCACAGACAGCATCGTCGGCGGCACTCAGGTCACGTATGCGCTCACGAACCGCTTCTACGCCAAGCGCAAGCTTGCGCCAGGTCAGCCGGCGCAAGCGCGGGAAATCTTCAACATCGACATCCGGCAAAGCTATTACAAGAATCCAGCCGCCGCGCAGTTCGATCCCCAGTACCAGTCGACATACATCGGCGCCACGCCGAGCAACTACTCACCAATCTCCGTGGCCATGAACGCGGTGCCAACCAACGAGGTGAACGCGCAAGTCCGGATGGACATCGATAACCACTACCACAAACTGCGCACCATCAGCGTCAACACGACGTACTCGTGGGCCCAGCAGCTTCAAGCGACCGTCGGCTGGAGCAAGAAAGCGTTCATCGAAGGGCTTCCGGGGTTCAACGATCCAAAATACTTGGATCAATACATCAACCTGTCGACGAACTTTCACACGAAAGACAACCGGTACGGCAGCGTCTACACCATCAACTACAACGTCCTCCAGGGATTGGTGATGCAGCAGTCGATCACCGGCTTCTACAATGCGCAGTGCTGCGGGATTGCGATGCAGTACCAGATGTACAACACCTACAATGCCTTGATCCCGTCCGACCATCGGTTCTTCCTCTCGTTCACGCTCCAGGGTCTCGGCAACTTCTCGCCCTTCAATGGGGCGCTGAGCGGGGTGCCTCGGTGACACAGAGTGATTCGGGATTAGGGATTCAGGGGATCACGCTGCGACGCTGCGGGTGATGGCGACGACGTTAGTGACTGGGGCGGCGGGGTTTGCGGGGAGCCACCTGCTGGACCTGCTCGTGCGGGAGCGCGTGGGCGAAACCGAAACAATCGTCGGGTGGCGGCGGCCGGCGGCGCCAGGCGGGCCAGAGGGGGCAGGAAGGGCCGGAACGACAGGAGGGGCGGGAGGGACAGGAGGGGCAGGAAGGGCCGGAGGGACAGAGGCGGTCCGATGGGAAGCGGTGGACGTTCTCGACCGCGACGCCGTGCGAAGCGCGATCGCGAGGCTCCGACCGTCGGCCGTCTACCACTGCGCCGGCGCCGCGCACGTCGGTCGCGCATGGGAGCGGACCGGGGCCACCTTCGCGATCAACGTGCGGGGCAGCCACAACCTGCTCGACGCGCTGTCGCGAGCGGATGTCCAGTGTCGGGTGCTGATTCCGAGCTCTGCGCTCGTCTATCAACCTGTGGATCGCGCGCTCCGCGAGGACGATCCGCTCGTGCCCGCGAGCCCGTACGGGCTGAGCAAGCTCGCGCAGGAGATGCTGGCGTCGCACGCCGGTCCGCGACTGGACATCATGGTGGCGCGCGCGTTCAATCACATCGGACCGCGGCAGAGTCCAATGTTCGCGGCATCGGCTTTCGCGAAGCGCATCGCTGATATCGAGCGCGGACGGTCTGCACCGACGGTGCCGGTTGGCAACCTCGATGCACGGCGTGACCTCACCGACGTCCGGGATACCGTCCGGGCGTACCGACTCGTTCTCGAGCGTGCTCACGCGGGCGACGTGTTCAACGTCTGCTCGGGCGTTGCGATTCCAATCCGCGAGCTGCTCGACAAACTGATCGCGCGGGCCCGAGTGCCGGTTCGCGTCGAAGCAGATCCCGCGCGGTATCGGCCAAATGACACACCGGAGCTCGTCGGCGACGCGGGACGAATCCGCGAACGGCTTGGCTGGACGCCGGGCATTCCGATCGACAAGACGATCGACGACCTGCTGGAATACTGGAGAGCGTAGCGGGTGCGCGTCCTCCTGACGGGCGGCACCGGTTTTCTCGGGCGCGCTGTTGCGGGGGCCCTGGCGTCAAGAGGCCACGAGCTGGTGCTGTTCGCCCGAACCGCCAGTCGCAGCAGGCTGCCTGGAACCGCGATCGACGGGGACGTGCGCGACGCGATCGCGCTTCAACGCGCGGCTGGCGGATGTGATGCGCTCGTGCACTCGGCCGCGCTCGTCAGTATCTGGCAGAGGCGCCGGAGGGATTTCGACGAGGTCAACGTCGGCGGTTTGCGCAACGCCATCGCGGCAGCCCGGGACGCCGGCATATCTCGCATCGTGTATACATCGTCGTTCCTGGCATTGCCTCCGCGTGGCGCCGCGGCGCCTATTGTCGCGAACGATTACCAACGGACCAAAGTCGCTGCCGATCGCGTGGCGGAAGAGGCCGTACGTGACGGATGTCCGCTCGTACGCCTCTATCCGGGCGTGGTCTACGGCCCGGGATCGATGAGCGAGGGCAATCTGGTTGGGCGGCTCATCGCGGACCACCTGGCAGGCCGGCTTCCAGGAGTCGTCGGTCCCGAGCGGCTGTGGTCGTTCGCCTTCGTGGATGATGTGGCGAGGGGCCATGCGGAAGCGCTCGAGCGTGGCGCGGCCGGCGCGCGGTACGCGCTTGGGGGAGAAAACGCGCCCCAGGGGCGAATCTTCGAGATCGTGAGCGCGTTGACCGGACTGAAGCCGCCGCGGCGCATACCGTTTGTCGTCGCAGGCGCGCTCGGCCTCGCAGAGGAATGGCGGGCGGCCTTGTTGGGGGGGCGACTCGGCCACGGGCTCGGGCGCCATCTCGGCGGGCCGCCGCTCATCACGAGCGGCGCGGTCGAGATTTTCCGGCACGACTGGTCTCTGGACAGCACGGACGCCGTCCACGATCTTGGCTACACGATGACGCCGCTTACCGATGGGATCCGGAGCACTCTCGCGTTCTTGACAACGGCCGGGACGACGAACGTGACGCCGACGTGACGACGACACATTCGGAGAGCGCGAGGCAATGGGTCCATATCGGATCCGGGTGCTTCGCGCTGCTGCTGCGATATCTGACCTGGTGGCAGGCCGCCACGGCTGCAGCGTTGGCCATCTTCTTCAACGCCGTCGTGCTGCCGCGGGTCGGCGGGCAACGGCTGTATCGACCCGAGGATCGGGCCCGCGGCCTCCCGCTCGGCATCCTGCTCTACCCGTTGGCAGTCCTGGGGCTGATCCTGGTTTTTCCGACGCGGCTCGACATCGTGGGAGCGGCATGGGCAATTCTCGCAGTCGGCGACGGCGCGGCCACACTTGTCGGCCGGCGGGCGGACTCGCGCGGCCGGGCGGCCCGGCTTCCGTGGAATCGCGACAAAACAATCGCAGGGACGACGGCGTTCATGGTCTGCGGCGCAGCGGCTGGCGTGCTCCTGGCGTGGTGGACTCGCCTGCCGGAGCCGCTGTCGACCTTCACGGTCATCGCGCCGATTCTCGCGGCCGTGGCGGCGGGGTTCGTCGAGACCTTGCCGGTCCGGCTCGATGACAACATCTCGGTGCCTGTTGTCGCCGGCGCGGTTCTCTGGCTGGGCAGTCTATCTTCGCGAGCGGCACTGCAGACATCTGAGGGCGCGCTTGTCGCCGCAGCGCCGTGGGCGATCGGCGTCAACGCGGTGGTGTCGTGGTTGGGCTATCGGGCCAGGACGGTCACCGTCTCCGGCATGATCGGGGGCGCAGCCGTCGGTGTCGTCGTTTACGCATGCGCCGGACGCGCCGCCTGGGTTTTCCTGTTCGCGACTTTCCTTGTGGCTGCGCTGAGCTCGAGACTGGGGCTCAAGCGAAAAACGCGTCTCGGCATCCAAGAGGAGCAGGGAGGACGGCGGGGCGCAGGGAACGCGTTCGCCAACTGCGGCGTCGCGGCGGCCGCCGCGATTGCCGCTGTCTGCACACCGTATCGCGCCGAGTCTCTGATGGCGTTCGTGGCGGCGCTCACGGCCGGGGGCAGCGATACCGTCGCAAGCGAGATCGGCAAGGCGTGGGGCCGGGCAGCTTTTCTGACGACGAGTCTCCGGCGCGTGAAACCGGGAACCGCCGGCGCGATGTCGCTCGAGGGCACGGCCGCGGGCCTTGTCGCCGCCCTGGGACTGGCGGCGCTCGGCGCCGCCCTTGGGCTCGTGCCGTCGACGGCGATTGTCACAATCGCGCTGGCAGCGACGGCCGGCGCGCTCGTCGAAAGCGCGCTTGGGGCAGCGCTCGAAGGGCCGGGTATCCTGAACAACGACATGCTGAACTTCATCAACACAGCCGTGGCAGCGATGCTCGTCGTTGCTTTTCTCGTTGTATGACCACCGGTGCCGGGAAGGCCTACCTCGATCTCGCCCGTCCTTTCACGCTCGTGGCGCCGGCGCTCGGGTTCATGTCCGGCGCGCTCACCGCTGTGGGCGCCGCCCCGCGCGAGGTCTGGACGTCATCCCTTCTCGTGCCGCCAATTCTCGGATCCTTGATGGCGGCCACGCTGAACGCGGGCAACAACGCGTTGAACCAGATTTACGACCTCGAGATCGATCGCGTGAACAAACCGCGGCGTCCGCTTACCAGCGGGCGCCTCACGATTGCTCAGGCCAGGCGGTTCACGTCGATCACCTACCTTCTGTCGCTTGTGCTCGCGTGGATGGTGGCGCCTGGGGGACGACACGAATGCTTCTGGTTGGTTGTCGTCGCCGTGATGTGCACGTTCATCTATTCAGTCCCGCCGTTACGGACCAAGCGGCTGGGGATCTGGGCGAACGTGACAATTGCGATTCCACGCGGGACGCTGCTCAAAGTCGCCGGGTGGTCATCGGTCAAGACCATCATGAGCATCGAGGCCTGGTACATCGGGGCGATCTTTGGTCTGTTCCTGCTCGGCGCCACGACCACCAAAGACTTTGCTGACATGGAGGGCGACAGACTGGGAGGATGCCGGACGCTGCCGATTCAGTACGGCGTCCGCCGGGCGGCCTGGATGATCTCGCCGTCGTTTGTCGTGCCATTTGCGATGATCCCGGTCGGCGCGTGGCTCGGGGTTTTGACGGGGAACTTCTGGTTGTTGCAGACGCTCGGCGTCGTGATGACCTGTTACGGCGTCTATGTCTGCTATCTGATGCTGCGCCGACCGGAGGAGCTCGCCGTCGAGGAGAACCACGTGTCCTGGGCGCACATGTATCGCATGATGTTCGTGGCGCAGATCGGGTTTGCGATCGCGTACCTCCTCTAAGAGCGTGATTCGGGATGGGGATTCGGACGGTCACGCCGCATCGTGCAAGAGCGTGCACGAGTGGGACTGTCACACTGCAACGTGTCGGACCCGAAGTGGTACTATGTCGCCATGAAAAGGTATTGGGTCATCGTCAACGGCGTCCTTCTCGCAGTGGCAGCGGCCTTCACATTGGTGTCGAACGCGGACGCGGCCACCAAGAAGTCGACGCATACCAAACATCACCCAGCTCACAGCTCGAGCTCGGCTCACAGCTCGAGCTCATCCGCTGGAACCAGTAAATCGGCGCCTGGGAAGAGGACGACCAAGAAGAAGACGACGTCCGCGCACTCTTCTTCAGGAGCGTCAGCCGGCAAGACCGCGTCTCATTCGACGACGACCAAGCCCAAGTAGCTCAGGGCTCGTCACTTGCGGCTCGCAGCTTGCAGCTACGGTTGGGGTTGACAGAGGCCAGACCGGGGTCGATGATAGGGCGAAGAAAGGTCGAAGCCTTCGATCGCTCCGAACCCTGGCCATGTCGTCATTTCCCCTCCTCTTTGATCTCGGCACGCGAAGACCCACCACACGCGATATCGCCGATGCCGTCAAACGCGGCGGCACCGACGCGCTGACGGAAGCCGAGCGCCGCGCCGACCAGGCTCGGTATCAGGAAGTCACCTGCCGATCCGCGTTGAACGGCGTGAAGGGCATGCCGTTCAACTGGACGCTCAATCCGTACCGGGGCTGCACGCACGGGTGTCACTACTGTTTCGCGCGTCGCTATCACGTGCAGTTCGAGATGAACAGCGATGACGAGTTCGCGAGCGTGATTCTCGTGAAGCACAACATCGTCGACGTGCTCGCACGAGAGCTCGACCGGCCGTCATGGACGCGTGAGCTGGTGGCTTTCGGAACGGCAACCGATCCGTACCAACCGATCGAGGGTCACTACAAGCTGACGCGCGGCTTAATTCAGGCGCTCACACGCGGCCGCACTCCGTTTGGCTTGGTGACAAAGGGGCCGATGGTCGTGCGGGACGGTGACGTCCTGCTCGAACAGACGAAGGCGGTTGGGTGCAGAGTCTACATGAGCGTGCCGACGGTCGACGAAGACGCATGGAGGACGCTCGAGCCGGGCACCGCGCATCCGCTTCAGCGTTTGCGGGCCGTCCGCGAGCTTGTCGACGGCGGCATCCAGGCTGGCGTGCTGATGGCGCCGATCGTCCCCGGCTTCTCGTCCTCCCGCGCCAAGGTCGAGCAGACGATCAAAGCGATTGCCGATCATGGCGCGCGATTCGTCGGCTGCAACGTCATGCACCTGGAAGACGGCACGCGAACGCACTTCCTGAAATTCATCGAACGAGAATTCCCGGCGATGCTGCCGCGGTTCGAGAGACTGTA
>DATKHR010000401.1:0-4824 GCA_035510155.1 Vicinamibacterales bacterium
AGGACAAACGCTTGAAGTACGCCCGGACGAACTGATCGTCGACGTCCGACGCACATCAGACCCGCGGTTGCATCCAAAAGGCCGGACGTCGATTCCGCGGTCAGACGTTTCCACAATCGAGCTCTTCTTGAGGCGCCCGCCTGGGACAATTCCAGACCCGGGTGCTATCGGTGCCGGCCTCGGAGGCGTTGCCGTCAGCCCGTTGCTCTTTTATCTTGGCGAAACCAATAAGATCTCAGATTGGCACGCGGCAGCGATTTTCTTCGGCGCAGCTGCAGCAGGCGTGATCATTGCCAAGCGTCTATACGGCGACGATGCGAGCCGTGTGTTGATCATCGTGGCTCCCTAAGAGCGCAGGCTAGACGCAACTGTCCCAATCGGAAACCCCGTTGTGTGCGAAAACTCGACCGATCGAACTACGCGGCCTCACGGTCGTAGAACTTGAGCAACCCGCCGAGGCGCTGACGACACGTGATTGGGCCCGTACCGATCACCGTTGTCGCGGGCGCGATGAGTTCGTTGTTCAGCCCCTGGTGCGGGCGTTCTTCATGATAATGAGCGATAAACGAGCGAACCGCGGCCCGAAGATGCGCTTCGCCGAAGAGCACCATTCGCTCCATGCACTCGGACTTGGCCGACTCGACAAAACGTTCGGCGAACGCGTTCAAATTCGGACTCCAGGCCGAGAGGACCAGTGCCTTCACCCCACTGTCACGCAGCAGGCGCCGGAACGCCGCGGTGTAGAGCGGGTCTCGGTCCCGGATGAGGTACTGAACGCCGCGAAGGAAGCCTTCGCTCGGATCCGTCAGGTTCCGCGCGAGCTGCGTCATGCACCCGCCGTCCGGCTCCGACGTGATCCCCGCGATCTCCACGTTGCGGGTCTTCAGCTTCATGACGAAGAAGACGACGTAGCGGACCAAGCCGCGTAGCGTCAGCACTTCGACGGTGAAGAAGTCGGCCGCCGCGAGCCCCTCCCAATGCGCCGCGAGGAACTCCTCAGGTTGGACTCGAACCAACAACCCTCCGGCTAACAGAGCCGTGCCCTCATTTCGGTCGGTGCGGCTCTGGTCTGGTTTGTTCGGGTTTCCGTGCCAGCCGGTGCCGTGGGTTTCGGTCCGTTTTGGTCGGCAGCGCTGCAGCTTGTCTCACTGAGTCTCAGTGGTCCGAACAATTCCTTCCCACGGAATATTTGCGGATCACAGGTCGCGAACGGGCGGCGCATTCGCGAGTGACAGGGCACCTACGGTGCAGTCAACCGCGGCACGACCGCCGATTCACGTCCTCGACATTAGCCAGCACTCGCGCGGCCGTTCGGCATTCCACCTGTCGCTTGCGGCGTCGATCGAATTCTTGGACACTACGCGATCGCGGAACGGATAAGCCGTCGAGGGCGAACGAGGAGCTACAAACGATCGAGACGCCTGTCGCCGACTCTTCTGCTCGTGGCGCACTCAGAAGAGCAGCTTGACCGCCCACTGCATCGCCCGCGGGCCGCCCGTGCCCAGCACCGGATTGCCGCGATCGACGTCAGGCGTCGAACCAATCTTGCCGAACGAGCTGCTGCGTGTGTTGGTGCTCAAGAAGCCGCCGAGGTTCACCTGGTTCGTCAGGTTGAAGATTTCCCAGCGCGCCTGGACCCGTGACCCGCTCGACAGCTTGAACTCCTTGACGATGTTCAGGTCGAGCTGACGGAACGCCGGTCCGCGACCCGAGTCCCTGCCGCAGGTGCCGAGCGTGCCCGGGGCCGGATTCGCAAATGCCTGCGCCGCGTTCGTAATTGCGGACCGCGACGTGCTCGGGTCGGGGAAGAGATAGTTGAGGTCGTAGTTGTAGAGCGGATCCACCAGACAATTGGCCCGAATGGCGTTGATGACCTGGCCCGAATTATCGGTCGAGCCTTGACCCGGAGTGAACGGCCGTCCGGACAGCGCGGTGAACACCGCGCCTACCGCCACGGGCTGGCCGCCGATCGAGGTGCCGGGCACAGAGTAGCTGCCGCCCAAGTTGAAGTTGTGGCGGATGTCAAACGTGCAGGGGCCTTTGTCGTTCGTCGGATCGTACGGATTGGTCGCCTGCAGCGTCGAAGGAGCGCGGTTCGTCGACTGGTAGTCGGTGCATTTCGACAGCGTGTAGTTGTACTGGGTGTTGATGCCGTGCCACATGTTCTGGCGGAACGACAGCTGCAGGCTGTCGAACCATGACCGCCCGTCGTTAGTGAACTCCAGGATGTTGCGGTACTGCGGGTACTGTGCGAAGAACGGCCGCAGCCGGTCGACCGCGCCGCTCGTCGGGGAGCCGAGCGGCGGAGCGTTGATGTTCACACGCGACACGAGATCCATGCCGCGGGATCCCACATAGGACGCGGTTACCGAGCTGTTTCGGAACACCTCGCGCTGTACGGTCGCGTGGAAGTAGTGGTAGTACCCGAGATGGAAATCGTCGCGCACCGCCGTGATGTTGAATGGTGGCGCACCGGTCGGAGATGAGCCGAAGATCGGCACGCCCGGTTGGAGGCAGATGTAGTCGCCGCCTGCGACCGAGTTGTTCGGGTCGAGGCACGTCACGCCAGGATTGTCGGGCGCGAACCGCGGTGACTGACTGAAGGCCACGCTGAAAACGCCCAGCGGAGGCGTGTTGAACAGACCCGGGTGGAGGGTGCCCATCGGCACCGTGTCATACGTCAGCGCGTATCCGGCGCGCACGCTCGTTCTGCCGTCGCCCGCCGGGTCCCACGCGAAGCCCGCGCGCGGCCCGAAGTTGTTCTTGTCGGCTTTGTACAACTGGGGGAGCGCGCTCGTCCCGAGCTGGACGAGCCCGAGATTCGGGAGGAAGTTAGTCGCAAGGTTGTTGCGTTCGGTTATCGGCATCGCCAGCTCGTAGCGCAGCCCGAGGCTCAAGGTGAAACGGGGTGAGAGCTTCCAGTCGTCGTTGATGTACGCGCCGCCAGACTTCTGCGTCATGTTGCGCTCGGTCGAGCCGAAGGATCGGCTGGCCTGCTCGAACCGCGCGAGCAGCAGTCCGACCAGCGCATCGACATCGTTGCTCGTCCGCCCGTTAGCCGTCAGCGACGTGCGCGCCTGATCGCGAATGCTCTTGTTGTACATGCGATCCCAGCTGCCGCCGACCTTGAGCGTGTGCCCGCCGCGCGTATGCGACAGCGAGCCGGCCAGACTGAAGTCGGTGCTCGGCGTGACAAAGATCGGATAGCCGCTCACGCCGCCGATATGGCCGAACGGCGTAGTGACACCCGGCACACCGAAATTGGCCGGATCGAGCGGTCCCGTGTTGATGCCGAGCGAGTTCGGGTCGATGGTGTTGTTGACGCCGATCGGGTTCCAGAACCGGTTGAAGCCGAACCGCGTTTCGAGCAGGGTGCTGTTCGAGAGCATCGAGTCCCAGACCACGCCCACCAGCGCCGCCGTCGTCGGATCGGTGACGGAGTTGAACAAGTCGACCGGCTGGTTCGGCGGCACGATTTCACCGCTGTTGCCCGCCGGCGACGACTGGAAGCTTCGCCCGTAGAACACGCGTTCGTTGATCGAATTCTTGGCATTCAGATGGTGATCGACCTTTATCGAGAACGTGTTCATATTCGCAATTGTCGTGCCATTGATGTGCTGGTTCCCGCTCGGATCGGTCGGGTAGAACTTGATCAGCGCCTCGCCAATCGGACTCGTCTGCAGCCCCGCCGCCGCGATCCGTTGGCGCGCCGTGGCGACCTGTGCGTCCGTCGGCACATGCACGTCGTACGGCGAGACGACGTTCAGACGCTGGCCCTCGTAGTAGCCGAAGAAGAATGCCTTGTCCTTGACAATCGGCCCCCCGAAAGTTCCACCGTACTGCTGGTTGTCGATCGGCGTCGGATTCGCGTCCTTGCCGAGCTTCTGCGCCGCGCGGATGTCGAAGAAGTTCGCGGAGTCGAACCGATCATCGTGGCGGAAGTAATACGCGGTGCCGTGCAGCATGTTGGTGCCGCTCTTCATGACGATGTTGATGGCCGCGCCGCCCTTGACGCCGAACTCGGCCGAGGGCGTCTGCTGGACCGTGAAGTCGCCGATCGCGTCCATCGGGACCAGCGTCGCGGGAATGCCGATGATAGCGGTCTGATTCAGGACTGTGTCGCCGTAATACACCTCGTTGTTCGAGATGCCGTCGATCATAAAGTTGTTCGACGACGTGCGCGCGCCGCCGATGTTGACGCCCTGGAAGCCGCCGCCGGGCCGGTGCTGCACGCCGGGCATCACGTTGAGCAGCGAATTGAAATCACGTCCGCTGAGCGGAAGCGACTCGATGCGAGCGCTGTCGACGCGATTGTTCAGTTTGTCGGAGTACTCAACAAGCGGCGACACGCCCTCGACCGTCACCGTCTCCGACACCGCACCGACCTCGAGCCGGAAATCGGTCTTGGCCACGGAATTCGCCGCGACCGGCGCTTCGCGCGCGATCGTCTTGAACCCTGCCAGTTCCGCCGTGACGCGATACAGGCACCCCGGAACATCGGGAATGGTGTACCCGCCTTGTGTGTCGGTGATCACCGTGCGGGTCAAGTTCGTCTCGGTGCAAACGGCCGTGACCGACACGCCGGGCAGTACCGCGCCAGTCGTATCCATGACGGTGCCGCTGATCGTGCCCGCCGTCCGCTGCGCCCACACCGGAACCGCCGCCACGCCGAGCAGCAGGAGAGCCAACCCGAACTTTGAAAGACCTCGCCGCATGTTTCCTCCTCCGCGAAACCGCGTCGATCCGTGTGAAACACTTAAGCGAATGTCAAGGGGGAACGTGACGTCACGTTACGCGCCGCGTCTGCGAGTGTCAATAGAGAAA
>DATKHR010000402.1:0-7446 GCA_035510155.1 Vicinamibacterales bacterium
CGCCGCGACGACCGGACCTGTTCCCGGTTTGTCTAGATTGAAACAAATATTGGATTAAGTCCAAAAGTGGACTTATACTACGAGCGTGATCACCGACCCGACTGACCTGCTTCGCAACCACGGAATTCAGGTCACCGCTCAGAGACTAGCTGTCCTGCGGGCGGTCGCGAGGGAGCCGCACACTACGGCCGACGGCGTGGCCGAGGTCGTCAAGAAGGAGATCGGCGCGATTTCGCGCCAATCGGTGTACGACGCACTCGGCGTCTTGGTCGCAGAAGGCCTAATCCGGCGCATACAGCCAGCCGGGTCACCAGCCCGGTTCGAAGCTCGGGTTGGCGACAATCATCACCACGTGATTTGCCGCATCTGCGGCCGGACGGCCGACGTCGACTGTGCCGTCGGCACGGCACCCTGCCTCACGGCCGCTGACGACAACGGCTACGAAATCGACGAGGCCGAAGTCATCTACTGGGGTCGCTGCCCCAAATGCCAGAGGAGAAAAACAAAATGACCGGCGAGAGCAAGTGCCCTGTGACGGGCGGAACGCACGGAACGACCAGGGGCACGTCAAACCGAGACTGGTGGCCGAATCAACTGGATCTCAAGACTCTTCAACAGAGCCACCCGTCGGCGGATCCGATGGGCGAGGCGTTCAACTACGCGGAAGAGTTCAAAACCCTCAACCTCGATGTGCTGAAGAAAGACATCGAGAAGGCGATGACGACGTCGCAGGATTGGTGGCCGGCGGATTGGGGTCATTACGGTCCGCTGCTTATTCGAATGGCATGGCACAGCGCGGGCACCTACCGCATCAGTGACGGCCGCGGCGGCGCGGGCGCCGGCCTGCAGCGCTTTGCGCCGCTCAATAGCTGGCCCGACAACGCAAACCTCGATAAGGCGCGGCGGCTGCTGTGGCCGATCAAGCAGAAGTACGGTCGTAAGATCTCGTGGGCCGATCTGATGATTTTCGCCGGCAACTGCGCGCTCGAGTCGATGGGCTTCAAGACATATGGATTCGCGGGCGGACGCGAGGACGTCTGGGAACCAGACCAGACCGACTGGGGCAAGGAGCGCACATGGCTGGCCGACGAACGCTATAGCGGCGATCGCGAGCTCGCGAATCCGCTCGGCGCGGTGCAGATGGGCCTCATCTACGTCAACCCGGAAGGGCCGAACGGCAAACCGGACCCGGTGGCCGCGGCCGTGGACATTCGCGAGACGTTCCGTCGCATGGCGATGAACGACGAGGAAACGGTGGCGCTCATCGCCGGCGGACACTCGTTCGGCAAAACGCATGGCGCGAGCGCTGCGAGCTACGTCGGTCCTGAACCGGAAGGCGCTCCCATCGAGTTAATGGGTCTCGGGTGGAAGAGCAGTTACCACACCGGCATCGGTCGCGACGCGATTACGAGCGGGCTGGAAGGGGCATGGACCCAGACACCGACGAAGTGGAGCCACGACTTCTTCGAGCACCTCTTCGAATACGAATGGGAGCCGGTGAAGAGTCCTGCAGGCGCGAACCAATGGAAACCGAAGAACCGAGCCGGCGCGGGCACCGTCCCGGATGCACATGATCCGTCGAAGAAACACGCTCCGACCATGCTCACAACGGACCTCGCGTTGAGGATGGATCCTGTCTACGAACCGATCGCGCGACGCTTCTATCAACACCCCGAAGAATTTGCCGTCGCCTTCGCGAAGGCGTGGTTCAAGCTTACGCACCGCGATATGGGCCCGGTCTCGCGGTACCTTGGCAAGCTGGTGCCGAAAAAGCTGCTGATCTGGCAGGACCCAGTCCCGAAAGTAGCGCACAAGCTGATTGGCTCCAAGGACATCGCTCTCCTGAAGGACAAGATTCTCAAGTCGAAGCTGTCGACGTCGCAGCTGATCACGACAGCGTGGGCGTCGGCGTCCACGTTTCGCGGCACCGACAAACGCGGTGGCGCCAACGGGGCCCGCATCCGGCTCGCGCCGCAAAAGGCGTGGACGGTCAACAATCCAACGGAGCTGGCGACGGTGCTCGCCACCCTGGAGCAAATCCGTAAGGACTTCAAGAAGCCGGTCTCGCTTGCCGACATGATCGTACTGGGCGGGTCGGCAGCGATTGAACGCGCCGGGAAGAAGGCTGGACACAACATCACGGTTCCGTTCACGCCTGGACGGACTGACGCGTCGCAGGACCAGACCGACGTGGAATCGTTCGCGGTGCTCGAGCCGCTGGCCGACGGATTCCGCAACTACTCCGCCCATGGACCTCGGTGCCCGGCGGAGCATCTGCTGATCGACAAAGCCACGCTGCTGACGCTGAGCGCGCCAGAGATGACGGTCCTCGTTGGCGGGTTACGCGTTCTGGGCGCAACCTACAAGCAGTCGCCGGTCGGCGTCTTCACGAAGCGGCCGGGAACCTTAACGAACGACTTCTTCGTCAACCTGCTCGACATGAACACGACGTGGAAACCGACATCGGACGCCAGCGAGGTGTTCGAGGCGCGCGACTGTAAGACGGGCCGGGTGAAGTGGACCGGCAGCCGCGCCGACCTCGTCTTTGGTTCGAACTCGGTGCTCCGTGCGATAGCGGAAGTCTACGCGTGCGACGATTCAGAACAGAAGTTCGTGCATGACTTCGTAATGGCGTGGACGAAGGTCATGAATCTCGATCGATTCGACATGGCCTGATCACGACTCGGCGTTGAAGTCGGCCCTCGCATGAAGGGCCTGTGAGGGCTGTGGGTCTCGAATTCCTCGTTGTCAGGCGGACCCACAGGAACAATTAGCATCGCGGCCCCGTCGATCAATTAGAGTACGTAGGCCGCCAGCGTACGGAGTGTACGTCGTTCGGCCAAAAATCCGGTCCCTGCGGCACCCGACGAGTTGATGCCTGCTGATGTCACCACGATCGCACGGACGGCCGGACCCTTGCAGCGGCTATCCGCAATCGGCACGGTCTGGGTAATTGCCCTTTCCTACGTCGGCGTCGAGCTCGCCGTCAGCGGCCGATACGGCTATTTCCGTGACGAGTTCTATTACCTCGCCTGTGCCCGTCACCTGGCCTGGGGGTACGTTGATCATCCGCCGGGCGTGGCCGCCATCGCGTGGCTTAGTCGAGCGCTGTTCGGTGAATCCTTGCTCGGTATCCGGTTCCTCTCGGCCGTCGCTGGCGGCACCACGATTCTGCTGGCCGGCCGGTTAGCGCGTGTCCTCGGCGGCGATCGTTGGGCCGGCACTTTCGCAGCGCTCGCCGTCGCCGTCACGCCGGTGTTCCACTTCCTCTTCCACATCTTGTCGATGAATGCTTGGGACATCCTGCTGTGGACGGCCGTCTGTCTCCTGGTCGCGGAGATTGCCGCCACTGATCGCGCGGTGCTGTGGCTGTGGGTCGGCGTTCTCGTTGGCCTCGGGCTTGAAACCAAGCACAGTATGGCGTTCCTGGTGTTCGGGCTCGGTGTGGGCGTCGTGCTCACCACAGCGCGTCGCTGGTTGCGCGATTGGCATCTGTGGTCCGGCGGTCTGATCACCATCGCCATCGCAGCACCCAACATCTGGTGGGAGATCGCGCACGGCTGGCCGACGCTGGAGTTCGCACGAAATGCGGCGGCGGACAAGAACGCCATGCTCTCGCCGCTATGGTTTGTCGGCGAGCAGCTGCTCCAAGCGCATCCGCTCAATCTGCTGCTACTCGTGGCCGGTCTGTGGTTCTTCTTCACGGCGGAGCAGGGCCGGTTTCGACTGTTCGGGTGGGCGTACCTAGCGATGTTTGCCTTGCTGGTCGCGCAGCATGGCAAGCCGTATTACATCGCCCCGATCTATCCGCTCATGTTCGCGGCCGGCGCCGTGGTGATTGCGCGTGAGGCCCTGACCGCGAGCGGATGGCGCTGGGCGGCGGTGACCGTGCTGCTCGTCACCGGCGTGGCGGCGGCACCGTTTACCCTGCCCGTGCTGCCGATCACCCGCTACGTCGCGTACGCGACCCGGCTGGGCATCATGCCGGACTCGGGCGAGCGGATGCCAGTTGGCGTCCTCCCGCAGCACTACGCCGACATGTTTGGCTGGGACGACATCGTGTCGACGGTCGCGCGGGTGTACCGCGATCTCCCGCCCCCGGAACAAGCGCATGCGGGGGTTTTCGCACTCAATTACGGTGACGCCGGGGCGATCGATCTCCTGGGCCCGCGCTACGGACTGCCCGTGCCGGCGATGAGTCGCCACAACAACTACTTCTACTGGGGACCCGATCAGGCGCGGATGGATGTGCTAATCGTGATCGGCGGCCGGATCGAGGACCACCAGAAGTCCTACGCGGACGTCCGCGTGGCTGCGACGATCGAATGCGGCCTGTGCATGCCGTACGAAAACCACCGGCGTGTGTACGTTCTGCGACAACGAATCCGCCCCGTCGAGGAAATCTGGCAGACGTCGAAACTGTTCATTTGAGGTCCGCGGCGCGCGCGACGTCGGAGGGCCGGAGCGACCAGAGCTGCGGCGCATGTTGGGTACACAAATTCGCTCACGCAGCGAGCGTGTACTCATGAATCAAACCGCCAAGTCGATCACGCCGCTGAACACCAACGAGACTGGACTCCTGACCGGCTAGGGGCTTATCCGACAATCGTTGGCGCGCAAACGATTTGCCACCAGGGTCGCCCGCTTGCCGAGGACGCGCGCTGATTCACCCACTCAGGCGTCGTCTCACCTCAGACTCTCACGGCCGCCGCGCGGGGCCGACAATGTGGGCCACGTCCAGGTTGTTCTCCTGGCAGATGTACTCCATGAGCTCTTCTCCTGGGCGCAGGCGGGCGGTGAAAGTCACCGTGAACGGCCTGGAGTAGGCGCCGGGATCGTCAATCGTCACCTTGTTCTCCAGGTGTCCGAGGTCGGTGCGCGTATAGCGCTCGATGGTGTGGAGCTTTTCCGTGTGCGGGTGGCCGCGGAAATCAAACCAGAACTTGTCGTTGAATCCAATCGTGTCCACCACCAGCGTGTCCCCTTCCCAACGCCCGATGGAATGCCCGTACCACGTCGGGTCCGGATCGTCCGGATGCTTGCGGCCATCGACGAAGATCTGGCGGTAGCTGTGGATGTTTCCCTCGAACAAGAAAAAGATGTGCGTGGGAGTCGAAACAATTCGCCACGGATACGGGGCGATGCGCGGGATGCCCGTCGGCAGGCAGTTCGCCTCGGGATCGTCCTTCGCCTGACGAGCGTCCATGATCTTCTTCGCCACTGGCAGGAGCGGAATCGTCTCGTCCTTGGCGAGTCCGTCGGCGAGATCGCCGACGGGACCGCCGCCGCTCCACACGCCTGAGAGATCGGGTCTCCCGTCCGGCAGCCTGGGTGTCGGTCCAGTCGGCGCACGTGGTCCTTGCAGTGCTGGCGAACCTGGCCGGAACGGCGCTTGCGCCGGATCGGGGGGCGGCCCTTGGGCCACGAGAGAAACGGCGAGCACAACCAGCGCGGACGCAGCCGTCCCAAGAAACCACGTTCTCACGTTGACCTCCCGCTGAACTACTGGTTTCCGCTCGACGGTGTCGACATGCTGAAGACCCTGCGGCCGTCGGCCAACACCACCGCGCGCGCGTTGGCCATCTTCGCGCCGTCCTTGGCCTGCGCACCGCTCACGGTGACGTCGTCTCCGATGCGGAGCGACGTCCGACTCCAGCCGCTGCGGACAAGCACGTTTGGACTGGCGAGCTCCAGGTTCCAGTTCGTCACCTGGCCCGTCTCATCTTTGACGTCGAGGTAGAAGCGTGCGTGCGGATTCGTCCATTCGACGCGTGTGACGACACCCTTCAGTTCGACCGGTTTGTCGGCGTCGTACTCGGCCGCGAACGAATGATGAGCGACGAGCGGCACCGCTCCGACGAGAAGAGCGACGCCTGCCGCCAGCGGAACCACTTTAGCTGTCATCGGCCACCCCCTGGTCTCCGGCCCGGAGTGATGTGCGGACGCGGATTATACACCTTCATTTTGCCTTGTCAGTGCTGTCACGCCGGGCCGAGGCCGCTGCCGAGCGTGCGACGATTGGTCGGAGTTTCCCGATAGACTCGCTGTTCGTCGTCACGGCCACTGGGAGCTGGACGAGGCCCCGGCAGTGCGAAACCCACCGCACATGGCTGAGATTGGCAGGCGCGACTGGGTGTCGATCGGCGAACCTCAGTGGCGTATGGCCTTCCAAGGACGCGTCGCTGCGTGCCACATTGTAGTGGGCCTGGAACTTGGCCAGCTTCCGTTCCAGGTCACGGGCAGTCCATAACACGGCTCGCGCTCAAGACGGCCAAGTCCAGCGGTGCGAGCCGATCTCTGCCAGCTATTCGTATTTCAACGCCCTCATCGGATCCACTCGTGACGCACGGTGCGCGGGGATGAAGCCGGCGCATAGCGCGACCAGCGCGAGCGCAACGGCCGAGAGCGCCAGCACCGCCGGGTCGGCACCCGTCATCTGAAAGAGAATCGACTGCGCCCCTTTCCCGACGCCGAGCGCGCCGGCGAGGCCCACCAGCGCTCCCACGGCCGTCATGATCGCAACCTGACGCAGCACCATGCCGCGCACGCGGTCGGGCGCGGCGCCAAGCGCCATGCGGAGGCCGATCTCGCGCGTGCGCTGTGCGACGGTATAGGCGAGGACGCCATAGAGACCGATCGCCGCGAGCAGCGTCGCCAGAAGCGCGAATGCCGCCGAGAGCGTCGTCATCATGCGATCAAGAAACGTGTTGGCGCGGACCTGCTCGGGCAGCGTCTCGAGCTCCTCGATGGGTAGATTCGGATCCAGCCGCTTCACGACGGCTGTGATCGCCGACGCCGCCGGCGCGATATCAACGGATGTCCGCACGTAGACGTGCATCCCGCCTAGCCCCTTGTCCTGCAGATACGGCACGAAGAATTGCGGCGGCACCTTCTGCTTCACTTCGCTGTACTTCGCATCCTCGACGACTCCGACGATAGTCGTATCGAGCTTGCTGCGGTAGCCGTCTCCCGGGGCCCATCCCATCAACTTGCCGACGGCGTCGTTCCCCAGCCCGAACTTCTTTGCGAACGTCTGGTTGATGAGGGCGACCTTCGCGGAATTCACGGTGTCGGCATCCGTGAACTCGCGTCCGGCGATGAGCGGGATGCCGAGCGCGGAGAAGTAGCCCGGACCGACTTTGTTGTAGTGGGAGTTGCTGTCCGTGTCTGGTCCGGCCTTGAACCCTTGTACCGCGACATCTCTTGCCCGGTTGTGGCCGGCCAGAAGCGGCACGTTCGACACGGTCACGGCCGTCACGCCCGGCGCTGCCCGAAGCTCGTCTTCGAGGCGCTGGAAGAACAGACGAGCGCGGTCGGACGAGTAGCCGTTCAGGTCGGGCGACAGCCCGAACGTGGCAACGTGATCGACCTTGAATCCGAGATCCACCCGACTGACGTTCAGCAGGCTCTTCACAAAGAAACCCGACGAGGCGAGCAGCATCATGG
>DATKHR010000403.1:0-7723 GCA_035510155.1 Vicinamibacterales bacterium
CTTCCACGTAACCCGCGTCGGTCAAGACCCGGCGATGCTCCTGGGCGCTCAGAAGGGTCATGCCCGTGTGTCCGGCATATTTTTCCGCAAGCCGTGACGTTTTCGTGTTTGCCCCTCTGTAAACTTCCGCGATGATGATGAGCTGGCCGCGCGGCTTTAGAACTCTCAAGACTTCGCGCATGTCCCCAGGCAAGTCTGGCCACCAGATATGTGTTTCCACGGCGGTGACCAAATCGAACATGCCGTCCGAAAACGGCAACTGAGAGACAGACCCGTGGCGAATTTCAACCCAGCCCATGCTTATCCCGCGCGTGTTTATCCTCTGGCTCGCTGCGACGCTTTCCTGGGAATGATCGACGCCGTAGACCTTGCCTTGCGTGGCGATTGCCGCCAACCGACTGACGGTTCTGCCGCCTCCGCAACCCACGTCGAGGATGGTGTCGTGCTTCTCGACGGAGACGTGCCCCAAGCCCCAGTCGGTCAGCTTGGCATGGCTCGCGTTCATTCGCCATAGAACGAACCGTCCCAGCCATCCCGCCGGTTTCTGGCACTGAGTGATCTGCGCGCTCCCGCTGGCCATGGTTGTGTTCCTCTTGAACGAGTCTAATGCGCGTGCCAACGAGCGGAACGGCTTGTGTGCAACTCCGTCGATCCCTTAACGTCTAATCGTTCGACGAAGATGGCTCCGATTGGCGTCTTTCTGCAGGATGCCCGCTACGCGGTGCGAACGCTGGTCAAGATGCCCGGTTTCACGGCGACCTGCGTGATCTGCCTGGGCCTTGGCATCGGCGTCAACAGCACGATGTTCAGCGTCGTCGACACGGTGGCCATCCGGCCGCTGCCGTTCGCCGACCCTGATCGACTCGTCGAGCTGCACACCACCAACATCGCCAACGGGACCGACCGGGGGAGTGCCTCGTACCTCGAGCTGCAAGACTGGAAGGAACGGACCCACTCCTTCGCGAGCGTCGTGGCCTTGACCAGCCGTGGGCTGGCGATTTCCGATGGTCGGGAGCCGGAGCGATTCATCGGAGCGCTGATTACCTGGGATCTGTTTCCGACCCTCGGCATTCAGCCGATCCTCGGCCGTCAGTTCCGTCCCGAGGAGGATCAGCCCGGAGCGCCACCAGTGGTCCTGTTGAGTCATGGCCTCTGGGAACGCCGGTACGCCGCAGACCCCGATGTGATCGGCCGATCCGTCACCGTGAACGGCCAGGTACACACGGTTGTCGGCGTTATGCCGCCGCGGTTTCAGTTTCCCGAGCTCGCGCAACTCTGGCTCCCGCTCGTGCCGACGGAGCACAGCGCTACCCGCGCGGACCGTACTCTCGACGTCATCGCGAGGCTGAAATCGGGCGTGGGGCTTGTCGCCGCGCGGCAGGATCTGAAGAGTGTCGCGGACCAGCTTGCGAAGGAGCATACCGAAAACGTAGGGCGGGGCGGCGCCGTCGAGACGTTCTACGACGCCTTGATGCCCTCGGACATCCGCCTGATCGTGTTCACGATGATGGGTGCCGTGACCCTCGTGCTGCTCATCGCGTGCGCAAACGTGGCGAACCTGCTTCTGGCGCGCGCGACATCGAGGCAGCGCGAGATCGCCGTTCGAGCTGCGCTCGGGGCAGGGCGCCGCCGTATCGTGGGTCAGCTGCTGACTGAGAGCGCAATGCTGGGCCTGGTCAGTGTCCCGCTAGGAGCCCTTATCGCTTTTATCGGGCTCCGGTGGCTGACCAGCTCCATTCCGCCCCAGAACCAGGCGCCCTATTACATCGATTGGAGCATGAACCCCAGGGTCATCCTGTATACGGCCGCGATAGCCCTCGTAACGAGCGTCATTTTCGGATTGGCGCCTGCGATCCAGGCGGTCAAGGCGAACCTCCAGGATTCGCTCAGAGATGGTCGCAGCTCGGGAGGCGGGCGCAACCGGTTGAGGAGCGCGCTCGTGTCGGTTGAAATCGCGCTCGCGCTCATTCTGCTGGTTGGCGCCTCGCTCTTTGTTCGGTCGTTTCTGAACCTCGAGCGGGCGCGCGCGGGGCTCGATGCGAGCGGGCTCTTGGTGCTCCGCTTCTACATGGTGAACGACGGGTACCAGGCACCCGATGCGCAGGTTCGCCTCGCCGAGGACGTGGTGCGACGCGTCGAGTCGATTCCGGGGGTTGTGGCGGTGATGGCCTCGAACATGGTTCCCTACGTCGGCGGCGGGAGCAACGGCCCGGCGATCCCCGAGGGCATCGCGATCGAGCAGGGCAAGGAGCCGAACGTTCTCTCCTTTGGCGTCACGCGTCATTGGCTGCGGGCCTTGAACGTGCCGCTCGTCGCGGGACGCGACTTCACGGAGACGGAGGGCTCGACGCGGTCGAGCGTCGCGATCGTGAATCAGGTGTTCGCGCAGCGTCTCTGGCCCACGAGCCCGGACCCCGTCGGGAAGCGGTTCCGATTCACGCGCGATCCACAAACCGACTGGATCACGGTCGTTGGCGTCGTAAACGACTTCCGGCTGTTCACCGTGCGCGACGGCAAGCCGTCACCCTATGCGTTCGTGTCCTATCCCCGGGACCCATCTCGCACGACAGGGTTGACGATCCGGTTGGCGGCGAGCGCCCACGCGTCGCTGATGTCGGAGGTCCGGCAGGAAATCCACAAGTCGGACCCGACCTTGCCGATCTTCAACGCGCAAAGCGGCGAAGAGGCGCGGGCGGACACGTATTGGGAGTACCGGTTGTTCGGTTGGATGTTCTCGATCTTCGGCGCGATTGCGCTGGCGCTTGCGTCAATCGGGGTCTACGGCGTCCTGTCGTACACCGTGTCCCAACGCGCGCAGGAGATCGGTGTCCGCATGGCCCTGGGCGCCAGCCGGCGAGATGTGTTCAGCTTGATCCTCCGCCACGCGACGCAGTTGGCCGCTGCCGGCATCCTCTTCGGCGTCGTGGGCGCGGTCGGCGTTACGCGCGTGGTCCGCAGCCAGCTGTACAACGTCAGTCCCACCGATGCCCTGAGCTTCATCGCGACGGCGCTCTTCCTGGCGTTCGTGGCGCTGGTGGCGAGCTTCCTCCCGGCGCGGCGCGCCACCGGTGTGGATCCGATGATGACGTTGCGGGCGGAATGAAGGGTCACGGAGTGACAGATGCCCGACGATGAAATCGGGTCGGAACAGTTCACTGAAGAGGACCGCTCGTACTCCGGATCGCGTTTCCGTGATGTCGTCGATGCGTTGTTCGCAAATCCGTATCAAAAGGTCTGGGGCGGCGCAGGCGAACCGCCGCTTCCGGTTCAGGACGTCACCATCAAAACCGTGTTCGGTGGACTCCTTTCGTTCGGCAGGCCGCCGCGCTTCGAACAGGCGTCGGAGCGGGCACTTGACTCTGGCGCCGACCTTCGGTGGGGGCCGGATCGGAAGGGGTTCACGCGCCTTCTTCACCCAAACGCCGTGTGCCTCATCGGACGATGGCGCATCACAGAAGACACGCCGTATTCAGGGTACTTCGCTCGCGGCAGCGCGGCGCTGGTCGTTGCGCGGTATTCGAGCGGAGCGGGAGGCATGCGACGCGGTCAGGTCCGATCGCTGGCGCTCGTCGGCAAGCTCTTTCCAACCATGGATCCGGACCACGCGTTGCCACTCCGCACGGCGAACTTCATCACGCAGGAAGACATCGGCGGCGCGAGAACCGAGTCCATCAACGCCGCCGAACTGCGGAACGCACCAGACGTCACCGTTTTCCGGCGTGGCCCCGCGGGATTGCTGTTGGTCAAGGTCGCGGCCGTCTTCCGGCGAGTGGACCAGCAGCCCACCATCCGTCAGCTCTATCCGATCGCGGAGCTGGGGAAGCTGGCGACGGAGCCGACAAGAGCCCCCGCCTTCATGCGGCTTCTGGTCGCGCCAGGACACCCGGTGATTCCCGGTGCGGACCTCGATGTCCGCGACGAGGTCATGGGACAGATCTTCGATCGGGGCGATCCAGCGCCGAAGCGGACGCTGACGTTTACTATCGATGTCACCGACGATGGGACGACCTGGGGATCACCGCTCCGCGTGCGCCGCACGTTTCAGAACTGGCGCCGGATCGGCACGCTCGTGTTCGATACCGCCGTCGTGTCATACAACGGCGACGCCGTCATTCACTTTACGCATCCGACGTGGCGCGAGGATCGCAACGATCCAGCAACCGCCACCCGCGTCAATGGCGTCAAAGTCCGGTAAGGCCGACGCGCCCCGCGAGTGGAGGATTTCGATGGGCCGACGGGCGTCTGATCCTTCTCGGAGCGTGCTTGCCTAGTTCTGCCGTGCCATACTACCGGCACTTGTGGGTCGATTTCCGACTGCCGTCGCCCTCGCCGTCGGCCTGACAGCAGCGTCGCCATGTCGCGCCGCGCAAAAGTGGACCATTCTGCAGAACGGCACATTGACCGTTATCGGCGATCAGTCGCCTTCAGTCCTGCGCGACGTCGCTCGTGAGATCGAACAGTTCCGCGTTGTCGTTGGCGGCCTGATCCACAACGCCGACCGCCCCCTGCCTGTACCCACGATCGTGTTCGTTGTTGGCGACCGCAAATCGTTGGAGCCTCTCCTGCCGCTGTACAAGGGCCGGCCCGCGACGATCGCCGGCTACTTCGGCGAGGGCAAGGATACGAACTATATCGTCATGTCGCGCGAGGGCTATGAGGAGTCGGCTGCTATTGCCTATCACGAGTACACGCATCTGCTGATCGCAAATGCGGTGAGAGCCCTGCCGGTGTGGCTGAGTGAGGGGCTCGCAGAGTACTACAGTACCTACGCGTTGCTCGACCGCGGGAAGGCGGCGGACGTTGGACGGCCGGTGAAGCCGCATGTTCTGCTCTTACGCCAGCACTACCTGCCGCTCGCAGAGCTGATTGCCGTCGACGAATCGTCGCCGATGTACAACGAAGGTGAACGCCGATCGATCTTCTACGCCGAGTCATGGGCGCTCACACACTACCTGATGATCGCGAAGCAGAATGGCGGCCAGGCGATCAACAAGTACGCGACGGAGATCGCTGAAGGGCGGCCGGCTGCCGATGCGTTTCACGATGCGTTCGGGTCGTCGCCGGCAGACTTCGACAAGGAACTGCAGGAGTACGTCCGCCGTCCCAGCTTTGCGGCCATGCATTTTGCGTTTCCGGAGAGGCTGACCGCTCTGGAAGCCGCGTCCGACCGCGCCATGACGCAAGGCGAAGTCGACGCTTGGCTCGGTGACGTTCAGCGCCGCGTTAACCGCTTGGACGAGGGTGGGCCGCGCATCGAGCGGGCAGCCGCGGCGGAGCCCGGCATCGCGACGACACAACTGGTCTTGGGATTGTTGCGTCTCTCCCAGGAGCGGATTGCCGACGCACTCGAGGCGTTCGATCGCGCGTCAGCGCTGGCGCCTGGAGACTTCCTGACGCAGTACATCAGCGGGGTTTCGCGACTTCGGGCCGATCCGCGGGGATCGGAGGAACAACGCGACCGGGCATTGGCCGCCCTGAAGCGGGCCGTGATGCTCAACGGCGCGTCCTCGGGCGCGTACGCCGCCCTTGCTTATGTGCAGATGCTTTCTCAGTCGACGCTGGCCGATGCGCAAACGTCGATCGAGCGCGCGATCGTGCTCGCGCCGGGGCGCCTCGACTTCCGCCTGCGCTATGCCGACATACGCCTACTGCGGGGTGACGTGGAGGCCGCTCGAGCGATGTTGACGGCAATCAGCGCGATCAAGTCCGATCGCGTCGCCGCACAGGCGGCGGCGGCCCGTCTCGAGGTCATCGCGGCAAACGAGGCCCCTGCAGCAGCCGACCCTGGCGGTCGGCCCACGACGACGACGGACCGCCGGACCGGTCTCATGTTAAGGACTCTTCGCGCCAGTGAATCGCGAGCGCTTGGGAAGCTGATACGCGTCGACTGTTCGGCCGACAGCGTGCGGTTCACGGTGCAGAGTGGTGATCAGACTTTGGTTGCGGCAGCCGCGAAGATGGCGGATGTCGAGCTGACCGAGTTTGTCGGCGATCCAGATCTGACCGTGGCGTGCGGATCACATACGTCGCCGGAGCTCGTCTACATCACCTGGCGGCCCAACGAGCAATGGGGCCGAGCGGCCGTTGGGACGGCTGTGGCCGTGGAGTTCCTGCCCAAGACCTTCGTTCCGTGATTGGGGGTGAGCGCGCGGTGCGTTTCGCGCCCCCTTGCGACGCGACGCGAAGTGCTCGCTGCACTGAAAGGATGGCCTCCATGAAGTCCGAAGAACTGCAAGACAACATGCTGAGCACGTACTTCTGGTTGCGAGGAGGCATCGTCTTTCTCTCCGTCGCTCTTCCACTGATCCTGTATTTCGGCGGTCGCTTCCGCGCGGACCTTCCGCTCTTGAACTCGATGAGCGCGTACTACGGCGAGGACAACGGGCTCATGCGGAACTGGTTCGTCGGAATTCTGTGGAGCGTCGGCTCGTTCCTGGTCTTGTATCAGGGGTTCAGCGAGGTCGAAGACGTCCTTTTGAACGCTGCGGGCGGCTTCGCCGTTGGGGTGGCGATGATTCCGTGCAACTGCTGGAACGGGGCCGTCGGTGGGAGCAACAAACTTCATGCCTTGTGCGCCGTCGCGTTTTTTCTCTGCATGGCCGCGGTCTGTGTCTTTTGCGCGGAGGACACGGTCAACCTCCTTCCGGACCAGAAAACAAAGAACGCGTTCAAGCGCCAGTATCGAACGATCGCGATTCTGCTCGTTGCCTCTCCCGTGGTCGCGATCGCAGCGAGCTACACGCTGGACCAGAACACGAGCGCCAAGTTCTTCGTTGAGGCGGTCGGGGTCTGGGTGGTCGCGTATTACTGGTGGACGAAGAGCCGGGAGTTTCGAAAAACGTCTGCGGAGAAGCTCGCTGTGCACGGGAAGCTCGAGAACCGACGGGGCGTGGGGCTCGTGAGGGTGGAGCCGGCGCCGCAGCCGTAGTCCCGGATGGCCTGACGCCTCACTGCGTTTCGGGGCCCGTGAGGCGCCAGTCGAATATGCGCGTCACGATCGCGAAGAAGAAGCCGGTGGACCAGCCGCACATCAGGATACCCGTCAGGGCTTCGACGCCACCGACCAGGCGCCATTCCCGCGGTAACACGACGTCGCCATACCCAGTGGTCGTATAGGTGACGACGCTGAAGTACAACGACGTCGGCAAGTCGGGCATGGCCCCCTTCCACAGGAAGAAGGCGGCCCAGACCGAGATCTCGAGGAGATGAAGCAGCACCAGCCAGCCGGCAACACCGATGAACAGCGACGTCCAATGTCTGAATCGCTCATAGAATTCGGGGCGGCGCGGCATCACGCGCAGCGCCGCGCTCAACCCGGCGGCATGGATCGCCACACAGACGGCCATGAGAAGCCAGGCATTGATGAGTTTCGACATCATAGGTTCACGAGTCTACTTCGTCAGATTGACTCACGACCCGCGCGTAGGGTACAAGCACTCGCCCGACGGATCGTCGGAGCGAAGAGAAGATGCTGGGCGGCGCTGCTCGCGTCAGGACGCCCCGTCGCTCGCTCATGAGAAAGGGAGGCGCAGCATGAGTATTGGAATGATCAGCATGCGCGGTTTGGCGACAATGGCGGGAGCCGTGGCCGTCGTGTTTTCTGTCTCTTCCGGCGTAGCGCACGGCGACGGGGACGAGGCAAAGATTCGCTGGGACATCCAACACTACCCCGGCTTTATTCTTCAACCTGGCGGCGAGGCTTTTGCTGACGCGGCCGACTTCT
>DATKHR010000404.1:0-44762 GCA_035510155.1 Vicinamibacterales bacterium
TGGTCGACGTGCGCGATGATCGCGACGTTGCGCCGCAGAGGATTTGCGACCGCGGACATCCCCCCAGTCTACTTGAGGCGAGCGAGGATTTCACGCGCGCGGGCGCCGAACTGATCGTCGTCCACGACGCGCTCGGCGAACCGGACGGGAGGCTGGGCGTGCGGCGATCGCGGCGATCTCTGCTCGAAGGCGGCGCTCCAGCTGTTCCAGGCACTCACCGGCGCGCATCAGCGTGTCTGCCGTCTCGAGCCAGGCGCTCTGCTCGGCTCGTACGACACCCAGATAGAAACGAACCTCGCAGTCCGCCGGGTTGCGTTCCCGCGATTGCTCGAACCTCGCGCGGGCGACGTCGAGCTCGTGACGGCGATACGCGATGATGCCTGCGAGCTTCGGGACGTCGCTGTTCAGCAGTAGCTTCCCGGCTTCCTCGACATCGGCCCATGCCTCGTCGTAGCGCTGCAGCTCGGCCTCGTTCAGCGCACGCCAGTACCTGGCGTCTCCAAGGGACCAGTTTGACGCCAACAGCGGATCGGTCGCCGCGATGGCATCCTCGTGTCGCCCCAGGTAGGTGAGCGCCCGTACCTTCCCTAAACGCGCGTCCACCGAGCGGGGTTCGACGGCACTCGCTTGGCCATACAGCGCGGCGGCGTTCTCGAGATCCTCGGCTGTCATGGCCACGTCGCCCATCGCCTGGAGCAGGGATGGCCATCGCGGGCGCCAGTCGTGTGCCCGCCCGAAGAGCGCCTCGGACCCATCGAGATCCTGGCGCCCCACCGCGATCAACCCGAGCAGGTAAGGAACTTCCCCGAAGCGCGGGTCCTGCTGGAGCAGGGTCTCGAGCACCCTCTCATCAAGACCGCGGCAGGTCGCGCGCCGAAACAGCATCAGCGGGGTGTCGGCAAGCGCCGGGCTCGCGACGAAGATCTCGTCCAGAGTGGCGTTGCGCCACTCGGCCGCGATTCGGCACATATAGGTGGCCCAGGCGTACGCGCCGAGCTCATCGAACGGGGCGGCGTCGCGCAAGGCTTTGACGTACGTGTCGCGATTCCTCGAAAACTGGATGGATCGATCGAGCTCATCGTCGCCGGCGAGCCGTCGGTTGACGCCGTAAATGACGCCGGTCAGGGCAGCGACGGCGTCGAGAAGCTGCGGTGCCCGGCCTGGCGCGTCGGGCACAGCGGCGCCGTGATTCCGGGCGATGGTCAGGTAGCCGGTGTCGACCATGCCGAGCTCCCGCTCGCGCATGGCCGCCAGCGCAGCGGCCCGAACCACCCCGGCCGCCGCGGCGGCGGCCACGACCGGCACGGCAGTCAGCGCCTCGAACTCACGATACGCGGCGACCAGGCAGTCGTAGCATCCGGCGCGAACAAGCCGATCAGCAGCGGTCAGGCGCGCCTGCGCGCGCGCGGCATTGAGCCCTCCTTCGCCGGCGGACGCGGGCAGCCTGGCGGTGGAGCACGCCGGCATCACGATGAGGATGGAGATCGCGCATAATCGGCGCATCCTTCGCTTAGACCCCACATCCCACCCGGCGGCTACCCGCGCGGCCACCTTCGCGCTGTTTGCGTTGCTCGCCGTCGTGCATACCTGGCCGCTCGCCTCGGCTCCCGGACGCCTGTCGCGCGACGACAACGCGGATACGCTTCTCAACCAATGGATCATCTCCTGGGTCGCGCACCAGGCGAGCCACGATCCGCTGCATTTGATCAACGCGAACATCTTCTATCCCGAGAGCGGCACCCTGGCCTATTCGGAATACCTCATCGTCCCGGCCGCGATCGGCGCACCGGTCCGCTGGGCGGGCGGATCGCCGCTCGTCGAATACAACGTGCTCGTCCTGGCCGGCTTGACGCTCACCGGGTGGGCGGGTTGTCTGCTGGTCTCGCGCTGGACGGGCGATCCGGTTGCGGGAATCATCGGCGGCGTCATCATCGCCTTCAACGCCCATACGCTCACGCGGCTGCCTCAGCTGCAGGCGCTCCACATCGAGTTCCTGCCGCTCAGCCTGCTCGCGTTCGAGTCGCTCCTGGCTGGCCAAGGCTCTGTCGTCCTCCTCGCGCTGTGCGTCATCCTGCAGGGGTTGACCTCGTACTACTCGCTCGTCCTGACCGTCACGGCCCTTGGTGCGGGATGGGCTGTCAGACTCGAGGATCGGCGCCACGCCCTTGTACGCCCGCCCCGGACGCTCCTGCGCGTGGCGGCTGCAGCGGCCCTCGCCCTCATCGTGCTCGCGCCTGCGCTCGTTCCGTACGTGCGGCTGGGCCGCGTCCGATCACTCGAAGAGGCGGCTCTCTATTCCGCCGCCGCACGCGACTACCTGGCCACGCCGGCACGTCTTCACTATGGGACCTGGAGCGCCAGGTTCTTCGGCGGCACGACGGCGCTCTTCCCGGGTCTCACGGCCATTGTTCTTTCCGGCCTCGCAATCTTCAGCGGCGTCGCGTTTCGGAACCCGCGGGCGCGAATGGCGCTTGCGATAGGCCTCGCCGGCATCGCGCTGTCATTCGGACCCTCGCTGCCGGGAGGGGCGCTCCTGTATCGACTGTTCCTGCCCCTGCAGGGGATCCGCAACATGGCTCGCTTCGGCTACCTCGCCACAGTGGCCGCCGGCATCCTCGCCGGGTTTGGCGTGGCCCACTTGCGTGAGCAGTGGTCCGGCAGGCGATCGTCGCACGGGCAATATTCCTTCGCCCGCTGGGTGCCTGTGGGAATAGTGGCCGTCTTCATCTCGACGAACCTCGATGCGTTCTCGGCGCCGATCGAATACGTAGACGGCGAACGCGTTTCGCCGATCCATGCGCGGCTCCGCGAGACGTCGGCAATTGTCGCCGAATTCCCGTTCTACCCGGCGGATCGGCTGTTTCGCCACGCGCCGTATCTGCTCCATTCGACCGCGCACTGGCGGCCGATGGCGAACGGCTACAGTGGGCTGACGCCGGACAGCTTCATCGAGCACGCGCGCGATCTGGCGCGATTTCCCGATCGCCGCGCCATCGAGACGCTGGGCGCGATCGGCGTCACGCACGTGTTCGTCCACGATCGGGCCATGCGCGAGTGGACGGACAATGAGACGGCGAACGCTGTCCGGACAGCGCCAGGCCTGAAGCTCCTTGAGACAGACGGCGACGTCACGCTCTACGAGGTGGTCAAAACAGCGGATGGATCGTCGTGAAGAGCGCGAGACCGAGCGTGTAAAACAACGCGAAGAGAACGACGATCGCGGTGCCGATCCGGCGCGAACGCAGGGACGCCAACCAGATAAAGGCAGGGAAGAGCACCGAGCAGTAGCGTCCCACCCCCTCGAATATCCCCGATGACAACGGCAGCAGGAGGTTGAGCAGCATGAACAGGCCGTAGCCCGCCCCAAGCCGCGCCCAGACGAATGGCACCGCGACAAGAAACAGAATGCCCGCCACGCCGTAGAGCGTGTCGTACGGGGCCGTGCGCTCGCCGGCGAGAAAGGCATATGGACGCGTCACGAGCTCGCGTATGAGGCGGAGCGGAGCAGACCAGGGCGCACCCCCCACGTGGTAGTTCCATCGCTGCAGCGTCGCTGCCCACTCGAAGGGGTTGCCGCTCACGCCGTAGACGTATCCGCAATACCACACGAACCCGATCAGGGAGATCAGGAGCGCCGCGGCGGCGCGTGCGCGGGCCCGGGGCGTCGGCTCAGCGTTCTTCCAGGCCATCCACGCAAGCGCGGGCCACATCAGCACTCCGGTGACGCGCGTCGCAATGGCCAGCGCGGCGCTCGCGCCGCCCATTAGCCAGCGACGCGTGCGTAACAAGTAGAAGGCCAGCACCGTGAAGAACAGGAATGTGCTCTCGCTATAGATGACGCCAAAGAAGAAGGCAAATGGAAAGATCGCGGTCAGCAGCACGGCGCGTTCGGCACGGTGCCGCGGCAGGTCCAGACGCGCCAGGTAGTACAGAGCGACCATCGCCAGCACGAACGACGTCCATGAGACGACGATGCCGCCGAAGTAGAACGCGGCATGATAGCGGCCGAAGATCCGCCCCACCTGCCGCATCAACATCGGATACACCGGAAAGTAGGCGATGTTGCTCCGTCCGCCCGGAGCGTACTCGTAGCCGTTGCGCGCGATGCCTTCGTACCAGCCGCTGTCGTAGCGCGCGAACGTGTCCCAGAACGTGCTCGGCGTGGCGTAGACTGTCGCCTGGCGCGGGGCGTCGAGCGGGAATGCGATGTTGATGAACAGAGCGAGGATGGCAGAGAGCAGGCGGAACGCGAGCGCAGATACGGCGATGCGCAGCGCCGAACGCCGGTCAATTGAGCGCGACAAGGGGTTTCCTGTCAGGCGAGCGTAGAATAGCTCATGCCTCTTTTCGAATACGAGTGCCGCGGTTGCGGACGCCGCTTCGAGTACCTGACAAGGGCCGGCCAGTCACCGACGTGCCCGTCGTGCAGCAGCGCCGACCTTCAGAAGCTGCTCTCCGTTTTCGCTGTGTCCGGCGGAAGCGGGGAAAAGACGTTCGAAGGGACGCCCGCAGGTGCGTGCGGCCGCTGCGGCGATCCCCGCGGACCCGGCTCCTGTTCGATGAACTGACAGAGCGGGCGCGTCGGTCGCGACCCCTCCTGCCCCGTTTGCCCCTCCCGCCCTAACGATTCGGCCGAGGGATCTTCTGGTCGACGGTCGCTGCCTGCAGTGCGAATGCGGCCATGACGACGGCTGCCTGGCGGATGTCGGCGACGTTCACCCGGTCGACGGTATCCATGTTCGTGTGGTGCGTGCGGACATCGTAATTGACGTAATCCTGGATCGGATTGAAGCCGGGCACGCCGGCGTCGATGAAGCTGAGATGGTCGGTCGCGCCAACCGGCTCGGTGACATTGCGGCGAGCCCGCAGATCCTTGAACGGCTCGAGCCAGGCGTCGAACAGCGGGCGCACCGTCTCCATGTTCTGCAGGAACCAGCCGTAGATCGGTCCCGTGCCGTTGTCGATGTTGAAGTAGACGTCAAACTTGGCCCGGGCGTCGGCGTTTTTGTCCCCCTCCAGGTGCTCGGCCGTCCATGCGCGCGACCCGAGCAGGCCTTGCTCTTCGCCACCCCATAACGCCACCCGGATTGTGCGCCGCGGCCGGGCGCCTATCGCCTTGAGAATCCGCATGGCCTCGATGACGGTGGTCGCGCCGTCGGCATTGTCCGTCGCGCCCACTCCCGTGTGCCAGGAATCGAGGTGCCCTCCGATCATGACGACCTCGTCGCGAAGAACCGGATCGCTCCCGGGCAGCTCCGCAAGCACGTTGTACGCGTTCCCCGTATCGCCGTCGTAAAACTTCGACTCCACGTTGAGGCGCAGCCTCACGGCCACACGGCGCTCCAGCATGCCCGCAATCATGTTGTAATGCTCGGCGCTGAGCGTCACCGACGGCACGGCAACTGCCGCCCCCGGGCCGCCGACCCGCCCCGTCACGAACACCGTCCCATGCTCCCCGATGCTGGGCTTGAGGATGACGGCCGCCCCCCCGTTGCGCGCGGCTTCGGCAACCCGTTGCGCGGCGGTCGGCGTGCCGCGACCCCCGCGGGCGCTGCCGGCGTTGGTGGCGTAGGCGGCGGACATCGGGACATAGCCGGGATCGCTCGGCTGCGGTCGATCCCTGCGGACGAAGTTCGTCAAGGCCGGTTGGGTCATGACCACCGCGCCCTTGAGCGAGGCTGATCCCATCGCCGCGACCTCCTCCGGCGACTTGCCGCCGACGAAGAGAGGCGTCGCGACGATCTCGCCCTTCGTGGAGGGCGACCACGCGTCCGCGTAGCCGATGAGCGGCATGTAGCGCGGCTCGATCATCTCGACCGTCAGCTTCTCGAGCGTCCAGCCTGGTCCGAACTTCCACGGCTCGAGCCGTGCGTTCGACAGGCCGTAAGCCGCCAGGCGCTCGCGGACGAATTCGGCCGCGCGCTTGTGCGCCGGCGATGCGGTCAATCGGGGACCAATGGCCACGGTCAGCTCGTTGAAGACCGGCTCGACCTGCGAGCGCTGCATCCCCTCGGCGCGGATCTTTGCGATCGTGTCGCGGTCGACGGCCGGCTGAGCGCTCAGTACGGCCAAAGTCACCACGAGGGCCACTACGGTGATCTTTGTCATGGCTAACGGATGGTGTCGATGGTTTAGTCCGCGGGTGCGGGCCTCAGCCCGATCGCAGCCTTCAGGCGACCGATCAAGTCCTTCCACCGACGGCTCAGCGCAGCCTGTTCGAGCCCGTCGAACTTCACGTAGGCCACCGGCACGAGCAGCAACGTCAGAAACAGGCAGAGCGACTGGCCGCCGATAATCGTCACCGCAATGGCCGCGCGCCCGGTGCCGCCGATGCCCAGGCCGAGCGAGGTCGGGATCAGGCCTGCGATGATCGCCGTGGTCGTCATCAGGATCGGGCGCAACCGCGTCCGGCACGCCTCGATGATCGCCTGGCGAACGGGCATTCCACCCGCGCGCAGCACGTTCGCGTAATCCACCTGCAGAATCGAGTTCTTCTTGACGATCCCGAGCAGCAGCAGCACCCCCAGCGCGCTCCAGAGGTTCAGCGTACGGTTGGTCGCCCACAGCGTGAAGAGCGCGAAGGGAATCGACAAGGGCAACACCAGCATGATGACGACCGGCTGCACGAAGCTCTCGAACTGCGCCGCGAGCACCATATAGACGAAGACCATCGCCAATCCGATCGCCATGATGAGGTTCTGCGTTGTTTCGTCGAGGATCTTGGTCTGCCCCGACAGCTTGAACGACATGTCAGGGGGCAGATTGAGCGCGGTCAGCATCTTCCGAACCTCGTTGGAGGCCTCGTCCAACGCGTGGCCTGGCGCGACGTCGGCGTACAACCCCACCGAGAACTGCCGGTTGTACCGCTGGAGCGTGCTCGGGCCCAGACCGCGCTCGACCCGTGCGATGTTGTCGATGCGCACCGGCGTGCCGTCGATGGACGGCACCGTGAGCTTGCCGATGGCTTCCGCATCCCGCCGCTGGGTCTCGAGGACGCGAATCTTGACCGGGTACTGCTCGGTTCCCTCGCGGTAGTTCGAGATCTCGTCGTCGCCCGCCACCGCAAGCCGGAGCGCGTTGCCGATGGTATCCATGCGGACGCCCAGGTCGGCCGCCCGCCGGCGATCCACGGCGACATGAATCTCAGGATTCGAGATCGCCAGATTCACCTTGGGGTCGGCGAGACTCGGCATCTTCATGGCCGCCGACAGCGCCCGCATGGAGTAGTCCGCGAGGCGCGCCATGTCCGGCCCGAGAATCTGCGCGGTGATCTGATAACCGCCCTGTTCGCCGCCGCCGAGCGGATTCCGAATCGTAATGCTCGGCCTGTAGGAAGGATGCGCCGCCAGCCGGCGCCGGAGCTCGGAAATGATCTGCTCCTGCGTCACCTTCCGCTCCTCGAACGGCGTCGCGTACCCCAGCAGATGGATATGCGTCGGGCGGTCCGTGATCGTCGGCTCCATGTGCGCCACGCCCTTGATGCCGCTGAGCTCCTTGACCATGCTCATCGCCACTTCGGTGCTGCCTTCGAGCGACGTCCCCTCCGGCGTGTCCATATGAATGGTCCACTCTCCCATGTCTTCGTTCGGCACGAACGTGCGGCCCACCATCGCGTTCAGGGGGAACGTCAACAGGAACGTCACGACCGAGATCGTGATAATCAGGCCGGAATGGTCGAGCGCCCAGACGACCGAGCGTTCGTACTTCGTGTCGAGCCAGTGGAAGAAACCACTCTCCTTCGTCTTGTGATCTGCAGCGGCGTCGGACAATTTCAGGAACCGGGAGCTCAGCATCGGCGTCAGCGTGAAGCTGACGAGCATCGAGACCATGATCGAGAACGCCATCGTCCAGCCGAACGGGTTGATGTACCGGCGCGCATACCCGGTCATGAACGCGACCGGCAGGAAGATCACCACGAGCGACAACGTTGTGGCCATCACGGCCAGGGCCACCTCGCGCGTGCCCTGGATGGCAGCCTCGAACGGCGTGCAACCTTTTTCCTCGATGTAGCGGAAGATGTTCTCCAGCACCACGATCGCATCATCGATGACGATGCCGACGGCGAGCGTGATACCAAGCAGCGTCATGTTGTTGAGCGTGAAGTCCATCGCACGCATCAGCGTGAACGTCGAGATGATCGACGCCGGGATGGCGAGCGCGGAGATGATCACGGCGCGCACGTTCCGGATGAAGAACATGACGACGAGGGCCGCGAAGAAGCTCCCCCAGATGAGGTGCTCCTCGAGCGACGCCACCGAGGCGTAGATGAACTTGGAGTCGTCCCGCGTGATCGTCAGCCGCACGGCCTTCGGAAGCGCCCGTTGAACCTGCGCGATCTTGCTCTTCACGCCTTCGATGACGGCGACGGTGTTCTCGCCCATGGCCCGCTTGATGTCGAGCAGCACCGCCGGCGAGCCGTTCAGCCAGACCGCTTGCGTCGGCCGTTCGGTCGAATCCTCTGCGTAGCCGAGGTCCGACACGCGGATCGGCGTGCCGTTCTTCGTCGCGACCACGATGTTGTTGAAGTCTTCCGTCGCATCTATCCGCCCGAGCGTGCGCAGGAGCAGCTCGCCCTTGCCCTGCTCGACCGTGCCGCCGGGAATCTCGATGTTCTCGGCGACCACCGCGTCACGGACCTGGTTCATCGAGAGGCCGTACGCATTAAGCTTCTCGATGTCGACGACGACGTGAATCTCCCGGGCGCGGCCGCCGCCGAGATCGACTTCGCCGACACCGTCCACGGTCTCAATCGCGCGCTTGATCTGCTTGTCCGCTACCTCCGTGATCGATCTGAGGCTCATGGTGTCGGACGACACGGCCACCGACATCACAGGATCCGAATCCGGATCGACCTTCGTAATGATCGGCGGCAGGATCTGCGGCGGCACGTACTTCATCGCGCTCGACACTTTCTCGCGCACGTCGTTGGCGGCGTCGTTGATGTCGCGCTCCAGGACGAACTTCACGGTGATCTGCGCCTTGCCCTCGCCAATGCGCATCGCCTGCATCTCGTCGATGCCCGAGATGCTGCTGATGGCCTCCTCCATCGGCTCGACGACCGAGGTCGCCATCTCGTCCGGGCTCGCGCCCGGGAGCGCGAACTGCACGCTGACCGTCGCCGGATCCGCCTTCGGAAACAGATCGACGCCGAGGTCGCGGAACGAGAAGATCCCGAGTACGACGAGCGACATCACGAGCATCGTCGCGAAGACTGGACGGCGAACGCAGAGTTCGGAGAGCATGAGACTTTGATGACCGCGCTATCGAGCCACGAGTACCGAGTCAGGATTCATTTGGTTAATTGACTGGGGTCGTTGACGACGGAGACTCTGGTTCCGTCGGAAAGCTTGTCGACTTCGGTGAGGGCGACGGCGTCGCCCGGCTTCACGCCGTCCACGACCTCGATGCGTTCGCCCATGCGCTCGCCGACTTTCAGCTCGCGGGCGACCAGATGGTCGCCATCGACAACGAAGACGCGGTTCACACCGTAGCGGTACTGAATGGCGGCGTAGGTCAGCGTCATGACCTGGTCGACCTTGCTGCTCTCGATGTGCACTCGCGCAAAGGTCCCGGGCTTGAGCAGCGCGTCGGTGTTCGGCACGAGCGCCTCGAACGGGAATGCCCGCGTCGCGGTGTTCACCGCGGGACTGATGCGGGATATCTTGCCGGTAATGGTCTTGTCCGGGTAGGCGTCGACGTGGAGCTCGGCGGTCTGGCCGAGCTTGATCCACGGAGCCATCTTCTCGGGAATCTCGGCGGTGACCTTGAGCGGGTCGACTCTGACTACGGCCATGACCGGCGTCTGGACCTTCACGTATTCGCCGAGGGAGACCAACCGTTTCTGGATGTAGCCGTCGAAGGGCGCACGTATCGCGGTGTCCCGGAGCTCGCGGTCGGCCAGCTTCAAGGCGGCTTCGGATGCGGCGATGTCGGCGCGAAGATTTCTGGCGTTCTGCAGCGAGGCGTCGTAGCTCGCCTGCTTGGACTGAAACATCGCTTCCGCGTCGTCCAGAGTCTGTTTCGGGACCAGTTGACGGCGGTTCAGCTCGTCTGCCCGATCGAAGGCCTGCTTCGCCTGCACGAGCTCGGCCTGCGCTTTCAGAACGTCAGGCGTCTTCTCGATCGGAGGCAGGTGCGACGGGTCGGTCGCTCCGAACTTCGCGAGCGCGCGCTCGAGCGCCGCCTTCTGCTGATCGAGGTTGTACTGCGGCTTCTCGCGATCGAGCTCGAGAAGCGCCTGCCCTGCAACGACGCGGTCACCGAGATCCGAGAAGAGGCGTGCGACCCGCCCCTCGGCCTCGGACGACACGGTGACCTCGTCAACGGCCGCCAGGGTTCCGACGACTTCAACTGATCGACGTACCGCCTCTTGGCGGACCGACTCGGTTTTGATCGGCTTCGCCGCATCTTCGCGGCCCCGGGCTTGCGCGGTTTCGGACTTCGAGCAGCCGACCGCCACCACGGCCAACCCACCGATCCCAATACACTTGATCACTCGTAGAAACATAGAAATTCGATAATAAAATTATATGCGATTGATCAGGCTTCCTCCTTGTAACTGATTGTCTTGCTTAAAGTTCGTAGCGCCGCAACCGAAGGGCGTTGGAGATCACTGACAGCGAGCTGAGCGTCATCGCGGCGCTGGCCCAGATGGGACTGATGAGCGGACCGCCGAACACGTAAAGAAGGCCCGCAGCGATTGGGACGCCCACGGTGTTGTACGCGAAGGCCAGAAACAGGTTCTGTCGGATGTTCGTCAGCGTCGCGCGAGACAGCCGGCGCGCGCGCACGATGCCCCGCAGGTCCCCCTTGACCAGCGTGATTCCGGCGCTCTCCATGGCGATGTCCGTGCCGGTGCCCATGGCGATGCCAACCTGAGCCTGGGCGAGCGCCGGCGCGTCGTTGATCCCGTCCCCCGCCATCGCCACGCGCCGGCCGGCGCGCTGCAGCTCAGCGATCGCGTCGCGCTTGGCGTCCGGCCGCACTTCGGCCCGCACATCGGCGATCCCGAGGCGCTTTGCCGTGGCTTCGGCCGCGGCTCGACTGTCGCCCGTTAGCATGACCACGTGCAGCCCTTCTCGCCGTAACGCGTCTAACGCGTCGCGAGCGGAATCGCGAACGGGGTCGGCCACGGCCAAGAGGCCGGCGAGCCGGCCGTCGACGGCAACGCCGACAACCGTCTCTGCGGCGTTTCCAGCCGCCTCTCGGCGCGCACCGGCCCGGGCGACGAGCCAGGCGGCATCGATGCCGCTCGACTGCATCAGCGCCGCGCTGCCCAAAAGGACACGATGTCCTTCGACAAGCCCGCTCACACCCAGTCCGGCGGTCGACCTGAAGTCGGTGACCGCGGGCGGGACGATACCTCGCGACCCGGCCGCCTCAGTGATCGCCGACGCCAGCGGGTGCTCGCTGCCGCGCTCGACGGCGGCCGCGAGACGCAGGAGATCGCCCTCGGAGTCGTGGCCCCTCTGGACGCCCGCACAGCCAGGCGCAGCCTCGACGGCCGTCACCTGCGGACGGCCGGCGGTCAGGGTCCCGGTCTTGTCGACGACCAACGTGTCCACGCGCGCGAGCAGCTCGAGCGCTTCCGCGTCCCTGATGAGAACGCCGGCCCTGGCACCTCGACCGGTACTCACCATGATCGCCATCGGCGTGGCAAGCCCCAGCGCGCACGGGCACGCGATGATGAGGACGGCAACCGCGTTGACGAGCGCATGCGGAAGGCGAGGCTCCGGTCCCCAAAGGCTCCAGGCCGCGAACGACCCGATGGCCGTCAGAACAACGGCAGGCACGAAATACGCCGCAACCTGGTCGGCGAGCCGCTGAATGGGCGCGCGCGTCCGCTGCGCGTCGGACACCATACGAACGATCTGCGCGAGCAGCGTATCGTTGCCGACGCGCTCCGCACGCATCCTGAACGTCCCGCTGACCGCAATGGTTGCCCCGATGACCGGCGCTCCTGCCTCCTTCGCGACCGGCACGGGCTCGCCTGTGACCATCGACTCGTCGACAGCTGCCGCGCCGTCGAGGACGACCCCATCGACGGGGATTTTTTCGCCCGGACGAACCCGCAACACGTCCCCCGGTTGCACCGACTCGAGCGGGACGTCAGTTTCAACGCCGCCCCCCCGCTGGTCGTCCTTCGTGACGCGCCTCGCCGTCTTGGGCGCGAGGCCGAGCAGCTGGCGGATGGCTGCACCTGTGCGGTGCCGCGCCTGCAGCTCGAGCACCTGTCCGAGGATGACGAGCGCCACGATGACAACCGTCGTATCGAAGTAGGTGTCGCTCCGTCCCGCAACCGTCGCGGCGACGCTATAGACGTACGCCGCGCCAACGCCCACGCCGATCAGCGTGAACATGTTCGGGCTGACGTTGACGATTGACTGCCACATGCGTTCGAAGAACGGCCAGCCGCACCACCAGACGACCGGCGTCGACAGCGCAAGCTCGAGCCAGTTGACATTTCCCATGCCGATGCGCTGAGCCAGCTTGCCACCCGAGAGCATGTCCGCCATCGTCAGCAGGAAGACCGGAGTGCCGAGCGCGACGGCAATCCAGAGCCGGCGCGTCATGTCCACGAGCTCTGGATTCGGCGCATCGATGAGATCGGATGCCGAAGCGACGATGGGCTCGAGCGCCATCCCACACTTCGGGCAGGCGCCTGGCCGGTCGCTGATCACGTCCGGGTGCATCGGGCAGGTGTAGCGGGGGGCCCCGCCGATCCTTGGTGCGTGGGCCTTGGTGCTTAGTCCGTCCTTGGTCCTTGGTCCTTGGTCCGCCGCGAACTTTGTCGCGCACCCCTTTGAGCAGAAGTAGTAGGTCGTCCCGCCGTCGTCGACCTGCGCCGCGGCGCGGGACGGATCGACGGTCATCCCGCAGATCGGATCAATGGCCATTGAGGGTCTCGTGTCGTTGATTCCTTGAAGCCGTCCAGGTCGAGCACGACCAGCGCCACTCGCGTCTCGTCGCGACGCGCCGCGCGAATGGACTGTGCTCAGAGTTGTGTCGCAGCCGGGAAGCGAGGCTCAATGTCGACGGGAATCCCCGCCAGCTTGTCGAGCGCTTTCTGCACGGCGGGCCGCACGACGCCCAGCCGTTCGCCGAGCGCCCTGGCCTTCGCGGCGTCGCCCTGCGCCTGAATCGTCATGATCTCGCGCGTCAGCCCCATGACGCCGTCCTTCACCTTGGCCGGGTTGACCCCGAACGTCCCGTCCGGCCGGGCCACGAACCCGCCCTGGTCGAGCAGGTAGTTCAACTGGATGGCAATCCCGCGGCCGTGCGCCTCGTTGACGCCGAACCTGATCGAGCGAAACGCGGACGCTAGGAATGTTGTATACAGAGTGCGTTCCAGCGATTGCGCCAGCACGCCCTTGTCGATCAGGTGTTGCAGCGCGAAGAGCGCCGAAATATCCGCCTTTGCCTCTTCGAGCGTGCTGTAGGTATCCTTCAGCTCCTGGCGCACGGTCGTCTGGCGCCCGCCGAGGGAGATGCTGTGCGGTCCCAGACCGTGCATCAGCTCGTGGACGACGATGTGCGTAAAGAACGCGTCGAAGGACACGTCCTTCTGATCTGCGGGCGCGAGCACCACTTTCGAGATTGGCACGAGGGTCTTCACGAATTTCGCGTCCTGCACGTTCTTGAGCATGACCCGCTTGGCCCCCTTTTCGCGGACGACGCGCTCGTCGTTCGGGAGGTTGAAGGCCGCCGTCTGCACGCCGCGATTGCCGTCGCCCGCCGCGAAGATTTCGTTGACGACGACAATAGGCGCCAGCGCTCCGAGCTTGGGCGTGCGGTACTGGGGGTCAATCGGCAGGGAGTTTTCGATTTCCTGGAGCTCCCCTGCGAACTTCTGCAGCTTGGCGGTCTCCGCCTCGTCTTGAACCGTGACGTAGGCTTCAAATGCGGCCTTGAAGTTGAAGACCTCGTCTTCGTACACCTCGTAAGGGCCAATCGTCGGTTCGATGGCCCCCTTGAGCTCCATCCACGCGACGTCGCTCTCGTAGTAGTCATTCGACAGAAACGCGCCCGCGCGCGCGGTCAAGAACCGTTTCAGGGTCGGTTCGCCCGCCAGATCGGCCGCTTCCCTCAAGAGCGCCGATGCGCGCGCAAGCTCCGGCTGATATTCGACGCTGTACGGCACGAGGCTGAATGCGTTTCTTCCTCGGGGAGCCGCCGCCCCCTGGTTGTTCGCGCGGCGCACGACCGTGAAAAAACCGGTGGCTTGAGCGCGATCCGCCTCTGAGAGCGACTGCAGCCAGCTCTCGAGATCCGCCTTTGACGCGTCACCAGGATAGAAGTTTGCCCCGGCCGGTTTGGGGGGCGCGCCCGCAATGAACGGCTGATTGTGATCGAGCCTCGACCAGGGACCTTTGTTGATGAGGAAGTAGTGGAGGCGCGCGCGACCCGCGGGCGACTGGTCGCGCACGAGGTCGAGCAGCATCGCATCATTGCCGGCCCACGCTTGGCGCAGGAACAGGGCATCGATGATCTTCGAGGCCTCGACGAGCTTTGCGACCACACGGCGGTCGGCCGGCGACAGCGCGGACAGGTCCGCGCTGATGTCGGTCGGCGCAAAGCGGGCGGTCATGACCAGCAACCTGGCGAGGTCCGGCACGGCGGGATCTTCAGCGCGCTGGGCCACCACGACTGCGCCCACAAGCGCGAGCAGAACGACGGCTGTCTGCTTCATAGAGCGATTTTCTCATGGCGACGCACAACGCCCGGCGTCAGTGGACGCCGCGGGACATCTGGAGCGTGCTCGGATCCGCGCCAAGGCGGCGTATCGCCGTTTCCCACATCTTGTCGGGCGGCGTGTGAAAAATAATCTCCGGATCGACGTCGCTCATCAGCCAGGCGGACGCCTGCAGCTCCTCTTCGAGCTGTCCCGCGGCCCATCCGGAATAGCCCACGAAGAGCCGCGCCAGCGCGGGCGGCGACGGTTCCAGCATTCGGCGCAGCAGTTCCGGATCGGTCGAGAGGTACAGGCCGTCGGCGATGCGCCTCCCATGCGATTCGCGGAATTCGTCCGGCTCCTCACCAACGAGAATCCAGCTCCGCTCGGGTTCGACGGGACCACCCACCCATAGCTGCAGCTCTCGCTCGGTCGAAACGGGTGGATCCAGATTCACCGTGACGCGCCCGGTCGTCATGAGAGGGCGGTTGACGACGAGCCCGAGCGCCCCGGCCTCTGTGTGCATGCACAAGAGCACCACGGTTCGGGAGAAGTTCGGATCGAGCATCTGCGGCATCGACAGCAGGAATGCGGGCGCCAGTGAGGATGGCGAAGCCATTACCCTATTTTGCCGCGAACATCGTCACGTTCGTTGCGCGCTTTTGCTCGGCTGTTCTGCAGCGCGGCGGCCACGTTGCGCCTCAGGCCGCCGACCTTCGTCCGCCGCATGGCGCTCGCTCTCAGCCCGGCCGCGAGGTCGGCGTCGGTGGCACAGGCGAGGGTGTCGAGGTCGACATTATCCCACAGCGCTCTCGGCTGCCACGCCGGATCGTCGGACCGCGGCGCCACAGCGTTCCACGGGCACACCTCCTGGCAGATGTCGCACCCATAAACATGGGAGCCGATGGCGGCCTGATCGGACTCGGAGAGCTCGCCCTTCAGCTCGATCGTGAGGTACGAAATGCATCGATTCGAGTCGAGGATGCCCGGTCCAAGAAGCGCGCGGGTCGGACACGCGTCGATGCAGAGCGTGCACGTGCCGCACTGGTCGTACGACGGCGGATCGACCTCGAGGGGCAGGCTGCAGACGATTTCGCCCAGAAAGATCCAGGAGCCCAGCTCCGGGTGGATGACGCACGTGTTCTTGCCAATCCAGCCGATGCCCGCGTACTGAGCGTAGACCCGCTCTTGCACCGGTCCCGTATCGACGTAGGCGCGCGCCTCGAAGGGCTCCGGCCAGGCAGCCCGCATCCACTCGATCAGCGAGTGGAGGCGCCGGCCGACCACCTCATGGTAATCATCACCCCACGCGTACCGCGCAATCTGCGCCCGTGAGGGACTCGCACACTCGACCGAGTACGGTCGGTCCGTATTGTAGAGCGTGGCCGTGACGATGACCGTCCGCGCCGACGGGAGGATGCGGCGTACATCGGCTCGGCGATCCGCCGTCCGATGCAAATACGTCATCCCTCCCGCGTACCCGCGATCAAGCCACTCGCGGAAGAACGCAAGCTCCGGGAGGGCGCCCGCCGGAGCGATGCCGCACGCATCGAACCCCAGACGGCGAGCGTACGCTTTGACGTCCGAGGCAGTCATGGATCTACGAGTTACGAGTCCCGAGCTACGAGCGCCTCCCCACCAACTGTCTCAACACGTAAGGCAGGATCCCGCCGTGGCGGAAGGCGACGAGCTCCTCCGGCGTGTCGATCCGTGCCGTGGCGGTGAATCGAATCGTCTCGCCGTCATCCGCGATCGCTTGCACTGAAACCGCACCGCCCGGCGCGAGCGTCCGCTCGATGCCCGTCAGATCGTACCGCTCGCGGCCGGTGAGGCCGAGAGAAGCCGCGTTGACGCCCGCATCGAACTGGAGCGGCAGAACGCCCATGTTCACGAGATTGCTGCGGTGAATCCGCTCATAGCTCTCCGCGATGACGGCTTTGACGCCGAGGAGCAGCGTCCCCTTGGCGGCCCAATCGCGCGACGATCCCGATCCGTACTCCTTGCCCGCAACAACGAGAAGCGGCACGGCCGCAGCTTTGTACTTCTCTGAAGCGTCGAAGATGGTCATCACCTCACCCCCCGGCTGGTAGGTGGTCCACCCGCCCTCCGTACCGGGCGCCATCTGGTTGCGCAGCCGAACGTTGGCAAACGTGCCGCGCATCATGACCTCGTGGTTCCCGCGGCGCGCGCCGTAGGAATTGAAGTCTTTCGGATCGACGCCGTGGGCAATCAGGTACTGCCCGGCCGGGGTGTCCTTTTTGATCGACCCCGCTGGAGAAATGTGGTCAGTCGTGATGCTGTCGCCGAGAAGCACCAGGACCCGTGCCCCGTTGATTTCCCTGACCGGCGCCGGCTCCATCGTGATCTGCTCGAAGAAGGGAGGGTTGCGGATGTAGGTCGAGCGCTCGTCCCATGCGAACCGGTCGCCGCTCGGGACGGGGAGCGTCTGCCAGCGCTCGTCGCCCCTGAAAACATCCGAGTACTGCTCCCGGAACATGTCGGAGGTGACCGATTTGAGCATCGTCTCCTGGATTTCCCGCTCCGAAGGCCACAGCTCGCGAAGGAACACGGGCTGTCCCTTCGTGTCCACACCAATCGGCTCGGTTGTCAGATCAAGCGTCATCCGGCCAGCCAGCGCGTAGGCGACGACGAGCGGAGGCGATGCCAGGTAGTTGGCGCGGACCTGCTGTTGAATGCGCCCTTCGAAGTTGCGGTTGCCGCTCAGCACTGAAACGACGACCAGGTTCCGCGCCTCGACTTCCGCCGACACGTCGTCGGGAAGAGGGCCGCTGTTGCCGATGCAGGTCGTGCATCCGTAACCGACGAGGTTGAATCCAAGCCGATCCAAGTACGGTTGGAGGCCGGACTTCGCCAGATACTCGGTGACGACTTTCGATCCTGGCGCGAGGCTCGTCTTGACCCACGGCTGACGTTTCAACCCACGCTCCACGGCCTTCTTGGCAAGCAACCCGGCACCGATCATCACGCTCGGATTCGATGTATTCGTGCAGCTCGTGATCGCCGCAATCACGATGGATCCATGATCGATCGCCGGCGACGCAACGGTCGGCGGGGGGTCCGCCACCGCCACGGCCGTCCCCGTCGACGCCTTCTTGCTCCCCACTTGAAGCGTCCCAAGCGCCGCCTGAAACCCGGCCTTGGAATGCTTGAGCGACACGCGATCTTGCGGGCGCTTGGGTCCTGCCAGACTCGGCTCGACAGTCGAGAGGTCGAGCTCGATGGTCTCTGAGTAAGCCGGATCCGCGGAGCCCGCCTGGCGGAACAGCCCTTGGGCTTTCGCGTATGCCTCGACCAGCGCCACGTGCTCGGCATCGCGGCCTGTGAGCCGCAGGTAATCGAGCGTCATGTCGTCGATCGGGAAGACGGCAATCGTCGCGCCGTACTCCGGACACATGTTGCCGAGCGTCGCCCGGTCGGCGATCGTCAGGTTTTCGAGACCGGGACCGAAGAACTCAACGAACTTCCCGACGACGCCGTGCTTGCGCAGCCTCTCGGTGATGGTGAGCACGAGGTCCGTGGCGGTGGCGCCCTCGAGCATCGTGCCTGTCAGGCGAAAGCCGAGCACCTTGGGAATCAGCATCGAGATCGGTTGCCCGAGCATGGCCGCTTCGGCTTCGATGCCGCCGACGCCCCAGCCCACGACGCCGAGGCCGTTCACCATCGTCGTATGCGAATCGGTGCCGACAAGCGTGTCGGGATAGGCGGCCGCGTCGGGGTGCCCCTCCCCCTGGTGCACGATCACGCGCGCGAGGTACTCGAGATTCACCTGGTGAACGATCCCCGTGTCGGGAGGAACGACCCGGAAGTTGCGAAAAGCGTTCTGTCCCCACCTGAGGAAGGCGTAGCGCTCGCGATTGCGCGAGAACTCCAGCTCGGCGTTCAACTGAAACGCGTTGGGCTGGGCGAAATAGTCGACTTGCACCGAGTGGTCGATGACGAGCTCGACCGGCTGCAGCGGATTGACCCTGTTGGGATCCCCCCCAAGCCTCGCGATGCCCTCCCGCATCGCGGCGAGGTCGACGACGGCGGGCACGCCGGTGAAGTCCTGAAGCAACACGCGAGCGGGCGCGAACGAGATCTCCTTCTGGGCGGCGCTCTTGAGATCCCACTTGGCCATCGCCTCGACGTCGCTGGCTTTCACGAACCGGCCATCCTCGTGCCGCAGGAGGTTCTCGAGGAGGATTTTCATCGAGTACGGAAGGCGTGCAATCTCGGGAAACCCCGACCGCTCGAGCGCCGGCAGGCTGCAAATCTGATACGTGAGGCCTCGAACCGCGAGCACGGTCCTCGTGCCGAAACTGTTCGCCGTGGCCATCACGGGATCGTACCACGCCTGGTTTGCTCAACCTTGGCGCGGGCCCGAGCGTAACCGACGAGGGCCCCTTCCCGAAGCTGGAGCCGGACCGGTTACTCACGTGACGAGCAATCTGCGACATTTTCGCAGGATCTCAGGTGCGATTTACACGAATGAGACCTACATTTGTGTAAGTGATCCATTTTTCGTGCGTGTTCTGCACGGTACTGTTACCATCTGAACCGCTGGAGGGGCGGGGCATGACGTTGGAGCAGGTACGAAGCAAAACGGAACGGTTTCGGGAGTTCTCCGCGCTGCCATTTCTGCTGATCGCAGGCGTGAGCATTCTCGGTGTGGTGTTTCGCGGCGCGCCACAAGTCGTCACTGGCGGCCCGATCAACTCGGGCGATGTCGCCTGGATGTTGACGGCGACCGGCCTCGTGCTCCTCATGACGCCCGGGCTGTCTTTCTTTTACGGGGGCATGGTCCGCACAAAGAACGTCGTCTCGACCATGCTTCAGAGCTTCGTGGCGATGGCGGTCATCAGCATCCTGTGGATCGTCGTCGGCTTCAGCGTGGCGTTTGGGGACAGCGTCAACGGTCTCATCGGGAACCCCGCTTCATTTTTCATGTTCCGGCACGTGGGCGCCCTGACACATCCGGATCTCGCGCCGACGATTCCGCTCGTCCTGTTCGCGCTCTTCCAGCTGAAGTTCGCCATCATCACGCCGGCGCTCATCACCGGCTCGTTCGCCGAGCGCGTGCGATTTACGAGCTATCTCCTGTTCATGGTGCTGTTCAGCCTGTTCATCTACGCGCCGATCGCGCACTGGACGTGGAATCCGGACGGCTTCCTGCACCGGCTCGGCGTCCTCGACTTCGCCGGAGGGACCGTGGTGCACATGTCGGCTGGCTTTGCGGCGCTGGCCGGGGCGATCGTGCTCGGCCGCCGCAGGACCCATGAAGCAGGCGAAGTGCACACGCCGGCAAACATCCCGTTCGTCATCCTCGGGACCGGGATGCTGTGGTTCGGCTGGTTCGGTTTCAACGCCGGGTCGGCGCTTTCGGCGTCGGCGCAGGCGACGATGGCGTTTGCGACGACGAACACGGCGTCGGCCTCGGCGGCGCTCGCCTGGATTTTCTTCGACGGCATGCGCGGCCAGAAGCCCTCGGCGCTTGGCGCCTGCGTGGGCGCGGTTGTCGGCCTCGTGGCGATCACGCCGGCGGCAGGCTACGTCAGCATCGGGGAGAGCATCTTCATCGGCACATGTGCCAGCGTGATCTCGAACCTCTGCGTTCACTGGAAGAACAAGTCGTCAACCCTCGACGACACGCTCGATGTGTTTCCGTGCCACGGTGTGGGCGGCATGGTCGGCATGATCATGACGGGTGCATTCGCGAAAGACGTCGGCCTGACGTCGGGGCACGCCTACACATTCCTCCTCCACTGCGGAGCGTTGTTGTTCGTCGCTGCTTTCTCGTTCGCCGGCTCGTGGCTGTTATATAGAGTGACGGACCTGATTATCCCGCTCCGCGTATCCGAGGAGCAGGAAGAGCTCGGTCTCGATCTCAGCCAGCACGGCGAGATGATGGAAGAAGGTGTCGAACCGAGGAAGCCCGCGCTCGCCAGGATTGCCTGAGGAGAGCACCAGCGCGGTGGTGGTCTTAGCGCTCGCGTAGCGTCCGCAGAGTCTCGCGTCGCGCGCGAGCGGCCTCGCGGAGCGCCTCTCGTCGCGCGCGGTCCGCCTCGCGGAGCGCCTCTCGCCGCGCGCGGTCCGCCTCGCGGAGCGCGTCGTGCTGCCCCCGCCACACTGCACGGTCGGCGTCTCGGTACGCGTCCCTGATTGTCTGGCGGGCGTCGGCCATGGCCCGCCTGGCTTCTCGCAGCGACTCCCGGACCTCCCGCCGGACCTCAGCATCTACGCGCCCGTACCAGCAGTCCTGGCCCTGGTCTTCGGAGGCCCATGCTGTCCCGGAAACGGTCATCAGGGACAGCGCGAGTAACAACCGGCTCAACGCGCGCGACCACCTCATTGCAGCCTCCTGTCCTCGCGTTAGACGAGAAGTCCGGGCCGGAGGTTGACCCACGTCCCGGTTGAGTGGCCTACCTCGCCGCCAGGAATTCCCGCACGATCGTGCGGATGTCCCGATGCTCGGCGTCCGCCGCGTAGTTCATCGCGCGCATGTCCGCCGCCGACACGCGTCCGCTCAACCGCTCGAGCGCCACGCGCACTTCTGGGTGCTTGAGGAGCGTTTCGCCCCGCGCGACGACGGCCGCATCATAGGGCGGGAAGTAGCGGCGGTTGTCCTCCAATTGGACCAGATCCAGCCCTTTGATCAGCCCGGCCGTAGCGTCGCCCGCGATCAGATCGACCTGACCTGACGCCAGCGCTCGATAGCTGAGCGTCAGATCCATCACGCTCGGCGCGGCGGCAAATCGGAGGTCGTACGCCTTGGCCAGGCCCTGATAGCCGTCCGGGCGCTCGAGAAACTCGTAGCCAAAGCCCGCCCGCCACCGCGCCGCCAGCCGCGCGGCGTCGTCTATCGTACGCAGGCCGAGCGTGCGCGCGTCCCGTCCGCGCACGAGGATCGCAAAAGTGTTGTTGAACCCGAGCGGCGCCAACAGCGTGCGGCCGGTCCGACTGTACTTGTCGCGCACGATGTCGAACACCCGAGCCGCATCGCCAACCACCGGCTCGTGAAAGACGGCCGTCAACGCCGTCCCCGTGTACTCGACGTACGCATCGATGTCGCCGGCGATGAGCGCGCGATCGCAAATGAGCGTCCCGCCGAGGTTCAGGCGACGGTCCACCGCCAGTCCGGCGTTCCGCTCGATCGTTTGCGCAAGGAGCTCGCCCAGAATCAGCTGCTCGGTGAAGTTCTTGGAGCCGATGACAATGGCGCCGCTGGCCTTGCGAGCGGCGAGACTGCTCGACAACAGCACGACCGCGATGGCGAGCACGGCGACGGCGACGGCCGCGCGCGTGACCCGCCTGCGGCGCCACGCGAGCGATCGCTCGACCCACAGCAGAAGGCCATCGACGGCGACCGCAAGGCCGGCCGCCGGTATCGCTCCGGCGAGAATGACCGTCGTGTCGACCATGGATAGCCCGCGGTAGATGTACTCGCCCAGCCCGCCCGCGCCAATAGCAGCCGCGATGGTCGCCGACCCGACGCCGACGACCGCCGCCACACGAATGCCAGCGATGATCGACGGGAGAGCCAGCGGCAGCTCGACCAGGCGCAGCCGCTCGCCGTCGGTCATGCCCATCGCAAGAGCGGCTTCGCGGATGGCAGGATCGATCCCGCGCAATCCCGCGATCGTGGTTCGGACGATCGGCAACAGTCCGTAGAGTGTGAGCACCACGAGCGCCGCGCGGGCACCGACGCCCCCCACGAGCGGCACGGGCAGCAGGAACCCGAACATCGCCAGGCTCGGAACCGTCTGGACGACATTGGCGATCGCCGTCAACGGCGCGCCGAGCCGCGGGCGCCGCGCGGCAAAAATGCCGAGCGGCACGGCAACCGCCACGGCCGCCAGCGTCGACACGGCCACCAGGAGCACGTGTTGTGCGACGAGCGCCACGAGCTCGGCGCGGTGCGCCGACCAGAACGCGATGAGTCTCACGGGACCCTCGGCATCGCATCCAGCAGTCGCCGAACGCGCGGATCGTCGCTCCGGGCAATCGCCTCCGGTTTCTCGTAGGCCAGGAGCGTCCCCTCATCGATCACGCCAATCCGATCGGCAAGGACGAACGCCTCCCCCATGTCATGGGTGACGATCATGACGGTCTTCCGAACATGTTGCTGAATCCGGCGAAATTCGCCGTGCAGCTCGGCGCGGGTGATGGGATCGAGCGCCCCGAATGGCTCATCCATGAGCAGGATGGGCGGATCGAGGGCCAGGGCGCGGGCGACGCCGACGCGTTGACGCTGACCGCCCGACAGCTCGTCCGGCCACCGTGCTTCGAACCGGCGCGGCGGCAGGCCGACGAGCGACAGGAGGTCGGCCACTCGTGCGTGGATCCGCTCGTTCGGCCAGCGCTCGAGGCGGGGAAGTAAACCGACGTTGTCCGCAATCGTCATGTGCGGAAACAGCCCGACGTCCTGGAGCACGTAGCCCGCGCGACGCCTCAGCTTGATGGGATCCCACTCGCGCGTCGGCCGGCCCTCGACCGACACTTCCCCTTCGTCGGCCACCATCAGGCTGTTCACCAGCTTGAGGATTGTGGTTTTCCCGGCGCCGCTGCGACCCACCAGCGCGACGACTTCGCCGGACCCGACGGTCAGGTTGAATCGGACGAGCACTCGCGTCCCACCCGGCCGCGTGAGCGAGACGTCACGAAACTCGATGGCAGGGGTGGCGGACATGATGGTTCAAAATCTCATGAATATCGACGCTGTCGCTGCCGGCGAATACCGCGCGCTCGAATCGAACGCCACACCCTTGAGGCGTACCGCGAGCCCCGCGTCGCCACGGATACCGTAGCCTTTCAACCAGGAGGCAGCGTTCGTTCGCCGAGGGAAGAAGTATTTGACGCCGCCGCCTACTCGATACATCTGTCCGGTGTCGACCAGCGTATTGCCTTGATGGAGCTGCCTGAGGTACGCGGCGCTGCCATCGACGAACGGTAGCAGTCCCGACGCTCCGATTCGGAAAGGCAGGTACCACAGTACGCCGCCTCCGATCACGTACTGCGTGATGTCGTCCGTCGCGACGACCGGCGTCATCGCCTCGATGTCGTTCGTGATCGTTGTCCGGAGCTGTGGCTTCGCGCGCGACGCCACGACTTCGGCTTCAAGTGCATTCGTCACACGAACGCCGACGTGTGCGTGAAGCCCGACTGCGCCGGCGAGCACGCTCGACGTGCTGAACAGCACGGCCGGCGAGCCCGTCGGGGTCGTTTCGGTCGCATCAATCGCCCCGATCGACGTCTGGCCGAGCCACTCGATGCCAACGCCAACTTCAATGCGGCCAGTCGAAGTTGCGCCCGTCGGGCTTGCGGCCTGCGCGGCCGCGGTCTGAGACGCCGTGCTCGGGAGAGTCGCGCTCGCCGCAGTCACGGTCTGCGCTCTCGCGCCCGCCGCCGATGGACCGAGAGACAAAAAAGTGCACAGCAACACGCGCGATGGTCGGGCCATCCCGGTCATTTGGCGACTACCGGCAATTCCACCTGCCCGGAATCCCCTCCCGCCGGCACAACGACCAGACGGCCGAACAGCAGCACGCGGAAATCGACATCGACCGCCTGCGTCGCGCCGAAAAAGCTGTCGAGATCCGCGTCGTCGAGCGGCTCGACACGCACCACTTTCGGTCCCGGCGACAGGCCGCCGATCGAAAACTCCCCTTTGTCGGTCAGCGTGAATCCGCCGACCAGCGCGCGCGTGGCCGGATCGAAGGCCACAATGTGGGCGCCAAAGACCGGGTTGCCGTTCTTCGTGACCCGGCCCGACAGACTGCCTTCGCGCGCGAATCCTGCGCCCGGATAGATGTCGGAGATGCCGGCGATGTCGTCCGCCTTGAGGGTTCGCCCGGCGACGCTCCCGGCTGAGAAGGCAATGGGAAACATGATCGCCTCGGCCGAGATCACGCGATATCCCCCCGGCGTCAGCTCAGTTTCGCCGAGGGCCGAATGGCCCAGACCACCGAAGTGACCCGTCTCGTGCTGCGCGATGCTCTCGAGATCGTAGCGTCCCGCCTCGCCGTTCGGCGCAACCGACCACGCAAAGGCCGTGTTGAAGAAGATGTCCGACTCGATGAGAGCGCCCGTCACCGAATCGACGAGGTAGCTCGTCGACGCCAGCACGCCATCCTGCTCGGGGTGGCTCTCGAACCCAAGCGTCGACAGGCCGTCGTCTTCCCCCGGATGTGCGGCGGTAAGGCCAACGAACCGGTAGCTGACGGCGGCGGTCGAGACTGCCTGCCACTTGGCGAACGCGCGCGCCACGGCGCCCTCGAAATCACTGAGGCTGACGCCGGCGACACTGCTTCCCTCAGACACGTAGTACGGCACCGGCGTCCGCGCCCACTTGAGGGTCACGACACGATCGGCGGCGGGGACGCCGAACTTCATGTAGGCCGACGCCGGCCGCGGCTGGGCGAGGCAGAATGCGACAAGGACGACATAGCCGACAGGTTTCACGACAATCTTCATTTCGGGCCTCCGACCAGGGCCCGGACACGTTGCTCGAAATCGGCGAGCGGCAACGGTCGTCGCGAGACGTCGCCGCGGACAATCAACGTGCCGGTGGGAGCCGGGCCAGATCTGGAGGCCGGCGTCGCGGCGGCATCCAGCACCGGCGGGGTGACCAGCCAACCGCTCCCGTTGGTTGCCGGAACGATTCGGTAGACTCCCTGATTGAAGCCGAGGATGTACGGGACCATCGGACCGTTTGAGCCAAGAAAGACGATGATGCGATCGTCGACCGCGAACGCGGGCGCACCGACGACGACGCTGCGAAAGCGACCGAGCTCGCCCCCCGGCACACGAAACCGCAGCGTCGCGCCGAGCGATCCTTTCAGGTAACCGTCGACCTCCAGCATCACGATCGTTTCGATGGTCCGTCGGTCGTCGGTCCATCGCCCCTGCACGGCGGCAACGCGCCCGCGGGCGATCGCCATCGCCCCGCGCGACATCGCCGGCAAATCGGTCGGCACCACCATCGTGGCCTTTGTGTTCACGACGGCCATGACCAGCACGATGAAAAGGACCGTAGCGCTCGTCCGCATCAGCTCCTCCGAACAATTCCAAGTATGGCCTGCGCGGCGCGGCGGCTGGCGCCGGCGCCGCCCAACCGCGCGCGCACACGGGCGAGCCCGTCGCGGATCCGCGCGGCGCGATCCCCGTCGGTCAGCATCGACACGGCCTCGTTGGCAACGCCGTCGGGCGTGCACTTGTCCTGAATCAGCTCGGGAACAATCTTCTCACCGGCAATCAGGTTGACCATCCCGATGGCATCCACGCTCACGAGACGCCGCCCGAGCTCATAGGTGAGCGGCGACATTCGATAGACGATGACCATCGGCGTGTTGTGCAGCGCTGTTTGGATGGTCGCCGTGCCCGAGGCCGTCACGGCGACGTCGGCGGACGCGAGCACGGTGTCGGTGTCCCCCTCGACCACCACCGCCCCGGTCAGACGGCGAACAGGATCAAACAGCCGGTCGTCGAGATTCGGCGCGCGCGCGACGATGAACTGCACGCCGGGAACGGCCGCGCGAATCCTGACGGCGGCCTCCGACATGACGGGCAGGATCCGAGCCACCTCGTTTGCGCGGCTCCCCGGCAACAGCGCGACGCATGCCGCTGACGGGGAGAGTCCATGCGCGCTGAGGAATGTCTCGCGCGAGGCCGTCGTCGACGCAAGATCGAGGAGCGGGTGACCGACGAACTCGACCGGAACGCCGCCGTTGCGATAGATCGCCTCCTCGAAGGGGAAGATCACCAGGACGCGGTCGGCGAACGCGCGGATCGACTTCAGACGCCCCTTCCGCCACGCCCAGATCTGCGGCCCGATGTAGTAGACGACCGGCACGCCAAGCCGCCTGATCCGGGGCGCGAGGCGGAAATTGAAATCCGGCGAGTCGATGACGACGAGCGCGTCAGGTTTATGGGTCCGCGCCGACCTCACGAGCTGCCTGAGCGTGGCGAGCGACTTCGGGATTGTGGCCAGCGCTTCGGTGAGTCCGGTGACGGCAATGCCGCGATAGTCGGCAAGGAGCTCGCCACCTGCCTCTTGAAAGCGTGGACCGCCGAGGCCGGCCACCTGCGTGCCGGGCGCGAGCGCCCGGAGCTCACGCGTCAGGGCGCCGGCGTACAGATCGCCGGAGGCCTCCGCGCACGACAGTAACAGGCGAAGGGTCAAGAAGGACGCTTGAACAGTGCCGCGTCGAGAGAACGGTTGATCTTGATGTCGGTGATACGCCGGGCGATGGTCCGCCCGCCGCTTCTGCGCCAGGCCTGAAACGCAATCTGAACGCCGGCGACGCGACGGTAGTCGGTGAACTCGTCTTCGACGATCGGGCGTGCGGACGTGTCGGCGACAAACGTCAACTTGTCGATCTGGGACGTCTCGGGATTGATGAGCAGGACCACCGGATTGAAATCAGGCGCCGACAGCTCCAGAGCCCGGCGGACGTAGCCGGTAGCGTCCTGGACATCGGGCAGGACGCGGGGCGTTACCGATCCGTCGGTGGCCGCGAGCAGCAGCGCAATGGGATCCCGCCGGAGTGTCGTTCGCGCGTCGCGCAGGATCTCCTCGGGCTGCTCGCGGACGCCGCGTTGATCCTTCCCCCAGACTCGGGTGCCATCGAACACCTGCACGTTCACGCCGCCTTCGGGAGATCGTGTCTCGGTCCGGAACTTGTTCGGATATTGAATGAACGTCGTCGTCCGGAACCCCTGGTCCCCTTCCATGTCCGGATTGCTCAGCGTCTGTTTCACCACGATCGTCTTCACGGCACGCAGCGTGTCCAGCCCGCCTTTGGCCGCCACCGCTTTTGCGAGAAGGGCTTTCGCTTTCTCGACCTCGTCCGTCGCCTGCGTGGCGCCAAAGCCGCTGGCCGGAGCCTGCACATAGGCGACGGCTGACACTAATCCTGCCCTGCCTGCCCCTCCCACCCGTGCCGCCCATGGCGACCGCCCAGTGCGCGTGGCCGTTCGCTTGAAGGTAGACGACGTGAGGTCCAGTTCGCCCAGTTCGATCGTCTCGTATTTGGCGAAGCCAACGTTCTGGAGCTGCGACGTGAAGGCGGCCGCGTTTCCGACGAGCACCACCGACAAACGATCCGGGCGAAGGTAGGCGCGGGCGACGCGCTGGATGTCGTCAACGGTGATGGCGTTCACCCGCTCGCGGAGGTTCTGAAGTTCCTCGAGCGGGAGCCCGTAGAACACGGCATTGACCACCTGCATGGCGATGGCGTCGGGCGTCTCGATCGTGAGCGGAAAGCTGCCGGTCAGATACGCTTTCGCATCTGCGAGCTCGCGTTCACCGACGCGCTCCCGCTGCAGCCGCCAAAACTCGTCCACGATGAGCCGCAAAACCTCGCCCGTCGCCTCCGACCGCGTATTCGTCTCGGCTTCGAAGTCACCCGTCACCTTCAACGCGTCCATGTTGGCCTGCGCGCCGTAGGTGAGCCCGCGCTCGGTCCGCAGGACCTGGTGCAGCCGGTTGCTGCCTTCGCCGCCCAGAATGCGAATCGCGAGGTTCACGGCCAGGTAGTCCGGATGGCCGCGTGGAATCCCGAGGTGCCCGACGCGAACTTCCGTCTGCACGGCGTCCGGCTTGTTGACGATGACGAGTCGCCGTGTCGGGTCCGGTGGATCGATGAACGTGTCGGCCGGCAGGTCGCGCTTTTCCCAGTCCCCGAACACCTTCTTCGTCATCGCAAACGCTTCGGCAGCCGTGACGTCGCCCACCACGGCGAGAATGGCGTTGTTTGGATGGAAGTACCTGGAGTGAAACGCGATGAGGTCGTCGCGGCCGAGCGCCGCCAGGGTCTCGGCCGTTCCACTGTCCGGCATGCCGTAGGGATGGAAGCCGTAGACGAGGCGATCGAAGACCGCGTTGGCGATGTACTCGGGATCCTGGACGCTGACCTGCAGCCCCGAGAGCATCTGCTGGCGCTGGCGGTCAATCTCCGCCGGGTGGAACGCCGGATGCCGCACGATATCGGACAGCATCTGCATCCCGGTCTCGAAGCTGTCCTTCATGACGACCATGTTGACGTGCGTCAGATCGGTGGCCGCCCCCGCCCCCATGGCGCCTCCGATGAAGTCGATCGCGTCGGCGAGCTGTTCCGCCGATCGCGCAGTGGTTCCGGGCGCTGCCTGAACGCCCTGATTGAGCAGCGATGCGACGAGCCGCGCCGTGCCGAGCTTGTCTCTCGGATCCGACGACGAGCCCGCCCTCACCAACAGGCGCATGCTGACGAGCGGCTGCTCGTGGTGCAGCACGGCAATCACCTGCAGGCCATTCGGCAGGGTCTGCAGCTCGTAGGGAGGAAACTTGATGTCCCGCGCCGGGAGGGGCCGCGGCGGTCCCTCGGACGGCCAATTGCGGACCTGCGTGGCGGAAACGGCGGCGCCTCGCCCCAGGAAGAGGACCGACGCCAAGACAAGAATCACCCGTCGTGCCGGCGTCATCACTGCCGCCCCGCCTGACCGTTGGGCAACAAGGTGAGGACGAGCCGGTTTTCCGGCGTGAAGTACGTTCGGGCCACTCGCTGCACGTCGGCGATGGCGATGTTCTGAAAGATGTCGAACTCGCCATCAGCGGTTTTGATGTCGTTGTGAATGACGACGGCGTGGGCCAGCACGCCGGCCTTCTGCTGGTTCGACTCGCGATTGAGTATGTAGTCGCGCGCGAACTGGTTCTTCGTTCGCTGCAGCTCGTGCTCGCTGATCGGCTCGGTCTTCAACCGATCGATCTCCGTCATGAGGGTGTTCGCGACCTCGTCCGGCGAGTGTCCCGGTTGCACGATGGCAACGGCGTAGAAGAGGTTGGGGTCTTCGATGAGGTTCGCGGAGCCGAACGCGGCAACCGCCATCTGCTTCTCGTAGACGAGCTTCTTGTAGATGCGCGAGCTGTCGCCATCAGACAGGACTTTCGCGGCTATATGAAGCGGATAAGAGTCCGGGTTGCCGTCGTAGGTGATGTGGTAGGCGACAACCACGGCGGGAAGCGGCCACGGCTCCTGCAGCGTGACGCGCTTCTCCTTTGTCTGCGGCGGCTCTTTAGGAATGTCGCGCGGCACCTCGCGCGACGCCTTCGGGACGCGGCCCAGATACTGGATCACGAGCTGCTGCGCCTGGACGGGATCGAAATCACCGACGAGCGTCAGCGTCGCGTTCGACGGCACGTAGAACGTATTGTAGAAATCGCGAACATCCTCGACCGACGCCGCCTCGAGGTCCTCCATGCTGCCGATGGTCGGATGCTTGTAGGGGTGGACTGTGAACGCCTGCGCGTAAATGATCTCGTTCAGACGGCCGTACGGCTGGTTGTCGACGCGCATGCGCCGTTCTTCTTTCACAACCTCGCGCTCATTGGTGAGCGTGTCCTTGTCGATGCGCAGCGTCGCCATCCGATCCGCCTCGAGCCACAGAATCATCGGCAGATACTGCGACGGCACGGTCTCCCAGAACACGGTCTCGTCGTCGGTCGTGTAGGCGTTGCTTTGCCCGCCGACCGACGCCACGTACGACGTATGGGCCTCGGGCAGCACGTTCTTGGAGCCTTTGAACATCAGGTGCTCGAAGAGGTGCGCGAACCCGGTGCGCCCCGGTTTCTCGTTTTTCGATCCGACGTGATACGTCAGGTTCAGGTGCACGATGGGCGTCGAGTGATCTTCCGATGTCACGACCGTCAGCCCGTTGGGGAGCGTCGCGATCTCGTACTGCAGTTTCGGCGGGCGGACAGCCGCAAACACCTGCACGCCGGCGCCGCCCGGCAGCATCAGGCCGAGCGCGGCGAGGGACAGCGCTGCCAAGACGCGGGTACCTCTGAGCATAGTTCGATTATCCAACGATTCGGGCCATCGCTTCTTGGAGTTCGACCAGCCGCTGCTCCAATTCGTCTACACGTTTTTTCAAGTCCGGAAGGTGTCGAACGAGCACCTGCGCTTTGCGCCACTGGGCGTTCGGAATGCCCGGGTAGCCCGAGATGAACGCGCCCGCCTCGACGTTACGAGTGACGCCGGTCTTGCCGCTCGCGATGGCTCCCTTGCCGATGTGAATGTGCCCGTTGACGCCCACCTGCCCCGCCAGCGTCACGTCGTCTTCAATGACCGTGCTGCCGGCGATGCCGACCTGAGACGCCAGAAGCGAGCGCCGTCCGACCCGCACCCCGTGCGCAATTTGGACGAGGTTGTCGATTTTCGTTCCGGCTTGGATGCGCGTCTCGCCGACGGCGGGCCGATCGATCGTCGTATTCGCCCCGATTTCCACGTCGTCTTCAATCACCACATCGGCGTGCTGCGGGATCTTGAGATGCGAGCCGTCGGGCTGCCGCACGAAGCCAAAGCCGTCGCTGCCGATGACCGCTCCGTCGAGAATCGTCACGCGATTGCCGATCACCACATGATCGCGAATCGAAACGCCGGCGTGCACCACGCAATCGTCGCCGATACGCGCTCCCGCGCCGATCACCACGTTGGGATAGATCACCACGCGAGCCCCAAGGGCCACCCCCGCGCCCAGGACGACGAACGGGCCGATAGAGGGATTGGCCCCGATGGCCGCATCCGGAGCAATGGCGGCGAGGCGATCGATGCCGGCTGGCGGAATGGCCGGCGACACGAAGAGCCGCAGGGCCTGCGCAAAGGAGAGGTAGGGTTGACGGCTGCGGAGGATCGCAAACGGAGCCGCCCCGTCGACGCACTCCGCCTCGCCTACAATGACGGCCGACGCGCGCGTGGTTGCGAGCTGAGCGTGGTACTTCGCGTTGGCGACAAACGTGAGATCGCCCGGCATGGCGTGGTCGATGGCGGCCAGACGGCGAATGTCCACGCGGCCGTCGCCTTCCAAACGGCAGCCGAGTTGCTCGGCAATTTGGCTAAGCAGCAAGATGACCCCAGGAGTTGAGGATCCGAGGAGTTGAGGATACCATCGCGCTCACCTCGAGCCCAGTTTCGCGACGGGCTCAGCCCGATGCGCAGGCCCGCCTCTGATTATCGCGGCTTTCTGTTATCGAGATTTTCTGACCCGCTGCACCGGGCGGACGTCCTCGGTCTTCAGGACGGGCCGGCCGGCGGCTTCCCACGCTCCGATGATGATCCCCGCCGTCGCCGCGATCGACTCCGAGAGCCGTTGGTCGAGAACCGGTTTTGTCTTGACGAAGAGCTTCTCGAAGTAATCATCGTCATAGACGGCTTTGCCGGTCGCTGCCTCCGTGTCCGCTTTCAAGAGCGGTTCCACGAGCTTGTGGCTCTCGAGGAGCACGTCGAACGCCGCATCACGCGGGTTCAGAATGGCTTTGGGCGGGCCAGGTGCCAGCGTGAGCCGCGACTCGAACCTCTCGATGAGATCGCTCTCGAACCGGGCGTGGATCCCGAGATTGCCGGTGAGCTGGCCATCGTAGTTGTTCGTCGCATGCAGCGGCTGGTGGGCGTCCTGAATGTAGTGCGCGGCCACAGCTGAAAAGAGCACGACGTCGGTCCTTGCGAACGGGGTCTGGCGTGTGAAGCTTTCGAAACCCCTGCGGAGGTTGCCGTACATCTCTGCCTCACGCCACGGCAAGAGCCCGATGCGCTTCATCTCGGTCATTCCGAACTTCTCCACCGCTTGCGTGTAGTCTCGAGGGAGCCCCGCAAACGGATACGGCCCGAGCGAGGGCAGCCCGAAATCAACGAAGTGATTGGGCGCTTCGTCCCAACCAACATTGCGCCACAGGTCGGGATCGACCACCCGGATGACGATCTCGTCCCGAAAACGTTCGAAGAACGGCCTGAGCTCCTGAGGGAGCAGCTCGATCGCGCGCGCCATGATCAATCGATGCCCCGTAAGACCCCAAGCGCGGGCCGGCGCCGGCACGAGCAAGGAGCCCGCGAGAACCACAGCGACGCATGAGGCTCTACGCATGCTGCTATATTAGCGAGGAATCGGCCGGTCGTTCGTGGACAACCTGACGCACACGATGTTTGGGGCCACACTCGCGCGCACTCCGCTCGGGCGCGCGGGGCGCGGCGCCACTGCCGCGCTCATCATCGCTTCGAACGCGCCCGACGTCGATTTCGTCGCCGCCGCGGGCGGTGCCTCCAAATATCTCGAATGGCATCGAGGGATCACGCATGGCCCGTTGGGGATGACGGGTCTTGCCGTGCTGACCGCAAGCCTCATCGTTGCGGCGCGGCACCTCAACCCCAAATGGCGGCACCCCGACGATGCGCCGTTTGGGATGCTCGTCGCGGTTTCGTTCGTGGGCGTGCTCGTTCACGTCCTCATGGATTTGCCCACGTCCTACGGGACGCGGCTGCTCAGCCCGTTCAGCTGGCGATGGTTTGCCGTCGACTGGATGCCGATCGTCGACGTCTACCTGACGGTCTTGCTGGCCGCGGGACTCTTCTTCGGACGCGCGTCGCCGGCGGCCCGGCGGAGGAATGCCGCGATCGTGCTCGCCTTTACTGCCGCCATCTACGGCGTCCGAGCCGCGGCGCATCGCCAGGCGCTCGATTTGGCTCCAAGGCTCTACGGTCCGACGCTGCCGCCGAGGTGCGATGCGCGCCCAGAGCCGACGACATGGGTCGACTCGTGGCCGAAAACGACGCTCCCCCTGCCGCAAACGGGTCAGCGATGCCTGGTGGAGCTTGCCGCGTTCCCCACGTTCGCATCGCCGTTCGACTGGCGGATCGTCGCGCAGATGTCCAACGCCTTCGAGCTCCGCGAGATCAATGTCCTCGACAACAGCCTCCGGGAGACCAACCCTCAATCGAACGGTTCCTGGAGGCGGGCGATTCGATACCCGAATGTCTGGACGCCAGCCGTGCAGCAGGCAGCCGCGACAGGCCTCGGCCGCATGTTTCTTGGTTTCTCTCGATTCCCGGCGGCGCGGGCGGCCACCGACGCCAGCGGTTCCGCCACCGTGCGCTTCACCGACGTTCGATTCGTCTTGGGACCGGCGGTTGCCGATCAGCCGGCGCCGCCCGTCCAGCTCTTCACGGCCACAATCAAATTGGACGCCGAGGGCCGTATCGTTTTTGCGCGACTGGGACGGTAGATCGACTGGCATGCCGCGGCTGGGTGCTCACATGTCCGTCGCTGGCGGGCTCCCCCGCGCGGTCGACCGCGCCGTCGCGCACCGCTGCCAGGCCCTCCAGATTTTCACGAAGAACGCCAACCAGTGGCGCGGCCGCTCGGTCGGGCGGACGGAGATCCAGGAGTTCCGCGCGAAGGTGAGAGCGGCACGAATCGGTCCGGTGGTCTCGCATGCCAGCTATCTCATCAACCTGGCCGCCAGCCCTGGCGTGCTTCGGCGTCACTCTCTGGAGGCGATGGACGATGAGATCGAACGAGCGGAGGCCCTCGGCCTTCTCGGCGTGGTCCTCCATCCCGGATGTCACACGGCCGGCGAGCCGGCCGGCGCTCTCGCGCTCGTCGCCGAAGCCCTTCTCGAGCTGGTGCGGCGCCGCGGCTCGACGATGATCCTGCTGGAACACACGGCCGGCCAGGGGACGGCGCTCGGGGCCACCTTCGAGCAGCTCGCCTCGATTCTCGCAATGACCGGTGGCCACAAACGCGTGGGCGTGTGCCTGGACACGTGCCATCTCATGGCGTCGGGCTACGACATCGTCTCCCCTGAAGGCTATGCCGCCACGTTCGAACAGTTCGAGCGCCTGATAGGCTTCGATCGCTTGAAAGCCTTTCATCTCAACGATTCGAAGAGACCTCTCGGCAGCCGCGTCGATCGTCACGAGCACATCGGCCGCGGCTTTCTCGGCCTCGATCCCTTCCGGCGCATCGTCAACGATCGCCGATTCAAAGAGTTGCCGATGTTGCTCGAGACACCCAAAGGCGGCGGCAGAGCGACGGGGGCGATCACCGTGGATCCCCAGGACAAGAGGAACCTCGACACGCTGCGCGGGTTGCTCAAGCCGACGCGCGCGCAAGCCCGCCGATAGGGGAGGAGCGAGTCAGGGCCCCGGCTCCGAGAACACTTCGGCCTCGAACCGCCAGAGTCGCGCGCCTTTCTGCCACGCGTCGCGGGGCAGTCCCGCCTTTTGACACGTGTGGGCGAGAAACGCTTCGCGATTCCACTTCCATTCGGTCGCCACCTGCGGCAGCAGCAGCCCGCGGCGCCAGCCGAGCTCGACGACGAGGCCGTCGCGCCCGATTTGAATGTCGGTCGACTCGCTGATCGGCACGAGGGGCCCCAGAAGCGACAACTCGATTGCGAGAGCCGGTAGCTCGATCTCGGTGATGGCGGCGAAGCGTGAGTCGGCGCTGCAAGCAGAAACCGCGCACCTGGGAATCACGCGTCCGATCGCATCGTCTGGCTCGATATGGCCGATGCACCCGCGAAGCGCGCCGTGGGCATGGAGTGTGACGAACGCCCCACATCGCACGGCGAGCGAGCCGACGAGGGGTGGGTCCGGAAACGCGCGCCTCTCGACGTGAGCCGCGATCGCATCGCGAGCGAGCCGCAGGAGCACAACGCGGTCGGCTTCGCTGGTCATCGTGACGTGAAATTGCCGAGCGCCGCGGCCAGATATCCGACGACCGACGATGTGTCGCCGGACACGTCGCCCGAGTCCGCGTAGTTCAGGACAACGGCGTCCGAGGCGCCCAGTGCCTTGGCCGCGCGCATGACGGCCACCGCTGGCCCGCCGCCGCAGGCGTGTTCCGGACGCCGGTCAAGCGCGTTCTGGAGACCGTCGGCGTCGAAGCGCGTCACGCAGTCGATGACCGTCGAGTCCAGCCGCGCCGCCGTCTCCCGGTCGTGGTAGTGCGACAAGTCGGTGCTGGCGACGAGCAGCGCGCGCCGCCCGCGGACGGCCTCCGCCAGCGCCCGGGCGAGCGCCTCGGCCGTGCCGGCGGTCTGATAGCCCATGAGCAGCGGAACAATCTCGATGTGCGGCGCCAGGTGCTGGACGAACGGCAACTGCATCTCGAGAGAGTGCTCGCGCGCATGCGGACCCGGGTGCTCCCGTACGGCCGGCGATGCGCGCACGAGATCCGCCGCCACGTCGCTCTGGACATGAGCGACGCCAAACGGGGTCTCGAAGCCACCCGACGGATAAACCACTACCCCGTCGAATCCCGCGAAGTGAGACGGCCCGACGAGCACGGCGACGTCAAACGACCGGCCGCTCAAGAGACGATATGCGTACGCCGCGACAGGGCCCGAGTACATCAGGCCCGCGTGCGGGGCGACAAGGGCGACCAGGTCGCCGTCGACGTCCCGTCCGCGAGCGGCATGGAGATATCCGTCAACGGCCGCCGCGAGCGCGGCCGGCGAGGCCGGATACCAGGAACCGGCAACCGCCGCGCGACGGATGCTTTTCACAGCCCTCCGCGATGGACCAGGGACCAAGGACCTAGGACGGACCAAGGCCCACGCACGAAGTCCCAGGGACCATCATGCTAGCATCTGCCATGCCCTCTGAAATCACGCGCGAGCGTATCGCGGCCATCGCCGCGCTCGCAAGCCTGGAGCTCGACCCCGCCGAAGTCGAACTGTTCGCGCGTCAGCTCGGCGACGTCCTCGCCTACGCCGACGAGGTCCGGAAGGTAGATACGACGGGCGTCCCGCCCACGGCGGCCGTCGGGACCGAGTCGCGCCTCGAACGCGACGATGAGATTCTTCCCTGTCTCGATGTGCGGGACGTACTCGCCAACGCGCCGGACGTGTTGCCGGCCGCCGGCCTGTTCAGGGTTCCCCGAGTGCTTGGATGAGCGACCCGGCGTCCGCTCGGGACACGCGCGACCGGGTGCGATCGCGCACCCGGTCCGCGGTTGACGTCTGCCAAGTCGCGCTCGCCCGCCTCGAAGCCGTCGAACCGCGTCTGCACGCGTTCAACACCGTGATCGCGGATCAGGCGCTCGCTCGCGCCGAAGCTATCGATCGCGAGCCCGACCGCTGGCGGAACGCCCCCCTGGCGGGAGTGCCGGTCGCGGTCAAGGACAACATCTGCACGTGCGGCGTGCGAACCACGGCGTCGTCGAAGATCCTCGAGACCTTTGTCCCGCCCTACAGCGCGACGGCGATCACGCGGCTCGAAGCTGCCGGCGCCGTCATCATTGGGAAAACCAACTGCGACGAGTTCGCGATGGGCTCATCCAACGAGAACTCGGCGTTCGGGCCCACGCGGAATCCCTGGGCGGTCGACCGAACGCCCGGCGGATCGAGCGGCGGATCAGCCGCGGCTGTCGCCGCGCGCGTCGCCCCGATCGCGCTGGGGTCCGATACCGGCGGATCGATCCGCCAACCAGCGGCGCTGTGCGGCATCGTCGGCCTGAAGCCTACGTACGGACGCGTCTCGCGCTACGGATTGATGGCCTTCGGCTCGTCGCTGGACCAGATCGGCCCGCTGACCACGACCGTGGGCGACGCGGCGATTCTCCTGGCGGTCCTGGCGGGCCGGGATCCGGCCGACTCGACGAGCGCCGTTGACGCCGTTCCCGACTATTCGGCCGCTCTGACGGGAGACGTGCGCGGCACCACTATCGGCGTGCCGCGTCGACTGCTCGAACAGGGAGTCGACCCGGACGTGGCGCGGGCTGTGAATGGCGCGCTCGACGTCCTTGGCTCACGCGGCGCCACGATTGCGGACATCGAGTTGCCTCATGCGAGCTATGCGATTCCGGTCTATTACCTCGTCGCGACAGCCGAGGCGAGCTCGAACCTCGCGCGGTACGACGGCGTGCGATATGGGCTGAGGAAAAGCGCCGAGACGATCGGCGCCATGTACTCGATGACGCGAGAGGCGGGCTTCGGCCCGGAGGTCAAGCGCCGGATCATGCTGGGCACCTACGTATTGAGCGCCGGGTACTACGATGCGTACTATTTGAAGGCCCAGCAGGTGCGTACGTTGATTCTGCGCGATTACGAGAAGGCGTTCGAGCGTGTCGACGTCATTGCCATGCCGACGAGCCCGACACCTGCCTTCAAGCTCGGAGAGCGCGCGTCCGACCCCTTGCAGATGTATCTGGCCGATGTCTTCACCGTGAGCGCCAACCTCGCGGGACTGCCCGCGATCAGCGTGCCGTGTGGCTTCACGCCAGGCGGTCTGCCAATCGGGCTTCAGCTGACCGGGCGCCGATTCGACGAAGCGATGCTCTTCCGGGTCGCGGACGCACACGAACGCGACACGGCGTGGTGGAGCGCTCAGCCGCCAGACTTCCCGGCCCATGCTTGAACCTGTCTGGGCCGACTGGACCGACGAGCAGCTGCTCACGCTGCGCATGTGCGACCTGGGCGTGACCATTGGGGGAACACAGCTCGAATCGCGAATCGCCACGCTGAACGCCGAGCTGCAATCGCACCGGCTGGTCTGCCCGCACCACTATCTCTCAGACGAATGGTTCACTCCGGACGGCGTCCCGGGCATCGCCATTCCTTTCTACCTCGCGCACCCCCGTCTCGAGAAGTTGGAGCTCGCCCAGATGCTGGAGGTCGAAGGCGCCGACGAAGAGTCCTGCCTCCGGATCCTGCGGCACGAGGCGGGCCACGCCATCGACAATGCGTACCTGCTCCGCCGGCGGCCGACTCGGCGGCGGCTGTTCGGCAATCCCGGCACGGAGTACCCCGAGTACTACCTCCCCAAGCCGTACAGCAAGAGCTTTGTCCAGCACCTGGATCACTGGTACGCGCAGAGTCATCCCGACGAAGACTTTGCCGAGACGTTCGCGGTCTGGCTGGATCCCCACTCCATGTGGGCGACGCGCTACGCGGGCTGGCCCGCCCAACGCAAGCTCGAGTACGTGGACCGTCTGATGCGCAAGCTCGCGGGCACGCGCCCCGCCGTCACGTCGAAGCGCCTCGTCGATCCGTTGGCCCGCCTCAAGAAGACGCTTGGCGAGCACTACCGGAAGAAGCGCGAGCATTACGGCCTTGACCACCCGGATTTCTACGACAGCGATCTTCGGCGGCTGTTCTCGAATGCGCCCGAATACGCGAAGAACGCGCCCGCAGCGCGCTTCGTGCAAAAGATTCGCAAGGAGGTGCGGACGAGCGTGGCCAGCTTCACAGACAGCTACCAATACACAATCGATCAGCTGCTCGAGAAGATCATCGAACGGTGTCGCGAACAGAATCTGCGTCTCACCGAGTCCGAGGAGGAATCGAAGACCGATTTCATGATCTTCCTCACCGTGCAGACGATGAACTACCTGCACGGCGGGCGCCATAGGGTGGCGGTGTGAGCTGGCTGTGAGCGCAATCAACCTTCACAAGGGCGCTGAGAACGCAACCAATCTCCACGAGGTCGCGCCATGAGCGCGCCTCGGCTCCGCATTGTCGCGCTCGTACACCGTCACCTCGTCCCGCCGGCAACGATCGACGAGGGCGCGGATATCACAGCCGCGCCGTGGCGCACCGAGTACGACGTCATCTCGACGCTCGCCGCGATGGGCCACGAGGTGCAGGCGCTTCCCGTCCACGACGATCTCGGAGAGATTCGGCGCCTGGCCACTGAGTGGAAGCCGCACATCGCGTTCAACCTGCTCGAAGGGTTCGACGATGTGGTGATCTTCGATCAGAACGTGGTGTCGCACCTGGAGCTCCTGAAGCTGCCCTACACCGGGTGCAATCCGCGTGGCCTGGTGCTCGCGCGCGACAAATCGCTGTCGAAGAAGCTGCTCGCCTATCACCGGCTGGCCGTCCCTGAATTCGAAGTGTTCCGAATCGGCAGGCCGGTTCGACGACCCAAGCGCCTGCCGTTTCCGCTGATCGTGAAATCCCTGACGCAAGAGGCATCGATCGGCATCTCTCAGGCGTCGGTGGTCGAGAACGACGACAAGCTCAACGAACGGGTGGCATTCGTTCACCAGAGCATCGGGACCGCCGCTATCGTCGAGCAATACATCGAGGGACGAGAGCTCTACGTGGGGATCCTCGGCAACCAGGCGCTCCAGGCGTTGCCCGTCTGGGAGCTCTTCTTTCAAAACATGCCGGAGGGATCCAAGCGCATCGCCACCGACCGCGTAAAGTGGAGCGTCAAATATCAGAAGAAGTATGGAATCGACAGCGGACCGGCGAAAGATCTCACCGATGAGGCCGCCGCCGAGATTCAGCACGTCTGCAAGCGCGCCTACCGCGCGCTGGAGCTGAGCGGATACGCGCGCGTGGACCTTCGCCTGGACGACACGGGGAATATCTGGGTGATTGAAGCCAATCCCAACCCGCAAATCGCGAGGGGCGAAGACTTCGCGGCGTCGGCGGAGAAGACCGGGCTCGGCTACGAGATGGTGTTGCAGCGGATCATCAACCTGGGGCTCCGGTGGCAGCCCGAGAGCGTCGCCTGATCGGGGACGGCCGAGCCCCTTCGAGCAACTAGATCGGCCGGATCGCTGGCCGCGACGCGAGCCTGACGACCGCCCAGATGCAGAACGCGATGAACGCGAGCGGCAGGAGCGGTGAGAGCACGGCGACCCCCAGGGCGAGAAGCGCGACGACAGCGCCGGCCAATGCGATGAGCAGCACAATGGGGAACACGACCAGCGCGACGGCGGCTTTGATCGCGACGCGGAGCACGAAGAAGACCAGGATGAACGGCACCGCCAGCAGCGCGAATGGGAGCGCGAGAAGCGCGAGCGGCAGCGCCAGCGCCATGAACAAGAGACCAAAGACGATGCGGAACGGCAGCGTCAGCAGCCAGAACATGGTTGGTCCTCTTGATCTATTTACGTGCCGCCGCCTCGACAAGTTCCGGCGCTCGGAGCTGGTCGGCCGGACCGCGGGGGGCCGTGGGAGCCAGATACGCCACCGGCTGATGAGTCATGCGTTCATCGAGGCTCTTGATAACGGGCGCCTCACCGGCTGTCCTCTTGGTCTTTGTGAAGCCAACGAGGATGCAAAAGCCGATGAACAGCGCTAGCACAAACAAGCTGCTGAACGTCAAGCCCTTGACGGCGTCGATCGCGAGCACCACCGCATCGCTCATTTTTCCGACTCCGAATGCCCCGGCTTTGTCGTCGGGATGTCGTAGTACACCAGGCCGCGCCTGACTTCCTCCATCGCGACGCGTTCGGCCTTGTGCGGCGCCTGGGGGGCATCCTCGCCCAGACGCATCCGCGCCCCGCGCCGCAGCTGCTTGGCGCGCAGCGCGGCGACGTCTACGAAGAGGAACCGGCTCGCGATTGGTGGCGCCGGCTCACTGGGAATCTGGGGCTCACCGGGCTGTTCCGTTTCACTAGTCGTGTCAGTCATGGAGAGCAATTAGCGTAACACGCGGCTTGAGGGGCAGGAAGGGCTGCGAGGGCACGATGGGCGGGAAGGGCTGGACCGCGGGACCGAAGCGACCGCTCGAGCCCAGCCCTCCTGCCCGTCCCCCTTACGCCGCCACGTCGATCTTGACCTGACGCGGCTTCGCTTCCTCGCGGAGCGGCAGCCTGACGGTCAGCACGCCGTTCTTGTACTCGGCCACGACCTTGCCGGAATCGACCGTCTGCGGCAGCGAGAACGACCGGCTGAACTTGCCATATCGGCGCTCCACATGGTGGAACTGGTCGTCCTTCACATCGGACGCCAGCTTTTTCTCCCCCTTGATCGTGAGCACGAAGTTCTCGATGTTGACGTCGACGTCCTCGCGGGACATGTCCGGCAGCTCGGCCTTCAAGACCACCTCGTGGTCGCCGCTCTGATAGATGTCCACGGGCGGCATCCATGCGCTCGCGCTCGCAAACCCGAAATCACGAAACGGATCCCAACGAACTATCGTCATAACCTTCTCCTTTTTCCCACTTCCTGACTTCCTTACGTTCACGCTAGGCTCCCACCGTCTCCGCGTCGACGACTTCGCCTTCTTTCACGTCCGGCTGGCCGGACCCACCCGACCCACCTGACCCACCCGACTCACTCGACCCACGTGACCCACCCGACCCTTTGTAAAGCTCTTCGGCCATCACATGCGACGCGCGCTGGAGCTCGTCCATCGCGTGCTTGATGGCCTCGAGATCCTCGCCCTGTGCAACCCGGCGAACATCGGCAATCGCCGCGTCGATGCGCGACAACTCGCCGACGGCGATCTTGCCGCGGTTCTCGCTGACCGACTTTTCTACCTGGTACGCCAGCGAATCGGCCTGGTTTCGAGCATCGATGAGATCACGACGCTTCTTGTCCTCGGCTTCATGGCTCTGCGCGTCTTTGACCATCCTGTCGACGTCGTCTTTCGACAGGCCGCTCGACGCGGTGATGGTGATCTTCTGTTCCTTGCCCGTCGCCATGTCCTTCGCCACCACGTTGACGATGCCGTTGGCGTCGATGTCGAATGCCACTTCGATCTGCGGCACGCCTCGCGGCGCCGGCGGGAGGCCGACGAGGTGGAACCGGCCGAGCGTGCGGTTGTCACGAGCGAGCGGACGCTCGCCCTGCAGCACGTGGACCTCGACGTTCGGCTGGTTGTCCGTGGCGGTCGAGAATATCTCGCTCTTCCGCGTCGGAATCGTCGTATTCCGCGAGATGAGAGTCGTCATGACGCCGCCCAGCGTCTCCACGCCGAGCGAGAGCGGAGTGACATCCAGCAACAGAAGATCCTTGACCTCGCCGGTCAGGACGCCGCCCTGCGCGGCAGCGCCGATCGCAACAACCTCGTCGGGATTGACGCCCTTGTGCGGCTCCTTGCCGAAGAAGTCACGCACGAGCTGTTGCACTTTCGGCATGCGGGTCGAGCCGCCCACGAGAACGACTTCATCGATCTTCCGCGGATCGATGCCGGCGTCCGCCAGTGCCTGCTTCACCGGCGCCATCGTGCGCTGGAGCAGGTCGTCCACGAGCTGTTCGAGCTTGGCCCGCGACAGCTTGATCTGCAGATGTTTCGGCCCGGTCTGATCCGCCGTGACGAACGGCAGATTGATGTCCGTCTCCATTGCCGTCGACAACTCGATCTTGGCCTTCTCGGCGCCCTCCTTCAGACGCTGGAGCGCCATTCGATCTTTCGAGAGATCGATGCCGTCAGTCTTTTTGAATTCAACGACGAGCCATTCGATGATTCGATCGTCGAGGTCGTCGCCACCGAGATGCGTGTCGCCGTTCGTCGCTTTCACCTCGACGATCCCATCGCCGACTTCCAGCACAGAGATGTCGAATGTTCCGCCGCCGAAGTCGTATACCGCGATGGTCTCGTCCTTCTTCTTGTCCAACCCGTAAGCCAGCGCCGCGGCCGTCGGTTCGTTGATGATGCGCTGCACGTTCAGGCCGGCGATCTTGCCGGCGTCTTTGGTCGCTTGCCGCTGCGCGTCGTTGAAGTAGGCCGGAACGGTAATGACCGCGTCGGTCACCTTCTCGCCGAGATAGTCCTCGGCCGCCTGCTTGAGCTTTTGAAGGACCATCGCGGAGACTTCAGGCGGCGAGTACTTCTTCCCTCGCGCCTCGACCCACGCGTCGCCGTTCTGCGCACGAACCACTCTGTAGGGCACGCGGGCGGCCTCGGCGTTGGGCTGAACGCTCCCCGAGACCTCGTCGAATTTCCGGCCCATGAACCGTTTGATCGAGAACACGGTGTTCTCCGGGTTCGTGACGGCCTGGCGCTTGGCGACCTGGCCGACCAGGCGCTCCCCTTCCTTCGTGAACGCCACCACGGACGGCGTCAGCCGGGCCCCTTCCTGGTTGACGATGACCGCCGGCTGGCCGCCTTCCATGACGGCCACGACGGAGTTGGTCGTGCCGAGGTCGATTCCAATCACTTTGCCTGGCATTTGAGTGAATCCTCGTTTCTGTTTGAGATGAGAAGAGTATAGCCAGAGCATTAGTGTCTGTCAAGCATATAATATGAGTCTATTAATATAATATTTTGCACTCCGTATAACCCATTGCTTTCCATTGGCTTCAGACCATTGTTCCAAGTAGCGTCTGCGTGCGATGATGCGGAATGCCAGCCCGCGTGCACGCCATCGCCCTGCCCTCCGAGCTGGGCGAATTTACTGATGAGCTTCGCCAGATTTTCCGCGACCTCGGCCGCACCTTCGGGGCGGAATCACTCGCCGGAGAGTGCTCGCCATCTGTCGACGTCTTCGAAACCGACGATTCGATCGAAATCACAGTCGATCTGGCGGGCGTTGACCGCTCCGCGATCTGCGTCATGAGCAAAGGCAACGCGGTACTGATCGCCGGCGAAAAGCCGCCACGCCGCGTGCGCGGCGAGGCGACCTTCCACCTCGTCGAGCGGGGGTACGGCCGGTTCGCGCGTGTCGTCCGCGTGGTGCGGCCGTGCGATATGGACAAGGCAACCGCTACCCTTGTCGCTGGAGAGTTGCGCGTGTCGCTTCCCAGGATCGCCGACCGCCGCGGTCGCGCCATTCAGATCGCCGTCAAGGCGGCGAAGGGCAGGGACGAGTAAGGTCTTGCAAGGAGAGGTAGAGCCGGCGGGAGAGGCGGGACGGGCAGGAGGGGTGCCAGGGACGCGAGGAATCCTGCACGCATCCCTTCCCGCCCCTCCCGCCCGTGCCCTTGCTGCCGTTCCTGCCCTATGATCCGCAGGTGCGCACCCCCCGCATTCTCTTCGTTGGCGACATCGTCGGAAGGCCAGGGCGGGAGCTGATCAAGCACGGGCTGTCACCCATCGTCGACCATCACCGCGTCGACCTCGTGATCGCGAACGCCGAGAACGCCGCCGCGGGATTCGGTATCACGCGGGAGATCGGCGATCAGCTTCTGGACGCCGGCGTCGACGTCATGACGTCGGGGAACCACATTTGGGATAAGCGCGAGGCGCTTGATTACATCGGCGCGGAGCCGCGACTCTTGCGTCCGGCCAATTACCCCTCCGGCGCGCCCGGCAACGGCAGCTTCCTCGCCCGGGCTCGCGATGGGGCCAGCGTCGGAACCATAAACGTGATGGGGCGTGTGTTCATGCCGAATACCGACGACCCATTCGCCGTCGTCCTGAAAGAAGTCGACGCGTTGAAATCACGCGGCGCGAGGATCATCCTCGTTGACTTCCACGCCGAGGCCACGTCCGAGAAGCTCGCCATGGGCTGGCACCTCGACGGCAAGGTGACCGCTGTGATCGGCACGCATACGCACGTGCAAACCGCCGACGAGCGCATCCTCCCGCGCGGCACAGCGTACCTGACCGACGCGGGCATGACCGGCCCGCACGACTCGATCATCGGGATCGAAATCGAG
>DATKHR010000405.1:0-24778 GCA_035510155.1 Vicinamibacterales bacterium
CGCTCGGTCGCGCCTCACCGGTCTTTCTCCTCGAGGAGCCCATAATCAGTTCTTTCAGCGTCACGCGGCTTTCCACTTGCACCTGACTCTGTTGCGTCGCCGAACCACAGAGGCGGTCGAAAAGGTTCACCAGGGCGCGCACATCCGGATTGCGAGCCGTCAGGCGGTAAAACGACTCACCGCTGTTCAGACACCGAGCCATCACCGCCGGATCCGTGACCTCTTTCCATGTGCCGTCTTTGTCTTTGGCCATCAGGTGCGTCACACCGGTCGCGGCCTGCTTGAGGGCGTTGTAGAACTTGTCGACGTCGTGCGCGATACGAGCCCGCAACTGGCGCTCGTATTCCTGCTTCTCGAGCGTCTTCTTATAGATGGCCCCTTTTTTGGGACCAGAACCGGGACGTTTGCCACCGTGAGCCAGGCGTTAAATGTTCAAGAAGTTCAAGATGGAACGCAAGTGTGTACGCGGCAACATCCGCGGCGTTCGTCGCTTCTGCAGCGTCCAGCCGTTCGATGACGACGACCACCGAACGGAAATGTCGACCCTTCGGCCAGTGTTTAAACGCCTCACGGCCACCTCGGAGCGCAGCCTGGCGCGCATCCCGCGCGTCAAGTTCACCCCGAAGAGTCTCGATAGGGGACGTGTCTGATTCGTAGCTCACGGCATATCGAAAGCGCATTCTTCACTCCTTCATCCCGCCTTCCGGCGGCAGCCCGGCCCCAATTGGTTCGCCGGCAATCCGCTATGACTCGGAGCGGCGGGCCGCTTCTGCTGAGTCTTTGCCACGCTTTGCCACAGAAGGCCGGACACGGCGCAACGACTCGCATCGATCGGAGATGCGGCCGCACAATTCGCACCAGAAAAACTTGTTTGATGTCGGTGGGTGAAGGTCGCGACTGGCTTAGAAGGCCGGTGCTCTATCCAACTGAGCTACGGGCGCACATTGAGGTCAACGCCTAGTGTAACGCTGGCTTACGACCATCTGCCGATCCACCGTGGTCCAGCGTCGGCGTTTTCGGCGACACCTCCGGCGCCGTCGCCTTCACTCGGCGCCAGAGTCAGGCGAGAGCATAGCGACACCTATCCGGCGGGCAAGTGATCGCCGACGGGCTCCGCGTATCGCCACGGCCGCCCAGCCGTGGATCCATAAAGGCAAACTCGAGACGGCCCTTCGAATTGAATCTTTCCGCTCGACTGCGCAGCACGGGCTGCAGTAGAAATGTGGCGTTGGCGAAGGCCGCTCTTATGCACCGAATCACTATCGAGTCATCTTCGGCCACCATCGTCGTCGCAGTGCTTGTCCTGGTTGGCTTGGTTCTTAACGCGCCCTGTGCGATGCGGTTGGGTGCGGACGCCGGTCAAGCAGGCCGGGGCAACACAAATCCTGAGATTCCAACACTGGCCTACAAGCTGGTGGAATGGCCGACGTCACCCACCACGGCAGCGGGTGCGCCGGGTGCCTGGAATTTCATCCAGGTGGCGTCGGTGGCCGTCGCCCGGCAGGCAGGATTCTGGTGCTCCACCGCGGCGCGCATCCGGTCATCGAGTTCATGAGCGACGGAATGTTCATCCGCTCGTGGGGTGATGGGTTGTTCAGCGAGGGAAAGGTCGCGGCCATTTCCGAGGCGTATTGGAGCGCCGACAAGTCACACTATTCAGCCGTCTATGGAGCGGCAGGGTGTGCTTCGTGCGGCGCACACTCGGTACGTCTGGATCCGCAGGGGAACATCTGGGTCGTCGACGCACCGGGTCAGATCGTCTATAAGTTGAATCCGGAGGGAAGAGAGACGATGCGCCTCGGCACGAATGGAGTGGCTGGAGGGGACGCGCACCACTTCAATCTGCCGACCGATGTCGCCTTCGCTCCGAACGGCGACGTCTACGTCACCGACGGGTACGGTGGCGTACGAATCGTGAAGTACGCTCGCGACGGGACATACCTCCTGCAGTGGGGCCGGAGGGGAACGGGTCCGGGCGAGTTTGGACTGCCTCACAATGTGGTGGTCGACAGTCAGGGCCGGGTGTACGTGACGGATCGTGACAACCAACGGATTGAGGTGTTTGATTCAAACGGAACGTTTCTCAGTCAATGGACGGGCACGGGAGGGGTCTCGGGGCTCGCCATGACGAAAGATCAGCACATCTGGACCGGTGGAATCCTGCGGAGCCTGGATGGAACAGCGCTGGGAAAGTTGCCTGGCAACCCGGGAGGGCACGGCGTAGCCGTGGCTGATTCCGGCGACGTTTACATTGCCCAGCTCAGCGGCGTCGTGCAGAAGTTCGTCAAACAATGACAGGACTGCTTCCAGAAGGAGCCAGAAATATGACTCGCCGTCGCTTGCTGCCGCTCGTCGGGGCTCTGCTGACTGCTGCCGGTGCCTGGTCAATCACCGGCGCGGTCCGCGCGCAGCCTGCGCCTTACGATCTGCTGATTCGCGGAGGGCGCGTCGTCGACGGCACGGATAATCCGTGGTTCTTCGCCGACGTGGCGATCCAGCGGGGGCGAATCGCAGCAGTAGGACGGATTGCCGACGCGGCCGCAGCGCGAATCATCGACGCGCGCGGAATGGTTGTTGCGCCCGGGTTCATCGATCTCCACACGCACTCCGATCTCTCGCTGCTCGCCGACGGAACGGCGCAGAGTAAGGTGCGTCAAGGCGTGACGCTCGACGTCCTCGGCGAAGGCACATCGGTCGCCCCACGTGACGGTTTGAACGAAGAGAGCGCAAACGACGTAACCGCTCCCGACGCGGTCAGGCCGGACTGGACCACGTTCGGCCAATACTTCGCGCGTGCTGAACGGCAGGGCATCTCCATCAACGTCATCTCCCATGTCGCAGCCGAACAAGTACGTCGTGTTGTGCTGGGCTACGAGTCGCGAGCCGCCACGGCGGCTGAGCTCGATCGCATGAAGCGGCTGGTGGCCCGCTCAATGGAAGAAGGCGCGTGGGGCCTCGTCACGCGCTACGAAAGCGGTGGCCCCGACCATCCGGACGAGATCATCGAGCTGGCAAAAATCGCCGCCTCCTACGGCGGCAACTATGCGTCTCACATCGGCAGCGAAGGGTTCGAGCAGGAGAAGGAGCTGCAGTTTGCGATTCGCGTGGCCAGAGAGGCGGGTATCCCCGTCCACGTCTTCCACCTCAAAATCCGCGCAAAGGAGAACTGGGGCACTGTCGGCAGGTACGTCAAGATGATCGAAGCCGCGCGAGCATCCGGCCTCGACATCACGGCGAATCAGTATCCGTACACCGCGATGAATCACGGCTGGAGTGCGTTCTTTCCCGTTTGGGCGCGCGAAGGCGGCCCGGCGAAGTTCGCCGAGCGTCTGAAAGATCCCGCCATTCGCGAACGAATCAAGAAGGACAAGGACTTTAACACGTGGGCGAAGGAGCACGGCTGGTGGGAAGGGATCGTGATGGGCAGAGCCGCCAGCGAGCACACGCGCCGGTACGAGGGGATGCGGATTTCCGAGATCGCGAAGCTGCGCGGGGACGCTGATCCCGCAGACACATGTCTCGCGCTCATGGCCGAAGATGGCGGCCGGATAAGCGGCATGTTCCACACGATGTCCGAAGACGACGTGCGGCTGGTCATGAAGCAGCCGTGGGTCGCAATTGCCAGCGACGGTTCGGCGATCAATCTCGACGCGCCAGGCGTGCCCCACCCACGCAACTACAGCACCAACGTGCGCGTCCTTGGCTACTACGTTCGCGATCAGCAAGTGCTGACGCTGGAGGACGCCATTCGCAAGATGACCGCTCTGCCGGCTCAGATTCTTGGGCTCCGGGATCGCGGTCAGATTCGCGAAGGATTTGCGGCAGACGTGGTGGTGTTCGATCCAGCCACGGTCGGCGAAACCAACTCGTTCGAGAAACCCAAGTCGTACGCGAGAGGCGTGCCGTATGTCGTCGTCAACGGCGTGCTGGTGATCGACCGGGGGAACCACACCGGCGCAAGGCCCGGCGTCGCGGTATCGGGACCCGGGCGGGCGCACAGCCAACCCTCAGCGGCCCGATGACTCCCGTACGCGACGCTCTGCGGTGACTGGCCCACCGCTGGCGCGTTCGCCGAGACTACTACTGTGAAGGATTCTTCTTCGACTGATCCTTCCCGCTGTTCTTGTCGTCCTTACCCTTGCCCGTGACGTCTTTCTCGAGGCTCTTGCCCCCTTTCGTCGTGGCCTTGCCGACTTTCTCTGCCCCTTCGGCGGTTGCCACTCCCGCTTTCTTGGTCCCCTTGGCCGTGGCCGCGCCCGCCTTCTTGGCCGTTTTGGTCGTGGCTTTGGCTGCTGTCTCGGTTCCCTGAGCTGTCGCGGCGCCCGCCTTCTTCGCACCTGTCGTCGTGGACTTGGCGACCTTTTGAGTCTCGCTGGCCGTTGACTTCGCGGCCTTTTCGGTCCCTTTGGCGGTGGCCTTGCCAGCTGCCTTGGCACCCTTGGCCGTGGCCTTTCCGGCATCCTTGGTCTTGTCGGCGGCCTTGTCGGCGGCACTCTTGTCCGCCTGACCCGATGGCGTTGCCGACTGGGCGGCCGAGGCCGGAAGAACCCACGAGTGAATCGCGAAGAAGAGACTCGCCGCGACGACGCAAATTCTCACCCGCATGGCCAAGCCTCCTGAATTGAAAGCGGTATCTGGAGCACACAATAACACGGTGGCGACGAGCTGAGCAGCTGAAACACTCAACGCTAGCGCCTGCTAAACACCTGATTGCGGAACACGACTCGATGTGCAAGGATTCGCGGCTGCCGTCCCGAGCCGCCTCAGATTTATCGTAAAGGGAGGTTTCGGATGAACTGCAATGTCCTGTGTGTGATGGGTGTCATCGCGGTGACAACCGGTTTGCTCGCCCAAGGGCAGGGCGGCCGCAGCACGCCGTTGCCGCCACCGCCGCTGGAGCCGGGCGCGTCGCAGGCTGACGTGGACACGGCCCTGATGGCCGCCCCGGCCAGTCTGAGAGACCAAGCGACCGTCATCAAGTGGAAGCGCGACTTCACGTACGACACGTTGAGGAAAGGTACAAATCGCCTGGTCTGCTACGACCGATCGGGCTTTCCTCTGCAGCAGCCGTTCTCGGTTCAATGCACCAGCATCACCAACATCGAGCGCGAGGCTCAGAACCTGAAGGCCGAGGCGCTTGGGGACAGGAGCAAGTCGGAGGCGATGCTCAACGCGATGGAAAAAGACGGAACCCGCGTCAAGCCCGAGTACGGGTCGGTCTGGTACGCCCTGGTGGGCCCCGATCGGGAACACGCGCGACCGGAAGATCACATCACGATCGCGGTGCCGGGTGCCACGACGCAATCAACCGGGCTGCCCGACAATCGCTCACAAGGCGGTGCATGGATCATGAACGCGGGCACCATGAAGGCCCACATCATGGTACCCGGCAGATAGAACACATCCGCCGCGTTCAATGGAATGTGACCCAGACGCTTGGCGTCACGAGGACGTGTCTCTTGCGAGAGCGCGGGAGCACGCGGAGGCAGACCACGTTGAGTCCGCATGAGGCTGTCGACTTCGTTCGTGAGCATGGGATCGTCCTGCAGGCGGCGCACGGTCCGGTCCCGTCGCTGGCTGAAGCGGTCGCCGGGGAACGGATCCGCGGCAGTTGGTGGGGGCATCCGCAGGGGCGCGCGATCTTTCATGCTGCGCAGGTCGCGTGTGAGAGCCGAGACATTCTGGTGTGCAAGTTGATCGACGGCAAGATTACGTTCGTGCATCGCCGCCTGTGGCCCGCGCTCGTGAAGCTGGGGTCGCGATTTGCGAAGAGGCAGCTTGCGAAAACGTGGAACGAGCACACAGCGACCGGTGCGCATCGCGCTCGGCGTCAGCCGTTCCCCGATTGGGTGCCGCCGGACGTGAGGGCCGAGGCGCAGCGCATGTCCGTCCCACAGGCAGAGCGCATCATGGGCCCATGGCTGGGTTTCGCACTGGCGAAATCGAGGCCCGGCGCTCGGGTGCGCGGCGCGTCAACCGGCAGTTCCGGCCGCGGCCCTCATCGGCTGCCTGAAGATCGCCATCGTGACAGCCGCCAACCGGGCCGTCACAAAGGGGTCGCGAGAACGAGGTAGCATTGGGTTGCCATGACGACCACGTATTCCATCAACACCGAGGTAAAGTTCCCTCCGCTTGAACTGATCGACGTGACGAAGTTGGCCGCCGCTTGTCAGGAGCCGTGGTTCAATCAGACGCTCTGCCGCGTGAATGACTCCGTCGTTCGATTAGGTGTGCTCCAGGGCGACTTCCATTGGCACAAGCACGACAAGGAGGACGAGTTCTTCTATTGCGTGGCGGGCCGTTTCCTGATCGATCTGGAGGGTCGCACCGTGGAGCTCCTGCCCGGCCAGGGGTTCGTCGTGCCGCGCGGGGTCATGCATTGCACCAGGGCTCCTGAGCGGTCGGTCGTGTTGATGATCGAAGACGCGACGGTCAGGCCGACCGGTGACTGAATCCGATCAGGACGATCGAGCGTTACTCAGATCCTTGAGGTCGGCCATCAGGATTTGCCCGGTCGGCGAGGACAGTCTCGGCTCCCCCATCTTCCGCGAGGATCTCCTCGGGGAGCCGGCCATTCCGCAGCTCGCGGACCCCGCCCTCGACCAGCAAGGCCGATGAGGTCGCCATGGCGACGCGTTTCCCCCCGGCGTCATTTACATTGCAGGAGCTGATTCGCAAACGCCGTCCGCGATGGTTGACCGACGCCTCCAGGGAAAGGTTTCCCGAATCGATCAGGGCCGGTCGGGTGAACCGAATATGCATGTCCAGAGTGGCGAACACATCGCCCCGGCCAAGCGTGGAATACACCGCAGCGCCCATCGTGAATTCGGCGGCCCACGCCAGCAGGCCCCCATAGATTGTAGGACCGCCGTTCGAAAACCAGGGGGAGCTCGGCAGGCTGCCTGTGCAGCGGCCGTCATCGATGGCGGTCGTGCGGTAGCCGGTAAGCCGCCACACTGGAAGGATCTTCTCTCCAGCAATCGTTCGCCGTTGCAAATCGATCGGCGTTCCGTTCATGACCTGATCGAGGTTGAAGTAGTCACCGTCGGGCGGCGGTCGCAGATAAGGGTCGGCGGAGTCAGTCGGTCCGAGGCGGGGTGGCGCGTATTCCGCGCCGACATCGACAGGGACGTCGGCGATGAGACACCGAGTGCTGCCGAACGCCAGCATGCGGCCGTCCTGATCGGTGATCTGGATCATCGACAGGCCTACCTGACTTCCTGAATGGACCGTCTCGGCTCGACCGATCATGTTCGCTGTCTTTCTGCTCATCGGTCTCACGAATGACAGACTGAGCTCGGATGTCGCGACCGCCTTCCCGGCGGGAAGCGTCGTCCAGACAGCCGATGCCAGAGGCGCGTCGGCGAACAGCGCGTACACCCCGCCCCAATACAGACCGAAGCCATCCTCCAACCACCGGGTGACTGGCATCGTGAATGTGGCCTTGCCGAGCCCAGCCTCGGTGGGCCGCATCCCGGCGAGCCTCGAAATGGGGGGAGCGGGCAGATCTCCTCGAACGTATCGCCTCAGCGTTTCCAGGCCGGGTTTCTGGAATGCGCGCCGGTCGCCGATCGCCCCGCGGGCTCGCTCATCGATGATGTCGCCCATCGCCCCTACTTCCGCTGGAGCACCTCGTCCGCACGACAACGCCAAGGGCGTAGTCATTCTTGAATGGCGCCGTCATCTTCGCGAGAGACACCGGCGACAGGATCTTGCCGCCAAACACCCCCTGCTCCCAACGCAGCAGATCTTCGGTCGTTGAGTACAGCGCGCCGGCCGCATACGGGACGCTCATGTGGATGTACCCGGCGTTGACCCGGCCCTTTGGCGACGGCGAGTAGCCGGAGGCGCGATGCTCGATGATTGCGGTGTTCGAGTCATACCCGGAATCCTTCATCCCAAGCGGGGTGAAGATGTGGTCCTGAACGAACTGACACGAGCGGGAGGGCGCAAAGGAGCGCTTTCATGTCAGGCTTCATAATCTCGAATCGCGACAATCGTATACCTGAAGGCCCACCACGTTGGGGCTCGGCGGCGCCTGGGGGCACGGGGAACAAAAACGTCTGCACCGGGTTGGCGTTCGGTGTATATACGTGTGGGCGGTAACATACTGGAGCCGTCTGAGGCATCCAGGCGGCCGGCAGAGGAGGGAGCATGCCCCGCGAACGTGTGTCACGTGTCCTGACCGTTGCCGGCTTGCTGCTGGCCGTTCCACCGCTCCTAAGCGTCGCTCCGAGTGCGCAGGCGCCTCCCGCAGCAGGCGACGTGACATTCACCAGAGACATTGCGCCCATCCTGCAGCGGAGCTGCCAGGAGTGCCATCACGTTGACGGCGTCGCGCCGATGCCGCTCGTCACCTACGAGGACGTCCGGCCGTGGGCTCGGTCGATAAAAATGCGGACCGCGCTCCGGAGCCAGCGGGGCGCGATGCCTCCGTTCTTTGTCGAGAAGAACATCGGCATCCAGAAGTTCAAGCACGATCCGTCGCTCAGCGACGAGGAGATCACGAAGATCGCGCGATGGGCCGACGGCGGTGCGCCGCGGGGCAATCCGGCGGACATGCCGAAGCCGCGGAATTTCGACGACAGCGACAAGTGGACCATCGGCGAGCCGGACTTGATCTTGAAGTCTAAAGAGGTCGTCGTGCCGGCATCCGGGCCGGATTGGTGGGGCGACATCGGCCTGGTGCCGACCGGCCTCACGGGGGATCGGTACGTGTCTGCGGTCGAAGTCCGAGAGATCAACGACATCCCGCGCGGCGGCCCGACGAAGACTGTCGGCGGACGCTACGTGTTTCATCATATGACGTACTCGAGCGTGCCGATGGGCGAGCGTGGATCAGGCGACGAACTCGCGAGCAGCTGGCCCATCCACGAAGTAGGACGAAATGCGGACATTTTCCCGCCCGAAGCGGGAAGGCTCCTTCAGGCCAACTCCGCGCTCGCGCTGACCGCGGGCCACCTTCACCCGAACGGCCGCGAAACCCACGCGCACCTCGAGTTCGCTTTCAAGTTCTTTCCTGCAGGCTACAAACCGCAGTACCGCCGCTCCAACGTGCGGCTCGGCAACGGCATCGACATCGACGTGAAGCCGGATCAGCCGAATCAGGAGCTCCACGCGTACGCGACGTTAACCGAGCACACCAAAATCATTGCGTTCGAGCCGCACCTGCACGCGCCCGGCGTCCGCATGTGCCTCGAGGCCATCTGGGGCCACAATATCCAGACCCTGAACTGCGTTGGCTACGACCACAACTGGGTGAAGCAGTACGTCTATGAAGACGATGCGGCGCCGCTCTTGCCGAAGGGGACGATCGTGCACCTGATTGGCTTCCTCGATACGACATCCGCGAACAAGAATCCGGCGGATCCGAGGAACTGGGCGGGCGGCGGGCGCCGATCGATTGCCAACATGTTCATCGACCTGGGCTATTCCGTCTCGCTCACCGAGGACCAGTTCCAGGCGGAAATGGCCAAGCGTCGCGCCAAGATGAAGAACCGCAACGACTACGACATCGGCTGTCCGCTCTGCTGGGCGCCGCCGATACCGACGGCCACGTCGAGTTCTCAGCTGGGCGGGCAGTGACACGTCACGCGTTGGCCGCGCTCGGTGGGGTCACGCTGTCGATCGCCGTTCTCGGCGCGCAGACCCGCTTCACCTATTCCACGGGCCAGAACGTGTCGCCCGCGTACGAAGGCTGGATGCCGAACGCCGACGGCTCCTTCACGATGTACTTCGGGTACATGAACACGAACTGGCTCGAGGAGTTCGATATTCCAGCCGGTCCCGACAACGACATCGAGCCCGGCGGTCCCGATCGGGGACAGCCGACGCATTTTTACCCGCGACGCAATCCGTTTCTCTTCACCATCAACGTCCCGAAGGACTTCGGCAATAGGGAACTGACCTGGACCATCACGACGCACGGGAAGACGGAGCGCGCGTACGCCTCGCTGAAGACCGACTACCAGATCGACAACCAGGTGATCTCGACGGAAATCGGCGGCGACTTCGGCAGCCTGCGCGACGAGCTGAGGACGAACATTCCGCCGGAGCTGCGCGTGGAAGGGGAGAAGAAACGAACGGTCAAAGCGGGCGAGGCACTCACGCTCATCGTGTTTGCCGGCGACCCGGACAACCTGCCCGCGAGACGCGACGGCAAGCCGCAACCACGGCATGCCAACGGTGAGAGTGCCATGGACCACGCGGCGAGCTCCGCGAATTCACAGGACTACGTGCCTCCCGCGAGCCCCAAGAACGCGCCCAACCCTGGGGGCTCCGGGAATCCGGCTGGTCCCGCGGGCTCCACACGCACGGCGAACCCCGCAAACCCAGCGAGTCCTGCCGGCCCCGCGAGCCCCGCCAACCTTGCGAACCTGATCTATAGACCCCCGTCATCAATCGTGCCCGCGAGCGGACCAGGACTGCGGTTTTCGTGGATGGTGTACCGCGGTCGTGCCGCGGCCGTGACCTTTACACCCGATCAAATGAAGACGTGGATCGACACACGCGCGTACGCGAACTCGCCGTGGTCCCCTCCGTACACGATCCCGCTACCGCCCCCGGACGGTAAATGGGCGACACAAGTGACGTTCGCCGAGCCGGGCACCTATGTGCTGCGCGGCGTAGCGAGCGACGGGTCGGTGTTCACGTACGACAACGTGACGGTCAACGTGACGCGCTGAAGTCCGAAGGGCAGCCGCTCGAACTGGCACTCGCACTCATGGGGACAGCTGCTCATGATTGAAGAAGGCCTCGGCCGCACGCAGCTGCGCGGCGGCTCGGTGCAAGAGATGAAGCCGGGCCAGCCCTGGTGGACGCCTGCCGGTGTCGAGCATTGGCACGGCGCCTCGCCGAACCAGGATGCGCTGCAGCTGACGATCTACGAGGGCACCGTGAAATGACTGGAGCCCGTCACCGATCAGCAGTACCTGGCTGCCCCGAAACCCTGATCGCGGTCATCACTTGAATCGGGCATGCGAGGCGCTGTAGTCACGGCGCGTTTACGGTCGACCCATATCTTGTGTGTTGATATTGACAGGGCCTCAAGTAATAGTTGTTCTCGCCATGTGATTGTGTTATTGTCCCGCTGGACCCGAGCCCGACTGGGCCGTTTCTCCACTCCAGAAAGGAAGGCGACTTCATGCGCACAATCGCGGTCGTCAACCAAAAAGGGGGATGCGGGAAGACCACCACTTCCATCAATCTTGCGGGCTTCCTGGCCAAGAACGGTCGTCGAGTCCTACTCGTCGACATGGACCCGCAGGGCCACGCGACGCTGGGTTTGTCAAGCGGCGCCACCCCGCCGGCGAAGACCGTCTACGACGTTCTGGCGCCAGACAGTGGCAGCACTGGACTTCGGATTCGAGACATCACGATTTCGCCCTTCGACAACCTTGATCTCGTACCGGCCGACATCCTCCTGAGCGCCGTCCCCGAAAAACTTGCGTCGGTTCCCGGGCGAGAGAACGTTCTTTCCAGGGCTTTGAGCGAGGGCGAAGTTCACCAGCACTACGACTATGTCGTGGTTGACTGCCCGCCCAACGTGGGTCTGCTGACGTTCAACGCGTTGAAGGCCTCGACCGAGGCGATCGTTCCTATCGATCCCAGCTTCTTCTCCCTCCATGGGCTGGCGAAGCTGCTCGAGACGTTCGACGTCCTGAAGAAGCAAACAGGACACGAAATCGCCGCTCGGGCGCTCGTGACGCTCTACACGGGTCGGTCGCAGTTCGTGAGAGATGTGGTCGACGAAATCCGCCGGCACCTCAGCGGCCGGCATTTCGAAACGGTGATCCGACACAGCGTCAAGCTCGCCGAGGCCGCGAGCCATGGGTTACCGATCGTGGCCTACTGCACCAACTGCGCGGGGTTCGCCGACTACCGGGCGTTGGCTCGCGAGGTCATGTTGATGGAGGCCCCGATGCCTGCCGGCGACCTCGTGGCCGCTGAGCCCGCCGCCCAAGGCGGCGAGCGGCCGTCGGCGCCGATCCTCACGCCCGAAGGTGTTCTTTTTACGATTGAAGCGCCCGATGCGGGACGAGTGCAGCTTGCAGGCGACTTCAACGAGTGGGCGCCCGAAGGCAGCGAGATGAGCCCCGAAGGCACCATCTGGAAAGCCGTCGTCAAGCTCGAGCCGGGGCGTTACCGTTATCGATATATCGTCGACGGCCGCTGGATGACCGACCCTTTGAACGCCGAGGTCGAGCCGGCGCCTTACGGCGGGCAGAACTCCGTCTTCGTTTTGCACGTTCCCCCCGCCGAGTAGAGCTCACATGGCTGATGACGCTGATCGATCGGACAGGCTGCTCGGCCGAGGGTTGGAAGACATCTCCTATCTGTTTCTCTCGCCGCCGACCAACGAATTCGACACGGGGGAGCCCGGCTGGAGCCGTCCGGCAGCAAGTATGGGTTCGCCGCCCGCATCGCCCGGCAGTCACGGCGGCACCGTCCTGTTGAAGCGTCAACAGATCGGCTCGGACAAGAGCCGGCTGATTGCGCTGCTGAGAGGGTGCGACACAGCGCTCGAAGAGAGCTTTCGCGCGATTGACGCGAACGTTCCGTGCGATCCGTACGGCGAAATCGACCTGATGGCAATTGACCACGCGAGCCAGCTGACGATCATCGATGCCGAGACGGTCGCCGACGACCGCCTCGTGCTGCGCGGACTCGGTCACGTCGATTGGACCACGCGCAACGTCGCCCTTCTTCGCCGAATGTACCGGGGCCATGCGATCAATTTCTCGCTTCGGCCGAGACTCGTTCTCGTGGCGCCCCAGTTCTCGCACCTGATCCTCAGTGTCGCGCATCAGATCACGCACTCACAGCTAGAGTGCGTGAGGTACCACAGCGTGGAACTCGCAGCGGGAAACGGGCTGATGTTCGAACGGCTTTAGCCTCGTTTCCACTGTGGCGCGGGCTTAGCGCGCGGTCACCGTCACATCCGCCGTTGAGACCAGGATCCCATCATCGGCGTACGCACGAAGGACGTAAGTGCCAGGCGCACTGAAACGCACCGTCGCCGCCGCCTTCCCGTCGATTACGGGAATCCGCCGCGGCTCGAACGTCACGGCCCTCGCGTTTCCGCGATAGACGACCCAGATCACGCCGAGCCGCATCCCGCGATCAAGCCGGACGACTGCCTGACTGAGCGGCCCTTCGACGCGCGGATTCGATCCGCTCTGGCTCGGCCGGCTCGACGGCCTGCCGTCGTCGACGACGAACGCGTCGAGCGAGAGCCGCGCGCCGACCGCGATCGTTCGCTCGGCCGCGCCTTCGAGCCTGATCGACGGCGGGTCGTCGGGTTCGCCGAGCTCCCCTGGTCCGCCGCGATTCTGCTGATAGGTGCCGACGTCAATCTCCCAGGTCGGCATCAGCGTCGCGTAGGCCCTCTCGGTCTTGCCGTGTGCGGTCAGCGTCCAGACCAGATCCTTCTTCCCCCAGTCCTTCGGCACACGGACTTTGAACACGTACTGCTGACGGCGAGTGTAGAAGTGCGCGGACTGACCCTGGTCGCCGCCGCCGGGCTCGAGGAAATTGTCGGGACCGACGGGGACGTCGAGCTCCTCTTCATAGTTGCGGTTCATGTAGCCGAAGACCATGTTGAAGGTGCCGTCGGCATTGCGCTCCCAGCCCTCGAACACCGGAACGACGTTCTGACCGGAGGCGTAGCGGATCTGAGCGGCCGCAAACGAAGGCGCGACGAACAGCGCGGCAAGAATCGAAGACGTCGATATCCTGAAGACGCTGGGCCGCAGTGAGCCCTTCGGACCGCGGGTGCCTCTACTGGTTTCTCTCGGCACTGCTGCGTTTGGCGTTCCGCTCCGCGACTTCGGCTTTGAACTCTTCGTCGGTCATCGAGTAGAACGTCAGCCAGTGACGAGACATGTCGTCGGTCGTGCGGTTGCCGAAGCCGACCCAGTTGCGGGGATCAGGATTGTACTTGTTCGCTGCCGAGTTGTCGTGCCAGCTAATCACATGGATGATGGTCCCCGCAGGCAGAAGCGGCGCGACCTCGTCGGCGTAGTTGTACACGATCTGCCAATTGAAGTCGTAGTTCACACAATTCAGCTGCTCAACGCGCATATCGGGGTAGATGGCCTCGAGACACTGGCGCTTGCCGCGGTTGTGCATGTGCGGCATGAACCCCACGAGGCGCGATGGCTTCTCCATCTTGAAGTAGCCGTCGCTGCGCACGTTGTCTGCGCCCGCGGGGATGTCGAGGTCGTCCTGGTTCGGCGAGAGGATCGTCGTGATGACGTGCTTCGGGACGTGCCCCCGCGGATAGAAGACGATGCCGACCTCCGTGCGGTCCGTCACCGGCTCGCCGACGGCGTGGTAGTGCATGTTGAAGCGGATCTTCGCGCCTGCCTTCATCAGCTTGCCCGAATCTTCGGGGAAGATGTCGCCGTTCTTGCCGACGGCGTATTCGACCAGCGTGCCCCCGCCGCTCGAGCCGTCCTCGTAGGTCAGTGTCTCGACGGCGTGATGCACGACGCGCCGTGCGGCGGGTGAGGGCTTGGCTTCGACCGCCTTGATGTAGCGATCTTCAGTCAGTCCGGAGTCGGCCGTAAAGATGCCCCACCAGTCGGCGGCTTCCGGCTTCACCGTGAACGTCCTGGGCATCGCGACGATCAGATCCGGCTTGCCGATGTGCCAGCGATCGGCATCGTCGAACTGCCGGGGCGGGGGCAGGTCAGCCGGGTTGCCGCGCGGTGCTCCGGCGTCCACCCACCGGGCGATCGTCGCGATCTGCTGGTCGGTCAACGAGGGGTCGTCCTTGAACTGGCGGATCCCGACGGTGCGATCGACGTGCCACGGCGGCATCTGTCGAGCCTCGACGCGCTGGCGGATCGATCGCGCCCACGGTCTCGCGTCTTCATAGGTCAGAAGGGACATCGGCGCAATCGACCCTGGCCGGTGGCAGTTCTGGCAGGACTGTTGGAAGATTGGCGCGACGTCCCTCGTGAACGTAACCGACGCCTGGGTTGCGGACTGCGCCGGCGATTGCGCTGGCGATTGGGCAAGCAGGGTGATCGCCGCCGACAGTCCAAGAAAGAGCGCGAAGACTGCCGCCGAGCGAACGATCGATGCCATCCCGACCTCCGTGGGCGATTATAGCGCTCGTTTCAGCCTGCCTCCTCAGCCCGTCAATAGCGGAGGCGCGGATACCATTCCGTGCCGCGGCCTTCCGGCGTCACGTCGAAAAGATTCCAGAGCGGCCAGATCAGGTCGACGTGTCGTCCGTCCTGGCCGCGAGTGCTTGGTGCGAAGAGCAATTCCGACTGGTAGAAATGATGGATTCGGCCATTGCGCTTGACGAAGACATTGAGAGAGGGAAGCTGGTCGCCCTTCTCGTTTTCGCCGTGGTAATCGCGGTTATACATGTTGTGAGCCGACGAGAGGAGACGCAAGCGATCCCATCCGCGTTCGCGTGCAACGCTCATGACACGCTCGATCGGCGACTTCGCAACGGCCACGAAGTTGACGCGCTGGTTGACGTGCAGGCTCTGACCGTCGAGACCATCGAGGATGGACGTACAGCTCACGCACGGCGCCGCCATCCGTGGCCCGAACATGTAGCTGTACACGATGAGCGTATCCTTGCCGGGCGCAAACAGCTCCGACAATCGGACGCTGCGGACAGATCCGTCTGCGGCGATTTCGTCGAACGTATAATCCTCGGGGACCACCCCGCCGGGCGGCAGCCGCCGACGTTTCGCCGCGACCGCCTCGATCTGCGACCGGAGAGCCATCTCTTCCCGCAGCAGTGCATTGCGCGCGGCGCGGTATTTCGTCGACTCGCCGGGAAATCGAACATCGTGCAGCGGCTTTGCGGCTGATTGTGCTCGCCGGCTCGTGCGCACCTTCTTCTTCCTCACTGTCGTCTTCTTCGCCATCGGCGTCTCCTCTCACTGCGAGGCGGTTGGGCGCTGCCATCGAGCGAGCAGCGCGGCTCGATCAATGCTGCGCCCGCGCAGATAAACGCTCGCGATCCTTCGTGTGTTGTGAATGTCCTCCAGCGGATTCGCCTCGAGCACCACGAAGTCCGCGCTCATGCCGGCCGCCAGCACGCCCATGTCAGCGATGCCCAACAGCGTGGCCGGCCTCGAGGTCGCCGCCACAATGGCCTCAGACGGTGTGACGCCGAGCTGGACCCAACGGGCCAGCTCGTGATGATCGCCCGTTCCGAAGGTGTGGCCGGGGTGGATGCCGGTATCGGTGCCGAGCACGAGACGCGCGCCGGCCGCGATCATTCTCTGAAGGTTGTTCGCGAGAATTTCTTCGCGCCGTGCGGCGTTCGGAGATGGCGGCCCGCAGCTCGGCGCCAGGGGGCGCGGCTCCGTCGTCGCGCGAATGGCGGCGATCACGCTCGCCGGCAGCGCCTCCTCGAAGAACGGATCGCGCTCGCAGACCTCGGTGCGATCGCCGAGCCCGATCACCGTTGCCCAGTACGGCCTGTGCTCGGTGATCAGTCCCAACAACTCATCGTCCACCTTCTCGCTCTGGACAACGTGCACGAGAACGTCGGCGCCCGCGCGAACAACCGCTTTCTGATCGGGCAGCGTGGTCGCGTGCGCGTTGACGAGCATGGCGTGACGATGCGCTTCGTCGATGATCGCGGTGACGACGTCCGGGGTCATCTTGGGGTATGTGCCGCGCCGGTCGTCGACCCAGATCTTGACTTGCGGGATGCGCCTGCTGGCCATGGCCTGCACGGCCGCGCGCGCCTCTTGAGGAGTCGAGACCTCGTTGATCACGTGCAGCGCCGTGGTTGCCTCGCGGAGGACGGCGTCGGGACCACCGTGGGGGGGCGCCATGCCGGGCATGAAGAAGTAGCGCGCGGCGGGCGGGAACCGGCCCGCCTTCTGATCTTTCTGAAACTGGAGCGAAGCGTCCGTCGGACTGGAACCGACCGACTGCGTGGCGCCCACGCCGTAATAGGCCTCGCGCTGGAGGTGATCCAGGACGTTCCCAGGAGTGTAGTTCGCGGCGCCCCAGCTCCTGTATCCCTCGTAGCCGATATGGACGTGGACGTTGACCATCGCGGGGATGACCGTCTTTCCGGTGAGATCTACGCGAGCCGCGCCTCGGGGCGCCTTGACATCGCCCTTTCGCCCCACCGCGATGATGCGGCCGTTCAGAACGAGAAGGGCGCCGTCTTCGATCGGCGGGCTCCCATCGCCAACGATAAGGCGGCCGCCCTCGAACACGATGGCGGTCGATTGAGCCGCGACAACAACCGTCAGACACGCCAGAAGACAACCGAGCGAACCGGGCCAACGCATGGGCTACTCCCGCAACACCGCCGATCCGAAATGATAAGGGGGCATGTGGCAAATGAGAAAGGGTATGTGGCGGCCGTTCGCGCATCTTAATGCGAAAGACCCTGCGAGGATGAGATGAAGAAGCCGTTGTTCATTGCGGCGTGCATGTTGCTCGCCCTGGTCGTCGTGGTGCCCGTGGGAGTCTGGCTCTTCGTCGATGCGAATCAGTTCCGTCCAACGCTCGAGGGCATGATGAGCGACGCGCTCGGCAGGAAAGTGTCGATTGGCAACATTCGTGTCGCGCTTTTCTCGGGCAGCATCGCGGCGGAGAATCTGTCAATCGCCGATGATCCCGCATTTGGCACGGCGCCGTTCGTTACCGCCAAGTCGGTCAACGTCGGCGTCGATCTTATGTCGCTCATCCTGTCGCGAAGCCTTCGCGTTCAATCGTTCCGCCTCGAGCAGCCGCAGGTCACACTCTGGCGTTCGCCCTCGGGCGGCTGGAACTTCTCCAAGCTCGGAGCGACGGCTGCGCCCCAGTCCTCTCCCCGGCCGCAGCCGAGCGTCCCTGCAACAGCCATGAGCGTCGTGGTCCAGAAGATCACGATCGCGAATGGCCGCATCCGCGTCGGGAACCTGGCCGCTCGCGACAAGGGGCGCGTCTACGAGGACGTCGATGTGGAGGTGACGAATCTCTCTTATACATCGCGATTTCCGTTTCACGTGTCGGCGAAGACGCCGGGAGCCGGAACGGTAACGATGGGTGGAGAGGCCGGGCCGTTCAATGTCAGCGACATGGCCGACATGCCGGTTCGTGCGACGATCGATGTGAAGCATGTCAACCTTGCGTCCACCGGCTTTGTCGATCCAGCGTCCGGCCTCGGGGGCTTGATCGACTTTGCCGGTTCGGTCGTGTCCGACGGCAAGGTCGTCAGCTCGAAAGGCAAGCTGAAGGCTGCGAACGTTCAACTCATGCCAGGAAGCGCGCCCGCGCGCGTGCCCCTCGAGGTCGACTACGCGGCCGACTATACGCCGAGCGCGCAGAAGGGTCGGCTCACGCAAGGCGATGTCCACATTGGAATGGCGCTCGCACGCCTCACCGGAAACTACGATGTGCACCCGGAGATGACTGTCGTAAGGATGAAGCTGGCGGGTGAGAAGATGCCCGTCACGGCACTGGAGTCCGCGCTGCCGGCGATTGGTGTGACCTTGCCTGCCGGCGCCTCCCTGCGGCAGGGGACGCTGGACACGTCTCTCGCGATCGACGGCCGAATCGATCGGCTCGTTACCGCGGGGCCCCTCACGTTGTCGAACGCGACGATCGCGGGGTTCGACCTTGGCGCAGGGCTCGGCGCAGTGGCGGGGTTCGCCGGCTTGCCAAAGAGCGGCGAGACGTCGATTCAGACGCTGAGCGCCAGAGTCCGCCTCGCGCCCGACGGCACTCAGGTGGACGATCTGAATCTGGTGGCACCGGCGATCGGCACTTTGAGCGGCGCGGGCACGATTACGCCCAAGGGCGCGATGGCCTTCAAGATGACGGCGAAGCTGTCGACTTCCAATGGTGTGGCCGGCAGCGTCGCGCGCGCGGCGTCGCTCGGTCAGCCGGCGAACGGCATTCCGTTTCGCATCGAGGGGACGACCAGCAAGCCAGTGTTCGTGCCCGACCTGAGCCGATCCGTGACGAGCGCCCTGAAGAACCCTGATACTGCGACGAAGGCCGCGGACTTTCTAGGCGGCCTCCTGAAGAAGAAAAAGTAGAATCCCCGAACGCGAGGTCCCCGAGCGCCAAAGCGTGGGAGCGCGGCGACCCCGGAGCACCCCCGCCGGGGCGCGAGCGCGGGCCGAGCGGGTAGCCTAGAATGCGACGTGCTGATGGCACGGCCGTCCGTTCAATCGCAGCACACCTTCGTGGTGCCCGCGTTCGGGGAGCCCAGATGGCTTGACCGCTGCCTCGCCTCGCTTCAGCAGCAGAGCCTGGCTTCAGCGATTCTGATCTCGACGTCGACGCCGAATACGCACATCTCGTCGATTGCCGGCCGCCGGCAAATCCCGATCGTCGTCAACCCGGTCGCAGCTGGGATTGCGTCCGATTGGAATTTCGCCCTCGCGCAAGCCGCGTCCGAGTGGGTGTCGCTCGCCCACCAGGACGATTGGTACGAGACGGACTACGTCGAAACGTGCCTGAACGCCCTGACCGGGGTGCCGAACGCCGTCCTGATCTTCACGGACGCGACCGAGAGGATCGATGGGAAGAGCGGCGAGATCGCGAACACGCGCGTCAAGCGCGCGATTGCCAACCTGGCGTTCCTCACGAACCGATCAATCGACGCGCGGTGGCGCAAGCGCCTTCTGTTGTCGTTCGGCAATCCCATTCCCTGTCCATCAGTAATGATCAACCGACGCATGCGGCCGGCCTTTCGCTTCCCCGAGGGCTGGCACAGCAATCTCGACTGGCGAGCGTGGTTGGCCCTTGCGAGCGAGCCGGGCGCCTTCGTTTACGTGTCGAGACGGCTCGTCACCCGGACGTTACACCTGGATGGGGCCACCACGCGCGCTCTCGAGGATCGCGCGCGCGAGGACGCGCGAATGTTCGGGGAGCTGTGGCCCGCGCCGATGGCCGCGGCGCTGAACCGCCTGTACGCGCCGAGCCGAAACCCGTATCGGATTCTCCGTCAGCGTCGATGAACGATCCTCGACGCGACGAGTACTCATCGACTTCTTGGGCGTTTACCCCTGTCTGGACCAGCCGGCGCTGGCTCGTCTGCGCGGCGCTGCTGTGGCTGGGGTGCTCAGCGGTTTACTTCCTCACCGCGCCGGGCCGCATCGACATGTTCGACGGGGGCATCCGTCACGACGTCACCGAGTCGTTGATCGACCTGGGCGTGCCCGCCGTCCGTGACCCGTCGTTTCCTGGCTTGCCAGGCCGAGGAGGCCTGCGGTACGCCTGGTACGAGCTCGGCTCCTCCATCTCGGCCATTCCGTTCGTGCTCGTCGGAAGCCGTCTCGGGCATGGCTCGCTCGAGGCGAAGCAGTTCGCGTTCTCGATGACCTCCGTGCCGTTCGCCGCGGGCGTCGTCGCGCTCGTGTTTCTGATCTACGGACGTCTCGGCTGCTCGGTGGCGCGCGCGCTGAACTGGTCGTTCGTGGTCGCCTTCTGCACGCTGCTCTGGCCCTACGCGGGGTCGAGCTTTGATGCCGCGCTCCAGGCGTTCTGGCTGACCCTGGCGGTGTGGGCGGCGGTCGAGGCATTGGCGCCCGCACGTGGTCCGTTGGGGTGGGCGGCTGTCTCAGGCGCGGCGTTCGCAGCGCTGGTGAACATTCAAGAAGCGTACGTCTTGCTGGCGGGAAGCGTGGTTGCCGTGTATCCCTTTACAACGTCCATGCTGCGACAACGCTTGGCGAACAGAGCGGTCTCTGTCATCGGCGCCGGGCTCCTCGCCGGCGTGCTGCTCGTCTTCGCTGCGAATGCCTTTCGCTATGGCAACCCCCTGGAAACGGGACGGGTCATCACCGGTGGCGACATTCCGGTTTTTGGGAACCCGGTGATTGGACTCTTTGGACTCTTCTTCAGCCCGGCCAAGAGCATTCTGCTGTATAGCCCCACGGTCGTCCTCGCGCTCATCGGCCTGCGCCGTCTGCTGACACAGGATCCGGAACGGTTCATCCCGATTCCGGCGTGCCTCGTGATTCACCTGGCGATCGTCTCCAGCCTCCGTTTCTGGGCGGGCGAATGGGCCTGGGGACCTCGATACCTGGTTGCGACGCTTCCACTCACCTCGTTAGGACTGCCGTTTGCGTGGCGGAAAGGGGAGCGACGCGGGCTCGAGCGGGGCGTCAGTGTTCTCGTTTGCGGCGCCGGCCTCATCGTCCAGCTGCTCGCCATCAGCGTGGATCATCAGCGCTATTACTTCGAGCGGTCGCTCGAGCCGTTTTTCTGGCGGGACGAAGCCAAGATGTACACCGGCTCGCCACTGCTGGCCCGACCTGGCGAGCTCGCTGCGGTGCTGAGCGGTCGCGACCTCCCGCTCGCGCGGGCATTCGTGCCGAGCCCGAGGCCACTGTCGATGACGTCATCGATCTTCGGTCCGCCGCCGAACCGGAACGCGCCCGAATGGATGCGCGAGTATCTTGTCTTTCTTGTTCCGCGACCGTGGCCCCTCTGGAGCCGGTATCTGCCGAAGCAGTATCGGCCGGGACCGACCCGCAGGATGACGGTTATCGGCTGCGTCATCGCCGTTGCGAGCTTCGGGGGACTCGTCATAGCCCGCGCCGCCTCAGCCCGAGAAAACTGAGGAGGAAGCTCGTGAGAATCACCTGCCCGCCCAGGCAGATGGCCGACGCGGCTGGAATGGCGGTGCGCAGCGTCACGCGTGGATCCAGCGGACCGAACCCGGTACGCGCCCAGCTCACAAACGCATACACCGCGCCTGCAAACCCTGCGATCAAGATCAACGCCCCGACGGTAAGACCGGTCTCCAGCCTGAAGCGGCCGAGCCAACGTTCGACCCTCGGATCGCGCGGCAACAGTCCTTCGTTGAGCGCGTAAACACGCGCACAGACCGCGAACGCCACGGCCTGGAACCCGAGCACGATCGCCGCAAACGAAAACAGCAGCGTGTGCACGTCGAAGCCCACGCGAGCGGTCACGCGCACCGGCCCCCCAAGCAGCGCGCCGCCTGCGAGCGCGCCGGCGGCCATCAACGCAAGGCCCGGGTACAGGAAAAGCCAGCGAGGACTGTACAGCAGCATGAACCGCAGGTGCCGCCACCCGTCGCGCCACGGGCGTAGATGCGGTTGGCGACTCCGGCCGTCCCTGCTGAGGGTCGTCGGCACCTCCGCGATGCGCATGTCCAGCAGCGTCGCTTTGATGACCATCTCGGAGGCAAACTCCATTCCGGTCGTCTGCAGATGCATTCGAGCGAACGCGTCGCGTGAAAAGCCGCGCATCCCGCAATGAAAGTCGCCGACGGGACAGTCGAAGAACAGCCGGCCGATGCCCGACAACGCCGGATTGCCGATGTGCCGGTTCTTCCAAGGCATCGCGCCGTCACCGATGCCGCCGAGGAAGCGGTTGCCCATTACGAGGTCAGCGCCCTCGCGCAGCTTGTCGACGAACGGATCGAGCTTCGCAAAGTCGTAGCTGCCGTCCGCGTCGGCCATGATGATGTAGCGCCCGCGCGCTTCGAGCGCCCCTTTGTACAGCGCGGCACCGTAACCTCTTTCGACGACTGACACGACACGCGCGCCCTCTTCGAGCGCAATGCGCACAGACTCATCGGTCGAGCCGTTGTCGGCCACCAGCACTTCCGCGGCAAGTCCTAGTCTTTCGATGCAGGACCGCGCCTTACGGACGCAGGACGCGAGCGTCTGCGCTTCGTTCAGGCACGGCATGAGCACGGTCAGCTCGAGAGTCGCGTTGCTGTCGGGCGATGGCGGCTGAGTGAGGAGGGCAAAACCGCTGAGGTTGGCTGACCCGCGCATGTGCCAGCGGATCGTACACGAAGATCACGAAGGGACTGGGCGACACGCTCGCGGTTCACCACCGGTTGCGAACAACAGGCCGCGCGACTTCGCCTAGTCCGGGGGCCCCTATCCCCCGGTCGCCTACTCCGGGGGCTCCCCCCCGGTCGCTGACGGCGGGTGCCGCAGACCCTCGGTCGCTCACCCCGGGGGCGCCTGTCGTCGGGTCATTTACCCCGGGCACCACTCCCCTCTGCGCACTTGCAGCGCGGCCGGGTTCCGCTTTGCCGCGCGGGGCGTCCTTCAATTCCGAAGTCGCAGCTTCCATCGGGCTGTCCGGTTCAGTGGCCTTTCCTTCGCGCGCGTCGTCGAGACGGATCGCGTTCGCGAACGCGATCCCCACGTGATACCGAAGGCGGCCATCGTTACCCATCGACGACACGGCGCAGCGCGCGACGCGCGCCTCGACGGACCTCGGCTCGAATGTGCCTTCGAAGACAACGGAGACCGCTCTGCCGGCCTTGAGACGCTCGCTGCACTCGGCAAGTAGACCGCTTGACGAAATGTTGACAAGCGTCGCGTCCACGCCGGGAGGCGAAATGCGCAAACCTGTGATGGAGGGCACCTCCCGGGCGGCCCTCCGAGGCGCTTCCCGAAGGTCTTCCGTCCGCACTGGCGCCGGCGGCGATCCAGTTGCGACAGGGGGCCCCGCCGGACGGTTCGTGAAGGACAGCATCACGCCGTCTCCCCCGATGCCCGCCCGGCGCTTGCGCGGGCGAGCTGGCGGACAAGCGATACGGCGCGCATGGCGTCAGCGCGAAGCGCTTCGATTTCGGTCCGAGACGTTGAGTCGAGCTGCGAGGTGCTCAAGAGAACTCGGGCCCGGTCGTCGAGGCTCGCGACCAGGTCGTGCATCTCGCGTGCGAGTTGGACGGCGATCCGTCCAGCAGCTGCCAGCGGCTCGAGCGAGCACGCTGTGTCGCGCCACTGCTGAAGCTCGATGCGTTCGTCAGCCAGTGCCTTGAGGAGTTGGCTCTTCGCCACGCTCACTTCGCCCAGCGAACGTTCCGCGGCGGCTCGATCGGCGGACTGGGTCGCAGCCAAGCGTTGCTGATCCGCCTCGGCGCGAGCGAGCAGAGTCTGAAGACGCCTCTGGTCGGCGACAGCGAGGGCGAGCTCGGCCTGCAGATTCGCGATAACTTCGATTCGCTCCCGCTCCTTGATAACCAACTCGCGCTCGTGGTGTTTCGCCATCTCGCGAACTTCAGCCACTTCGCGCGCTTCGGCCTCGCGCTCCTTCGCCACGTCGCGCTCGATGGCCGCGCGCAGGGACGCTTGTGTGGCCTCGAAGCGACGACGCTCTGAGGCGTGTAGCGCCTGGACCTCGCGCAGTTTTCGAGCGACTGCATCGCGCTCGTCGCGGACCTGCTCGAGGGCTCCAAGGTCCGCAAGAGCGCCTTGAAGGAGGGCCTTGGCAGATTCGAGGTCGGCTCGCGTCGCAGCCAAATGGGCCCTGGCTGCCTCGCCTTCGGCTCCGACCTGAAGGAGCCTGATGTTCAGCGCTTCCTGGTCGCCTTCGGCATGGACGAGCCTGGCTTGCAATGCTTCGCGGTCGGCTTGGGCTTGCGCCAGCCTCGCGTCCATTGTTTTCTGGTCGGCGTCGGACTGGACGAGCCTCGCATCCATTGTTTCCCGGTCGGCCTCGGCTTGAACCAGCCGCGCCTTCAGAGCGCTTCCGTCAGCCTCGGCCTGAACCAGCCTTGCGTCCAAAGCTCTTCGGTCGGCTTCGGCTTGCCCCAACCTGGCGGCCGCTGTTTGCCGTTCGGTTTCGGACTCCACCAGCCTCCCGTCGAGTCTTTTCCGGTCGGCTTCGGCCTGCTCGAGCCTCGCCTCTAGTGCCTTGCCGTCCGCTTCGGCTTGCCCCAGCCTCGCCTGAAGCGCCTTCCCTTCGGCGTCGGTTTGCTCCAGTCTCGCGTTGAGCGCCTTCCGGTCGGCTTCAACGTGTTTCAGCCTCGCCTGCAGCGCTTCACGGTCGGCTTCGGCCTGCGACTGTT
>DATKHR010000406.1:0-2400 GCA_035510155.1 Vicinamibacterales bacterium
CGCGTCCCTTTTCGCTAAACATTTCGATAGCCGTCGTCTCGCGGCGAGTGTTGTACTGCACGCATGCCACCGAATCGAAGAGTAACGGTGTTTGGCGGTTATGGGCATACCGGACGCTTCGTCGTTGCGGAATTGCGCAAACGAGGCGCAACACCAATCGCCGCCGGGCGTGATGCCGCACGGCTGCGCGCGATGCGCACGGCGTATCCTGATCTGGAGACGCGTGCCGCCAACGTGGCGCAGCCGTGCCTGCTCGATGCCGCGCTGTCCGGCAGCGTGGCTGTCATCAATTGTGCGGGGCCCTTTGGCGACACCGCCATTCCCGTCGTTGAGGCAGCACTCCGCTCTGGTGTTCACTATTTGGACCTGGCGGCCGAGCAGCGCGCCGTGCTGACGGTGTTCGAGCGGTTCGGGGTGCGCGCGCGCAACGCCGGCGTGACCGTTGTTCCCGCGATGGCGTTCTTTGGCGGTCTCGGGGATCTCATGGCGTCGGCGGCAATGGAGGACTGGGAGGAAGCTGACGAAATCGCGATCGCGGTCGCACTCGACAGCTGGAGGCCCACGCGTGGCACGCGCTTGACCAGTGCACTCAACCGCGGCCGACGCTTCTACTTTTCGAACAACATGCTCGAGCGAGCCGATCCGCCGCCAGGCCGCAGCTGGAAGTTTCCGAAGCCGTTCGGTGAGCTGAATGTCCTTTCGCTCCCGCTCGCCGAAACCATCACTGTCTCGCGGCATCTGCGAGCTCCGGTGATCCGAATGTTCTTGAACGAGGCGCCGCTGGCGGACCTCCACAATCCCGACACACCACCGCCCACGCCGACGGACGCGAGCGGGCGTTCATCTCAGCGCTTCGTCATGGACGTGATCGTTCGCAGAAGAGACGCCGAACGACGACTGGTGGCGCGTGGCCGCGACATCTACGCCAGTTCGGCGCCGATCGTTGTCGAAGCAGCCGAGCGCATCATCAACGGACTCGCGAGAAAAGCAGGCGTTGTCGCCGCTGGCGACACGTTCGACGCACGGGACTTTCTGAGTGCACTCAGTCCCGCACACTTCGAAATCACTGCACACTGACATCACAGCTCCTCGCGCCCTTCGCGGTATTGTGATAGAGCCCATCCATGTCCAAACTCCGTGTGCACAACTTTGCGATGTCGCTCCGCAGCGACCGTACATTCTCTGGCTTCGGCTCCAGCGGGCGGCCGGTGACATGACGGACGGCGCCAGTGTGACAAGTGCGGCTCATCGAGCAGGCTTTTCGGACAGCGCTCACCTGACGCGCACCTTTCGTCGCATGCTCGGCGCGACACCGTCTGACCTTGCTTTGTTGAAGAGGCTGAGCCTGGGCTTCTCGCTCGAGTCCAGCGAAAGTCCTAACCGCGAGGTTCGCCGCATCAATGGCGCGGCCTGAAACGAGCGCTGGTTGAGGACGGCGTGAGCGCTCCGGTCGTTGGCGCGGCGTCCACCGTCAGATTCGCCATGCGGAAATTCGAACACAGCGTCTCGCTTAGCTCCGGTCCGACAATCCTGGGATCCGACCCGTTGGGCCGCGTGCCGACGAGAGCAAGTCGATCGACGAGCGCTTTCCCGTCGACACTCGCTAGCTCGGTTGCATCGCGAACGCCCTGCATCAGCTCGACACGCGTGAGGAAGACTTCCACGGACCGGTAGTTCGTCACGTGCAGCTCGTACGCGAGATTCCATCGCCGATTTGGACCGGTGTGAGCGCGACGGGTATTTGCACGCCGCGACGCCTGCCACCCCGCCCGACTGAGAGCCATGGTACTGCCAGGTTCAGTAAGGTGTCTTGAACGAACTGGCCGTGTTGGTCGGGATCGGTGCGCCTTGACGGACGGTGTGTTTGTTCACAGGACAACGGTGCGCGCGTCTCAGCCAATTCATTCAAGACGTACTCCGCTCCGGCGATTAGCATCAAGAAACGCGCAGCAACTATTCCGAAGCGATGCGCTGTTGTTGGGCCGAGTTACGTATGAAGGGTTTAAGCGCGAGAACCGCGGCGACATTCTGATGTACGGAAGCGCCATGCTCGGGCAGACGCTGGTCGAGCACGACCTGATCGACGAAATCCGTTTGATGGTGCATCCCGTCATCGTCGGGCGCGGTCAGCGTCTGCTGGCGGACGGGGTCACGACAAAGATGTTGCGGTTGGTCGATACCACACCGATTGGTTCTGGGATCGTGATGATGCGGTACGAACCGGTACGCTGACGCACTCTGAGCACACGCGTTGGTAGTCACGTTCTGCTTGGCTCAGTTAGGGCTCTATCGGCTGCTGGGAGTTGCCGGCGTAATGATGCTCGACTTGTGGGTGATGGGCCGAAGAAACCCGATCCAGAAGCATTAGAGTACCAATGATCGGCGAGAGCGATCGTTGAT
>DATKHR010000407.1:0-8928 GCA_035510155.1 Vicinamibacterales bacterium
AAACTTCACGCCCCCCACGCCAAACGTCATCGGCTGCTTGACCGAGTACCCGACGTTGTCCGCGGTCTGCGCCACCGCTGACGCGATCGTCTGTGCGGCCGCGGCAATCTCAGACGTCGCGACGTTGCGCGTGTGACCGAACTCCGCAAATACTTGAAGGTTGGGCATGACCGTGTAGCCGAATTCGCCGCCGTAGTTCTGGCTGGTGACGTTCCCGAATGACGACTGGGCGACGATCTCCGCGTATCCCTTGCCGGGATCCGCGGACGCCCCTGTCTGCGCCTCGGCGACGCCGGCACAGACAAGCGCCCCAACGACGAGGACCCCGACCCTGACCGCAGGCAATCGTCTCATTCGCACGCTCCTACCCGCCAACTCTCTGAACCAGGTCCCATCGCCCGTAGTTCAGCGCCATGTACTCGAAGGCGAACCCTACAACGGTTGGACTGCACACCGCGTAGGTGGGATACCCATTAGCGTTCATCCAGGCGAGCGCGGCGCATGGGTCGAGGCCCCGATCGATGAGGTCGAACACCTGGAGCTCCTCGAGCAACGGTTTGACGTGCGACACACCGTCGAACGAAACGACCGCTGCAACCTCCCAGTTATTTCCGAGCGTCGCGTGCCCATTGGTACCCGGCGGCGGGGTGCCGGGCCACAGGACCAGCCCTTCCTGCGCGGCCAGTTGCGCCTGCGGCGTGGGCAACCCATAGGTAAAGCTCTGCGCCGAGCTCGCTTGGCTGGACACCATATTGGTGTTATCGATCGCCGTCGCGCGCCAGAACAACGTCGTCTGCGCCGCAGGCGCCTGTCCCGACGGCGTGAAGCTCGTCCGGCCGGAGCCCTCGTTCACAGTGGCGGCCACGATGATGTTCGTGAACGACGAGTTGGTCGAGATCTCGAAGCGATACACGAGCGAGCCGACAGGCCCCGATCGCGTTGAATTCACTACGGTGAATGCAGGCCAACCACTCGAGACCATGCCGGACAGCGGGCTGACCGGCACAGGCGGGTCAATCGTAATGGGCAGGCCGATCGTGAACTTGGACGCCGCGCCGAATAGACCGGTCGTGCCGCCGACCGTCGCGCGCACGTGCCAGTAATAGTCGCGACCCGGTGTGAGGGGATCGAGCTTCACGGCGGTCTGCCCGCCTGACCCTTCCGCGATGCCGTCCTTGGTCTGGACTTTCGTCGCGAACGCCGCGTCGGAGGCGACTTCGAACGTGTAGGTCGCGCCCGTCTGGGTGCTGACGGCGTTCTGCACGACCAGCGTTGCCGGCTGATCGATGTTCCTAATCTGGGCGGCGTTGGCCGGCGACACCGGTCGAGGCGCCACCACTGAAGCCGTCAGCGAGCTGTTTCCGCTCGACGGTTGCGCGGGATTGTCGCTGCAGGCGGCTGTCGCTGTTAGAGCGGCTGCCAGGTACACACCAAAGACTGAATACTTCATACGATCCGTTTGCGGGAAGTGAGTCCCGCCGAAAACACGCCTCGATCGATTCAGAACGTGACGTGACGACCAACCGCGGGGTGCCGGTGAGCCACCGCCAGAGCTGAAGGAGATCTAGTACGGTACCCGACCGGGCGCCTGAAGATCAAGCATTTCGACCAGTGTTTCGGCCGCGATTCGGACTTGCATTAGATCCGCGATGTGTGACGGCGCACTCGGCTAAGTCGTCGTTCGATTGTGGACTCTGTGCTCTTGCCGTCGGCGACATTGCGCCGTTGGCGGCCCAGCGATGAATGAGCTATGGCTGTGTTTGTGCGACCCACAACCGGCCGATATAATCCCGGCGGGCGGATTCACGCGATGGCCAAGAAACAGGTCAGATCCCTGCCCGTCGGACTTCGATCGAGACTTGGACCGGGTCGTCCCCCCGTTCACGCGGAAACGTGGTCGAAAGTTTCGGTCGTCCTCTTCGACCGCCAGATTCTGCACCTCGATCGTGTCGCGTCGGGCCCCCGGGCCGGCGCCGGCAGGACCCTCAACCGGGCGGAAGTCATCCGCGCGCTCATCGACGGTTTGATCGATAGCGGCATGGACATCACGAGCTCGCCGTCCGAAGCAGACCTGAGAGCCCGAGTCGCGCGCCGGCTGGGCACCCCTTTCCGTTGAGGGTCTCGGTCTCGTTGAGCGCGTCGGTGGCTCAACCGGCGCGAGACACGCGCCGAGCGTCGGCCGGCGCGACGTCCAAGCCGACGGTCACCGCCAAGGCCAGCAGCAGTAACGCGGCAGCCGAGAAGTAGGGTGCCGACTCGCCGTAGTGCTGAAGGGACGAATTGCCCCAGACGGGGCCCACCGTGCGCCCGAGACTTTCGATGGCGCTCGCAGTACCCTGCACCCGTCCCTGCTCGTCGCCTTTGGCGACCAGGCTCACGAGGCTCGCCATCGTTGGATGGCCAAAGCCAATGCCGATCGCAAGCGGGACCAGCGCCAGCGTGAACGTGCCCACGGTGTAGGTCATCGCAGCCGCTGCGAGCCCAGCCGCCCCGCACGCCAGACCGAGCGCGAACGTTCGCTTGTCGCCCAGCCGATGGACGACCGATCGAATGAGTCCGCCCTGGATGATCACGCCGAGCACGCCAAACCCGGCGAAGAGGTACCCGGTTCTCGACACGTCGAACCCGAAACGCCGCGCCACAAAGAGCGCAAACGTCGTTTGGAACACCGCGAAAGCGCACCAATAGACGAAATCGATGGCCAGGACGCGTCGAATTACCGGACGCTTCGCGAGGTCGGGAAGATAGCGAAACGGGTTGCCGACGCCGGCCTGCGTGCGATGAATCGTTTCGGGTAACCACAGCCAAGCCATCACGGTCGCGACCAATGTGGCCGCCGCTGCAGTCCAGATTGGCGCCGTGTAACTGATGCGCGACAAGACACCGCTCAACGCCGGACCGAAAATGAAGCCGAGCCCGAACGCAGCGCCGATGAGCCCGTACGCGCGCGCCCTGTCTTTCGGCTCGGTGATGTCCGCCACATAGGCGCGGGCTGTCGAGATATTGCCGCCCGAAAGCCCATCCACGATCCGCGCCGCGAAGAGCATCGCCACACTGTGGGCGACGGCGAGCATGACGAAGCTCACCACCGTTCCGGCAAGACTGAAAACGAGAATCGGCCGCCGGCCGTAGCGATCCGACAAGTCGCCCAGCGCGGGCGCCGCCACCAGCTGACAAAGCGAGAAGACGGCAAAGAGCAGTCCGATGATGGCCGGCGACGCGCCGAATGTCTCAGCGTAGTACGGGAGGAGGGGGATGATGATCCCGAAGCCGACGAGGTTGACGAAAATCGTCAGAAGGATGATGACAAGCGGCCGGCTCACGAAGGTCGAAACATTCTATACTCTCCACGAGATTTCAGAGTTCAGATTGAAGCTTCGAATGAAGATGGCGCACGGCGCGGCGATCGTGGTCGCCGCAGCGACCGCGGCGGCGCAGACGACGGTGCCCGGCGCGCCCTCGCGCGGCGAGACGGTGAAACCCGAGATCCTCGGCACCCACGGCATCGTCGCCGCCGGCCGGCACTACTCCGTGGCAGCCGGCGTGCGCACGCTCCAGCAGGGAGGAAACGCCGTCGACGCGGGCGTGGCGACAGTCTTTGCCGCCTCGGTCTGCGAGATCTCACATTTTGGCTTCGGCGGAGAGGCGCCGGCGATCATCTATGACGCCAAAGCGCGCGAGGTGATCGTCATCAACGGGCAGGGGCCTGCGCCGAACGCGGCCACACCAGCGCTCTTTGCCGCCGACGGCCGTCCGCCGGGCAACGGGCCGCTCGGCGCCACGATTCCCGCGATGCTCGACGCGATGGTGCTGGCACTCCAGGCCAAAGGCACGATGCGCCTCGAGCAGGTGATGCAGCCGGCGATCGAACTCGCCGACGGCTTTCCGATGTACGAGTTCCTCCGTCATTACATGCTCACGGAGCGGCAGGCGACCGAACGGTACGAATGGTCCGCCAAGACGTACTATCCTGACGGACGCATCCCGGCAGTCGGCGAGATGTTCCGGCAGCCGAACCTCGCACGCACGTTGCGCGCGATCGTGGCCGCGGAACACGCGTCGTTCGCGAAAACACACGATCGTGCAACCGCTATGCGGGCAGGTCGTGACGCGTTCTATAAAGGCCCGATCGCCCGGCGCATCGTCGATGCCGACCGGGCGGCCGGCGGCGTCTTCACTTACGAAGACCTCTCCGGCTACCACGGCCAGATCGAGAAGCCGGTGACGACGAACTTCCACGGCTTCGACGTCTACAAGGCAGGGCCATGGAACCAGGGCCCCGTGCTGCTCCAGACATTGAACATCCTGGAGGGGCTCAATCTGAAGGCGCTCGGATCCGACTCGGCCGAGTACCTCCACCAGGTTCACGAAGCGATCAAGCTGGCCTACGACGATCGCAACGCTTATTACGGTGACCCCGCATTTACGACCGTCCCGATGACCGGGCTGCTCTCGAAGCCGTATGCCGCCGAGCGGCGCACGCTCATCGGACCGCAGGCCGCACTCGACCATCGCGCCGGCGATCCGTACCGTTTTGATCCCGACGTGAAGCCGCCGGCGACCCGCTACACGCCGCACCCGCAGGGCGCGAAGACCTCCGCCGGCGTCGGCGACACGACCTCGGTCGACGTGGTCGACAGGGACGGCGACCTGTTCAGCGCGACGCCGAGCTCGGGGTGGCTGCTTGGCGGGGCGTTCGTCGCAGGCGACACGGGCGTGCCGCTCTCGAACCGCATGCAGGTCTTCGATCTGGATCCCGCGAGCCCGAACGTGCTCACCGGCCGCAAGCGCCCGCGGACCACGCTCACGCCGACGATCGTGCTCAAGGACGGCAAGCCTTTTCTCGCGATCAGCACGCCCGGCGGCGACAGCCAGGATCAGCAGCTGCTCAACGTGCTGCTGCAGATCATCGTGTTCGACAAGGATATCCAGGAGGCGATCGAGGCGCCGCGGATCAATTCGCTTCACCCGTTCAGCTCGTTCGACGACCACGAGAGCCAGCCGGGCGTACTCGAGATCGAGGACCGGGTGCCGCAGGCCAGCCGCGACGAGCTCACCGCGCGCGGCCACAAGCTGCGGGTCGTCGGCCCTTACGGCATCAGCACGGGCGTCGTCGCAGTCGGCGTGGATCCGCGGAGCGGCACGCTTCGCGGCGGCGCGGACGTCCGCCGCGAGCGGTACATCTTCGGTTGGTGACTTCGTGGAACGAAGACTGTTTTAGAGGTGCGACGCCAACGCCTCGTGCATCCGTTTGCCTGCCTCGAGTGACGTCAGCACGATATCCGCGGTCACCGGCGCGCGTCGAAAGACCTCGTCGCCCACCGCGTTGGCAATTGCGTTCAAGACCGAGCCATATCCCGCGCCGACCGGCGGCTCACCCACCCCGCGCGCACCCGTCGGTGTCTCCGGATCCGCCATGCCGAGCGCCACTGTACGCATGGTCGGCGGAATGTCGAGCATCGTGAGCGGCTTGTTCTGATAGAAGCGCTTGGCCAGCGGCACACCGTAGTGCTGGTCGTAGACCCATTTCTGCTGAAGCGCGTGGCCTACACCGAGGTTGATGCCGCCAAGAATTTGACCGTGCAGGCTGCGCGGGTTGATGACAGTGCCGACGTCAGCGACGGCGAGGTAGTCGACCAGCGTGGCCTTGCCGGTCTCGATGTCGACCTCGACTTCGGCGAAGCCGACGACGAACGAGAAGGTCTCGCCGTCGCGCACGTAGGTGTCCCGGGCCACGCCCATCAGGCCCTGGCCGGCAAGCGCCGTGGCCGACGCCTTCGTCACGGCGTGAATGTCCTCGGGCAGCTGGTGGCCGTCGAACCTGCCCCCAAGCTCGATGGCGCGCTTCGCCGCCTGTGCGTAAGAGAGGCCACGCGCGGGATTGTCGCGGCGGAAGACGCGCTCGCCGCCAAGCGTGTAATCGCGTGGAGATCCGCCGAGATCTCTCGCTGCGATCTCCTGCAGCTTCAACCGCGCATCGGTCGCGCCAGCCAGATTCGCGCGCGTCATCGCGTGCGTCGTCTGACTGCCGACCGACATGCAGCTCCACGGGACGTTCTTCGCCGTGCTGCCCCAGATAACCTCCACTTTGCCCCACGGCATGGCCAACGCATCGGCCGCGACGCGCGCAAGATCGATGCACGAGTGGGTGCCCAGGTTGCCGACGCCCGATTGCACGTACAGCCGGCCGTCCGGTCGAATCGTCATCAGCCCGTCGTACCCGATCGACCCGGCGCCGTGCGGTCCAACCGCGACGCCTATACCGCGAACCTTGGAACCCACCGGCTTTCCCGCGCGCGCCTTCCGCGCGTCCCATTCGAACATCTCGGCACCACGATCGAGGGCATTCTGGACGAACGCGCTCGTCGTGTGCGCGCGTCCGCCGTTCGGCCGCGCCGGGCCATAGAGTGCCTTGCCTTCCGGAGCATTGATCCGCCGGATCACCACCTGATCGAGACCGAGCTTGTTCGCGGCCTTGGTCACCACCGGCTCCATGATGGCGTTGGCTTGCATCGGGCCGGGCGATCGCTGCTGCGAGCGCGGAGGCGTGTTGGTGAGGACGGCCAGCGCCCGCCAGCGCATCGCAGGCGGTTGCCAGATGAGCGATGCCGCGTTGCCTGCAGACCGATGGTCGCCCATCGGGCCGTACGGGCCGTTGTCCTCGACGATGAAGAGATCGAGGGCAGTGATACGGCCGTTTGCGGCAAATCCGACTCGCGCACGGCCGATCATGCCGGTGCGAGCACGGCCGATATAGTGCTCCTCCTCCCGGCTAATGCGCATCATCACGGGCGCGCCCGCCTTCTTCGAGAGCAGCGCCGGAATCGCCATCGACACCGCGCCGCCGCCCTTGCTGCCGAACCCGCCGCCCGTGTATTCGCTGATGAGCACAACGTCCGCCGGTTTGATCCCGACCCAGGCCGCGACCGGGTCGACCGTGCGGATGAGACTCTGCGTCGAGGCATGCAGGTACAGCTTGCCCCCCTGCCAATAGGCCATCGCGCTGCGCGTCTCCATCGGCTGATGTCCGGTCGACTGCACGACGAACGTCTCGTCGACGATGAGCGCGGCAGACTGAAGTCCGGCCTCGAGATCGCCGTACGACCATTCGTCAGTCGCCCGGCCCATCGGGAGTGCGCCTTCGGGGGCGCCGGCGAAATCGGCGTCCGTCCACTTGAGCGTCCCCACCTTCGGTCGTGCGGGCTGCGCGGGCGAGCCAGATTGGGGCGGGGGCGTGATCCAGACGTTCCCGTCCAAGCGGGCGTTCGGGCTCGACGGGCGCAGGCTCTCGATCGCGTCGACGACGAAGGGCAACGGCTCGAGGTCGAGCGCGATGCGCTCAATCGCTTCGGCCGCCGTCAGCTCGTCAATGGCCGCGACGGCCAGGATGGGCTCGCCCTGATAGAGCGGTTCGTTGGTCAGAGCGCGCTCGCCCCCGCGCAGGTCCGGGAGATCGTCAGCCGTGATGATCGCTCGGACGCCTGGCATCGCCTGCGCAGCGGACGTATCTATGCGCCGCACCCGCGCGTGAGGCATCGGGCTGAGCAGGAGCTTCGTGAACAGCATGCCCTCGGCACGAAAGTCCTCGGCGTACTTTGCACGGCCGGTGACCTTGGCCATGAGATCCGGCGTCGTGTAGTCGTGCCCGGTGAGTGGCTGATCGGCCATGCGGAAGATTATCAGGTACACTCCGGCGCCGTGTCGCCAATAAAACAGCTCTTCTGGCTGTCGCTGGCGATGTTGCTCGGCATGACGCTCTGGTTCTCGGCCACTGCGGCCAACGGGCAAATCGCGCGTGAATTCACGCTCACCTCGGGCCAAACGGCCTGGGTGACAATGGCGGTTCAGGCCGGTTTCGTCGCGGGCACGCTGGTCTCGGCGATCCTCAACCTGCCCGATCTGCTGAGCGCGCGGCGGCTCTTTCAGGTCGGCTGCCTCATCGGCGCCGGCGCGAACGCAGCGCTGGTCCTGAGCAGCCGGGCGGAATCCATCATCGTCCTGCGTCTGGTGACCGGCGCGGCCCTCGCCTGGGTGTATCCGCCTGGCATGAAGGTCGCCGCAGGGTGGTACGAGCGACGCCGCGGCGCCGCGCTCGGTGTGCTCATCGGCGCGCTGACCGTCGGCTCTGCCTTTCCTCATCTATTGGCGGCCTGGTCGGCGGCCATCCCCTGGCGTGTGCTGATGCTGATCGCCTCGAGCCTCGCCGTCATCGGCGGTTCAATCGTCGTCACTCTTGTCGGAGACGGCCCCTACGTGACGAGCGCCGCGCGCTTCGACCCGTCCGCGGCGGGCCGCATCTTCAGAGATCGCGAGACGAGGCTTGCGACCATTGGCTATCTCGGCCACATGTGGGAGCTCTATGCGATGTGGACGTGGATCGCGGCGTTCGCGTCGGCGAGCCTTGGGATCGGTGTTGGCGCAGCTCCGGCTTCGCCTCGCGGATCGGCGGTGGCGTTTGCGGCGATTGCGAGCGGAGCCGTGGGATCAGCCGCGGCCGGGCTGTTCGCCGATCAAATCGGCAAGGCACGCGTGGCGGCGTGGGCGCTTGTCACGAGCGCCGCGTGTTGCGCGGCTGCCGGGTTCGTTTTCCGCGCGCCCCCGCTCGTGCTTTTCCTGTTCGCCGGAATCTGGGGCGTCGCCGTGGTGGCTGACTCGGCGCAGCTCTCGGCGCTGGTGGCCGAATACAGCTCGCGGAACCACGTTGGCACGGCCCTGACGATTCAGACGTGCTCGGGGTTCCTGCTGACAATGGCCTCGATACGGCTCGTGCCGGTCGTTGCCGGCGCGATTGGGTGGCAATGGGTGTTTCTCTGTCTTGCGCCGGGACCGATCATCGGCGCGCTCGGCGTGGCGAGATTGCGGAGTGCGCATGGTCCAGGTTCCCGCTTGCCAGACGGCTGAACTTCAGGTAAGGTTTTTGCCGACAGA
>DATKHR010000408.1:0-7204 GCA_035510155.1 Vicinamibacterales bacterium
TTCATCGGCCGCTACGCACGGAAAGCAGGCAAGACATTCCGGAGGGTCGCCAAGCGAACGTTGGACCGCCTGCGCTCCTATCCATGGCCGGGGAATGTTCGTGAACTGCAAAACGTGATCGAACGATCCGTGATCGTCTCCGACACCGACGAGTTTGCGGTGGACGAAAGCTGGTTGTCTTCGAGACCGGGCGTTGAACACGGGCTCGGACTGCCTACCACCCTGGCCTCACACGAAAAGGCGCTCATAGAAGACGCGCTGCGGGTTACCGAAGGGCGAGTGTTTGGGCCTGCGGGGGCGGCCGCACGACTTGGAATTCCGCGTTCAACGCTTGAATCGAAGATTCGGGCGCTGAAGATTAACAAGAGCCGCTTTCGCGCACCAAGACGCGCTTGACGTTCGTTTCGTCCCGGATTTCACCATTGCCGAAATCTCGCCTCCAGCATCGGCCAGATACCCGTGCGCTCACAGGTTTTCCAATTGGCGTGGGAATTGCGATTAATCCAACGGAATCCGATGTTAAGAATTGATCGCGCTCTGGGCCGACGGGTTGTGTTCACGATCAGCGGTGAACTCGACGGCGATAATGTCAAAGAACTGTGTCAACTCGTTGATGCGGAGCCTGCCGGTGATGTCGTCGTCCTCGATCTGACGAATTTGGTTTTAGCAGATCGTGACGGCGTCCGCGTCTTACACCAGTACGAAGCGCGCGGACGTCTCGTCCTCCGCCATTGTCCCGCGTACGTCCGCACGTGGATGGTGGGCGAAAAAGATCGACTTTAGAACTGCGGCGGTACTAATCCAACCCGGCCTCAATAACGCTGCATCCGCCTGATCCTGCCGTGACGTGCCGAATGTTCGCGCCGATCAATCTGCGAGACGCGGGAACAGTTTCAGCGCGGTCGCACCCATAACCGCCTCACGTTCGCCTGTCGAAAACTCATCAGTGCGCCTGAGTGCGGCGATGCAGCCAACGGCCAGGTCGCGCCGAAAGTACGGGTAGTCCGAGCCGCACAGGACGTGGTCCAAGCCGGCAACCGAACGCAGCAACCGCAACACCGGGTCGCCGAACGCGAGCGCTGTGTCCCAGTAGAGCCCACGGAACGTCTCCGCGGCCGTGCGTCGCCCCTCCGCACCGAGGATGATCTTCATCTCGTCGACGATGCCAAACCGGCCAGCAAGGTACGGAATCGTGCCGCCTGCGTGCGAGAAGATGTACTTGATGTTCGCCGTGCGTGCGAACCGGTTGCTGTAGAGCATTTCCGCGATCGCGCGTGTCGTATCGGCCGTGAAATCGATCAGCGAGTCCGGCAAGCCGAGGCGGTGGGCCACGGGATCGGGCGAGGGATTCGGGTGCACGAATACGGTCGCTGCTCGTCGCTCGAGTTCCGCGAAAACGGGCTCGAAGTGCGAATCACCGAGGTAAATGCCCTGGACATTGGAGAAAAGCAGCACGCCATCGAGCTTGAGGACGTCGAGCGCATAGCTCAATTCGTCCAGAGCGCCATCGACGTCCGGTAATGGAAGAGCCGCAAAGCCGCCAAACCGATCGGGCCGAGACTGAACGAGCTTGGCCGCAAACTCATTGCATCGGCGCGCGAGCACGCGAGCGCGGCGATCGTCACCCACATGAACTCCAGGCGTCGATATTGACAAGACCGCGACATCGATTCCGGCCTCGTCCATGAATGCGAGGGCGCTCGACTTGGTCCACGGCGGAGGCATGATCCCACCGACAGGATTCGCCCCCTCACTGGTCTCGCGCCAGAAGAAATCGGGCAGGAAGTGTTGATGAACGTCGATCGTGGGCGTCATCACGACCTGGACGCCGATCGATCGGCCAAGATCAACTGCGCGGCTTTGCCCGCGATCATGTGCGTCGGCGCATTCGTCGGGCCCGTAATCACGCGCGGCATCACGGATGCGTCGGCGACGCGGAGCCCCTGCACGCCATGAACACGCAGTTCGGGATCGACGACGGCGAAACGGTCGACGCCTATCTTGCAGGTGCCAGCGGCGTGTCCAAAGCTTGCGGACCCTGTTCGTGCGAGATCTTCGACGTCTTGCTTCGTGGCCCGAGGGCCCGGTATCAGCTCGACGTCCCGCGCGTCGTTGAACGCCTGCTGGCTGCCCAGTTCGCGTGCCGCCTCGATACCGCTGATCACTGCCTGTAGGTCCTGGTCTGTTCCAAGATAGTTGGCGTCGATGATCGCGGGATCCTTCCAGTTGGGGCTGGCGATCATGACGTGACCCCGGCTCGAAGGCTGGACCAGCGCCGGAGCGATCGTGAACGCGTCCGGCGGCGGTGCGCCGAAACGTGCTGCGGCTTCGGGCGTCACGGCGCCGAGCTGCTCGAGCACTAGGCTGATGTCGCTCTCGTCCTGCGACGCGCCAGAGGAGAGATACGCTTTGGCCTCCACGGCGTTGCCATCGATAGGGCGGTCCGGCATCTTGCCCTTGTACTTGAAGACCACCCCCGAGACGAGGATGTGGTCCTGGAGATTCTGGCCTACGCCAGGCAGGTCCTGGACGACATCGATACCGAGCGGACGCAACGCGCCGGCGTCGCCGACCCCTGAGAGCAAGAGCAGTTTCGGACTACCGATGGCGCCGGCGGCGAGGACGACCTCGCTGTTCGCGCCGATGTCCGTTACGTCGCCATTCGTGACGACCTTCACGCCGGCGCAGCGTGTGCCGATGAAATTCAACTTCACGACATCGGTGTTCAGCCCGACGGTGAGGTTCGGCCGGGAGAGTGCCGGCCGTAGGAACGCGCGCGTGGCACTGACGCGTGTGCCATCCGCGCCGATGTTCATGTTGATGAAACCCGCGCCGGGGCGCATGGGCCCATTCAGGTCGTCCAGGATGGGCATTCCCATTTCGCGCGCCGCCGCGACAAAGGCCGGCGCCGTCGGATGCGGATGTTTGGGGCAACTCACGTGGATCGGTCCGCCAACACCGCGCCACGTGTTCGCACCGCCTTCCCAATCCTCCTGTGCTTTATAAATCGGCAGCACGTCCTGGAACGCCCAGCCTTTCGCCCCGGCCTCCGCCCACCCGTCGAAGTCGCGTGCGAGGCCGCGCGTCCACACCATTGCGTTGATGCTGGAGCCGCCGCCCAGCACGTGCCCCAGCGCCATGCGGAACTGCCGCTGATTCAATCGGGGCGTCGGCACAATCGGCAGGCTGTAATCGAGCGCTCCGCCCACGTGTAGAACCATATGCTGGGATTCAGAACCGTCGGCGCATCGTCTGGTCCGCCCGATTCGAGCAGCAGTACAGATGCGCCAGACGCGGAGAGCTCGCTGGCGAGTACACAGCCGGCGGCTCCGGCGCCGACGATGACGTAGTCGTACGACGGCGGCAATTCTCGACTCATCGGCTCGACCTCAGAAGGGATACTGGTGCTGGTCGCTGTGAGCGTTGATCCAGATGACGTCGGTAAAGTCGTTGAGACTCTCAGGGCCGGTTCGGCCCCAGCCGCTGTCTCGGACGCCCCCCATGGGAGCGTGGATCTCATCGTTGACGGTTGGAGAATTCACGTTCACGATGCCGGCCAGAACCTTCGGCGCCATCTCCAACGCTTTGTAGGTGTTGCCGGCCAGGATCGACGATGTCAATCCATACATCGTCCGGTTAGCCGCCGTGATCGCCTCTTCGGGCGTGTCGACGACCTCAACGACCACGACGGGTCCAAACGTTTCCTCGTTGGCGACCGCCGTATCGTGTGGGACGTTCGTGAGAATGGTCGGCTGATAAATCAGTCCCTCGAAGGTTCCGCCCGTGTGCAGTGTGGCGCCCTTCGCTACTGCTTCCTTTACACGGGCGTCGACCAGGTCGACTGCAGCTCGCGTGATGAGCGGTCCGATCAGCGTCTTCGGATTCAGAGGGTCGCCTGACGGCAATGTCCGTGTCCGAGCGACGAACTTCTCGAGAAACTCCGCATAGATCTTTCGCTGGACGATGATTCGTCTCGTGTTCAGGCAGATTTGTCCCTGGTGGAAGAACGAGCCGAACGTCGCAGTGCGTGCGGCAAAATCGACGTCGACGTCGTCGAGGACGATCATCGGGTTGTAGCCGCCAAGCTCGAGAACCGTGCGCTTGAGCGTCCGGCCCGCACGTTCCGCGAGCATGCGCGCCGTCTTCACTCCGCCGATGAGGTTGATCACGCGCACGTCTGGGCTCTCGAAGAAGACGTCGGCGATCGCCCCCGCCGCACCTGGAGCGTGACTCACGACATTGATCACGCCCTTCGGGAAGCCAGCTTCCTCGGCGATCTCGGCGAGCATCAAGCCCGCTGATATCGGCGCGAACTCGGAAGGCTTCACGACCACGGTGTTGCCGGCGGCCACGGGTGAGATAACGGCCCGCCACGAGAGAACGTTCGCGCCGTTCCAAGGCGTAAAGCTCGCGACGACGCCCAGCGGCCGGCGTATGCCGATCGAGTGGACGCCCGGCTGATTCGTCTGGAGGACTTCGCCCTTGGGGAGGAACACCCACCCGGCCACCTGTTGAAGCGTGGCCGCGACGAGATCCTGTTGAAAGGTAGCAAAGGAGATGGTGCTACCGGTTTCGCGCGCGAGTATCTCGGCGATTTCGGTCCGGCGCCTCTTGACGATCTCGCCGGCCTTGAGGAAGCAGCGGGCGCGTTCGCCAGGCGTGGTGTCCGACCAGGCCGGGAAGGCATCAGCCGCGGCCTGGACTGCAAGCCGCGCGTCGTCCGGTCCGCAGGCGGCGACTTCAGCGTACACCTGACCGGTATAAGGTTCGCGAACCGCGAAGACCTGGCCACTCGCCGCATCGCGCCATGCGCCAGCAGCGTAGTACTGAAACGACCGAACGTCAGTCGTGTTAGACAGCATGATGTTCAGTCCGTCCAGCTGCCGCTGGGATGAGGCCAAGTTGCTTCTGGATCACGGTGCCAGACGGATAGCAGTTAAAACTCAGGATTTTTCCGTTCCGCAACTGAAAGACATCGCAACAGGGGGCATTCATCCGCTTGCCCGTCGGTTGATGCGTCTCCCCAGGCAGCTGCAGCGGCCCTTTGTGCGTTCCCTGCAGCGCCAGTTCGACGACAACGGTGTCTCCGACGATGTAGAACGCGAACAACTCGCGATGCATATCGGGAAACGCTTTCGCGTAAATCTCGACCGTGCGCCCGAGTTCTCGCGGGCCACGATACGTGACACCGATCGATTCGTCGGTGAAGGTGCCGTCTTCGGTGAAGCAGTTCACCCAGCCGGCGATGTCCTGATTCTCGGCCACTTGATAGGCCTTCCGAATTGCTGCTTCGTTCGCAGTCATACGAGAGCTACTCCTTGTGCGGTCATCGGCGATCGTGCACGCGCTCGTGACTGCATTTCGCTCGCCAACACCACGATCGATGTTTGGGGCGGGCCACGGATCCCCGCTGTGACGGCTCGCGCGCAGGTCAAAGCCTTTGTCGTGAGCGCTCCGGCGCAGGGCTGTCGCCGACATCCGAGTCGGTCGCGCGCGGCTGGCAGCGATTCGCACGACCCGCGTTGTTGTCCAACATCTCGCCAATGGCGAGATCGCGGCATCCCATCTCTCCCGAACGAACCTGTAGATTCAGAGGGTTGCCGCTGGACCGGCAATTGCGGTGCTCGCATGTGATCCGTATCGTCTGGCTAATTGCGGTGAGCGTCGCAGCGCCCGGAGACATTGCTCATGATCAAGACCCTCGCCTTCTTCGATGAAGTGTCTGATCACCATCCGATCTGCGATCTAGTCGGGTCGCCAGCCCACGCCGGCGTGGTCGGCGAGTCGGCAGAGTGGAACGACGTCTTGAAGAAGGCGGCGAAAGTCGCGGCGATGGATACGACCGTCCTGTTGACGGGCGAATCCGGTACCGGAAAGGAAGTTGTCGCCAGACTCATTCATCGCGCATCGCGACGACGAAATGGTCCGTTTGTCGCGCTCAACTGCGCGGCGTTGCCCGAGCAGCTCCTGGAATCGGAGGTGTTCGGCTTCGAGCGCGGCGCCTTCACGGGCGCTCAGCACTCGAAGCCAGGGTATGTCGAGCTCGCAGCCCGGGGCGTACTGTTCCTCGACGAAGTCAGCGAACTGAGCCTCTCCGCGCAAGCAAAGTTCTTGCGCGTGTTGCAAGAGCGCGAATTTCAGCGGCTCGGCGGCACGCGAACCGTGCAGGCGCAGATCCGCGTGGTAGCCGCGACAAACCGCGATCTCCGGAAAGCCGTTGACTGCGGCGATTTCCGCGAGGATCTCTTCTACCGCTTGCACGTGTTTGACATCCACATCCCGCCGCTTCGCGAACGACCGGATGATATCCTGCCGCTCAGCGACGCCTTCCTGCAAGAGATCGGCAAGTCGTTCGGTCGGCTGTCGGCGGTTCTGACCAGGAACGCACGCGAAGCGCTGCTCGATCACGAATGGCCTGGTAACGTTCGCGAGCTACGGAACGCACTCGAACGCGCGGCGATTCTGGCGGACGGCGGCGTGATCGACACGGACCATCTCGCGCTGCAGAAACGGAGCACACCGTCAGGTCAGGACAGGACGGCGACGACGAACCTGGGGACCATCGAACGCGAAACGATCGCGCGCGTGCTCCGCGAGACGCACTGGAATAAATCGAAGGCGGCCCAGCGCCTGGGCTTGTCACGTACACAGCTCTACGGTCGGATGCGCAGATTCGGTCTCGAGGCCCTGGCTGGATGCTAGTGACACCCATGCATCGCGGAGTCAGATGGGGCATGGCGGTACGCACCAAAGATCGCATGCACGCAAAGAATGTCATGTCCGATCAGAGTTGTGTCCACATCAATGCCGTTGCCAGCGTCAAGCACCCAAAGCGACGAGAATGCCAGGAGTGCATCAAGATCGGCGGAGCCTGGGTTCATCTCCGTACCTGTCAGGAGTGCGGTGGCACGCATCGCTGCGGGTGTCGCGTCCTGGTGCCACATTCGCTCCTCTCCGGCGCAGGCAATGGCTCCGCAGCGAACGTTGTGGCGCCGTCTACCAAGCCTTAGATGCTTCGTTCCTGAAGCCAGGCAGGAACATGGATCAGCAGGTAATCAATCAGACTCCTGACCGATGGAAGCATGCCGCGCGGCGTCGGGTAGACCAAGTGGAGAATATTTCTCGCGCCAGACCATTCCGGCAACACGCGTTCAATCAACCCTTCTTTCAACGGTGCGAACACTACTTGTTCTGGCAGTAAGGC
>DATKHR010000409.1:0-2656 GCA_035510155.1 Vicinamibacterales bacterium
GATCAAGCCAACCGTAGGGCGCGTCAGCCGGTACGGAGTGATTCCGATCACGGCTGATCAGGACACGGCCGGGCCGATGGCCAAAAGCGTCACTGACGTCGCCATCATGTTCGGGGCGCTGGAGAGCGCGTCGCCGGATCCGAACGACCCGGCGACGACGAGGTGCGCGCCTGCAGCCGGGCGCGACTACACGAAGTTCTTGAATGCAGATGCGTTGAAAGGCGCGCGCATTGGCATCCCGCGCGCGTACTACTACGAAGAATTTGCGCCGCCTGGTACGAGCGGTCAGCGGGGAACGAACCCGAGCGGCAGCGGAACGAACCCGAGCGGCAGCCCCGAGAGAGGCGGGCGTGGGCCTGGTGCGACCGGGCAGCGGGGTGGGTTGAACCCCGATCAGAAGAAGGCGATGGACGAGGCGATTGCGGTTCTGAAGCAGCGGGGCGCCGTCGTCATCGATCCGGCGAACATTCCGAGCGTTGTCGATCCCGGTCCGGCGAACAACTTCAACCGCTGGGGCCAGTGCAGCGGCGCGACGAACGGCCGGGGTCACGACGAGGAGTGCTCGGTCGTGCTGAAGTACGGCATGAAGCGCGACTTCAACAAGTGGCTCGCTTCGCTCGGTCCGGCGGCGCCGGTGAAAACGCTGGGCGAGCTGATCGCGTGGAACAAAGCACACGAGAAAGCGGGCTCGATCAAGTACGGTCAGTCCAACCTCGAGATCTCCGACGAGATGGACGTGGAGAGAGACCGCGCGCGGTACGAGGCGGATCGCGCCAAGGACATCGCGCTCGGCGCGACGCATGGAATCGACGAGATCATGAAGGCCGAGCGGCTCGACGCCCTGCTGTTTCCAGGGGGGAGCGGCGCGGCAATCGCCGCCAAGCCCGGCTATCCCACTGTCATCGTCCCGTTCGCGCTCGTCCCGAACGCCCCCACTCCCGCGTTTCCGGATGGGTTCGACGCGAAGCCGGGGCCCATGGGCGTCAGCTTCACCGGGATGGCTTGCAGCGAGCCGCGGCTCATCGAGCTGGCCTACTCGTTCGAGCAGGCGACCAAGAAGCGCGTGCCGCCACCTTCGGCGCCGTAGCTCTCGATTCGGGGTCGACGAGGAGCCAGGCGAGCGCGCCGAAGGCGTAGACGCCCGCCGTCACGTAGAACGGGAACACCCAGGATCGCCAGCGGTCGACCGCGAACCCGACGACGAGCGGCCCGACAAGCCCGCCGAGATTCCCGAGCGTGTTCATGCATCCGGTGATCACACCGGCGTGGTCAGGCGCGATATCGAGGGGCACCGCCCAGCAGGCTCCGAGAGCGAGATCGGCTGATGCCAGCGCGCCCGCGATCAAGAGCGCGTCTGCCACAGGGGAGCGCACGATCGTCGACGCCGCCAGAAAGAGCGCGCCCGCGCCGAACGACGCACATCCCAGATAGCAGCGGCCGACGCGACGTCCGCGCGTTTGTGAGAGGTGGTCGGTCAACGCTCCCCCCACCAGGTCGGCCGCGCCGGCGAGCAGGAAAGGAAGCGCCGCGAAGAGTCCCCCACTGAACCTGGAGAATCCCAGCACACTGATGAGGTAAGTCGGGAGCCAGGTGAAGTAGAAATACAGGCCGTACCCGAACGCGAAATACATCGCGCAGATTGCATAGAGATTTCTTCCGGCGAGGAGCTCACGCCACGGTGTGCGCTCGGCCTCCTCGCCTTCAGCGCCTCCAGTCTCGGGGTGCCCTGGGCTGTTCCCGGCGGGTAGGCGTTGGGTCACCCGGTCCTGGCGAATCCACGCGATTTCGTCGGGGCCGACATCTCGATGATCTTCCGGGCGGTCGCGAAACCACCGGTGCCAGGTCGCGGCCCATATGAGGCCGAGCGATCCGAACACGAGAAAGCTCGCGCGCCAGCCCCAGCGCGCAACCAAGAAGAGCGCCGTCGGCGCTGACAGCATGCCGCCGAGCCGCGAGCCAAGGAAGAGGACGCCGTTTGCGCGCCCGCGCTCGCGGATCGGGAACCAGCTCGAGAACGCGCGCGCGACGTTGGGGAACGCGCCCGCCTCTCCCGCGCCGAACAGGAAGCGGATAGCGACCAGCGATGGAAAGCTGTGCGCCGCGCCGGTCAGCATGGTGAAGCCTGACCACCAGAGGACGATGCGCGTCAGCACGCTTCGCGGGCCCTTAACGTCGCCGAGCCAACCCGACGGCACCTCGAAAAGCGAATAGGCAAGGGTGAATGCGCTGAAGACAACGCTCATCTGCAGAAAGGAGAGATGGAGGTCGTCCATAATGGCCGGCGCCGCCGCGGAGATACAGACGCGATCGAGGTATGTGACGAGGGCGAGGAGAAACGCGAACGCGAGCACACGCCCGCGGGCGGAGGACGCAATCAATGGCTGATGACTAATGGCTGATGGCTACTCGCCCCGGCTGCTGAGATACGCGTGTAAGGCGACGGCGTTATTGTGCTTGACGTCACGCGCGCCGTAAAGAAGTGTGATACGACCGCGTTTGGCGGCGCCGGCGAGGGCGGAAACCGCCAGCGTCTTGGCGTCGAGCTCCTCGGCGTAGAGCTCCTTGAACTCCACCCATCGCGCCGGGTCGTGATTGAACCACCGGCGCAGGGAGCGGCTCGGCGCGAGGTCCTTCACCCACAAATCCACGGCTGCCC
>DATKHR010000410.1:0-29140 GCA_035510155.1 Vicinamibacterales bacterium
GGCCGCCCTGTTGCGGCCAACGAGCCATGAGCCAAGGGGATCGAGCGGACCTTTGCCCTTCGTCGTCCTCGTCCACGGTGGCCCGACCGGCAGATGGTCCGACACCTTCGAGCCGTGGGGACAGCTGCTCGCCGCGCGAGGGTACGCGGTCCTGTACCCGAACGTTCGGGGATCGACAGGCTACGGACAGAAGTTCGTCGAAATGAACCGCGCCGACTGGGGCGGCGGTGACTTCATGGACGTCATGGCCGGCGTGGATGCGATGGTTGCCCGAGGCGTTGCCGACGCCAATCGGCTCGGCATAGGCGGCTGGTCCTACGGCGGCTACCTGTCGGCGTGGGCGGTCACCCAGACGACGCGCTTCAAGGCGGCGGTTTCGGGCGCGCCCGTCATCGACATGGCGAGCGAGTTCGGCACCGAGGATGGACCGGCGTATGACGAGTGGTTCTACGGCACGCCCTACGAACGTCTGGACGGTTTCATCAAGAGCTGCGCGAGGAGCAACACCTGCTCGATCGCCTGAACCGTATCATCGGTTGGTTCGACAAATACTTGAAGGACGCGCCGGCAGAGCCATCACCCATCAGCCATTAGTTCCCTGAGCCCTCCCCATGTTTGGGGATCCTGGCAGACCAGCGTTTTCAGATAGAGACGCACGTCGTCGGCCGGGAATTCCGCTGTCAGCTTGGCGACGGCCGGCGCCAGCTTCGCCGTCTCCGGCTTCACGCTGTCCTCCTCGATCAAGCCGTTCTCGTGCTTGATCCCGAGCGCATCCAGAAAGGCGCTCATCATCCCGCGCTGCTCCGCCAGGTGATACACGATGAGGGCGCGAGCCGCGAGCGTGTCGGGAAGCGCCACGAGGCTTGCGAGGTGACGGGCCTTCCTGTCGAGATCGAGCGACGCGACCGTTTTGGGCCGAAACTTCTTCTGCTGGGCGATGAGGAGCGAGGCTTGAACCTGATCGTCGGCGGCTTCCTTCTCCGACCAGAACGCGTGGGCTGCGCGTTGCCGCTGTTCGAGCGTCATGGTTCGCCAGAGACGCGAAGGCGTCAACGTCGTGTCAGGCATTAGCTGCTATTCTAGTCGGATGCGACTTGTCGCGGCCCTCGTCGCAGCCGTCGTCGCCCTCCAGGGATCTGGCGTGCATCCGATCTCGGGCCGGCGCATCGCGCCGGTGATGGGATGGCAGGGCGCAGACTGGCTGGAGCGGACGGAGCGTCTCGACGAGGAAGCGCCGGACGAGGCGATTCGATTGTTGAAGATTCCCAAGGGGGCGGCGGTCGCCGACATCGGCGCCGGCTCCGGTTACATGACGGTCCGCCTCGCGGCCCGCGTGGGGCCGACCGGACGCGTCTACGCCAACGATGTGCAACCTCAGATGCTCGACATGCTGCGGCGCCGCTTGGAGCGCCAGAAGATCGCCAATGTGACCGTGATCCAGGGCGACATCGATGATCCGAAGTTGCCGGCGGACTCGATCGATCTCGAGCTCATGGTCGACGTGTACCACGAACTGTCTCAACCCCAGGCGATGCTGCGCCACCTGCGCGCGGCCCTGAAGCGACGCGGACAGCTCGCTCTGCTCGAATACCGCAAGGAGGACCCGACGATTCCGATTCGTCCCGAGCACAAGATGAGCGTGCGGGAGGCGAAGATGGAGGTGGAGGCCGAAGGCTTCACCCTCGTCACCGTGGATGAATCGCTCCCGCGTCAGCACATTCTCGTTTTCGCGGCCAGTCCCCAGCCTCAGGATTGATCCGGCGGCCGCCACCTATTCACGGTGCTTTTCACAGAGCCCACATTCCTTTTTCTCTTTCTGCCGATCCTGCTCGCGCTCTACTTCGTGACCGACATCGCGCGAGGTGGTCGGCAGGCAGGCGTCCACGGCACCTACGGCAATGTCCTGCTGCTCGTCGCGAGCGTCATTTTCTACGCCACGGGCGGGGGGTCGTTCACGTGGCTGGTGCTTGCGTCGATTGCTTTCAACTACGGGATGGCGATCGCCGTGGACCGCGCCAGCGGGAGGCCAGCGGCGAGACGGCGGCTCGCGGTCGCCGTCACGATCAACCTGATCGTGCTCGGGGTGTTCAAGTACGCCAACTTCTTCGCCGACAACGTGAACGCGCTCGTCTCCGCGGTCGGTCCCGCTCGAGCCCCTGTTCTGAACCTCCCACGGGTGCTCCTGCCGATCGGCATCTCCTTCTTCACCTTCCACGCGATCTCTTACGTCGTCGACGTCTCCCGCCGGGACGCGACCGCCCAGAAGAGCCCCGTGCACGCCGCGCTGTATCTCCTGCTCTTCCCGCAGCTCATCGCGGGCCCCATCATCCGCTACCGTGACATCGCGGACCAGCTCGCGCGCCGCGTCGTCACGCTGGACGATTTCGCGTACGGGATCCGCCGGTTCGTGCTCGGCCTGGGCAAGAAAGTGCTCATCGCGAATGTCGTGGCGTCACCCGCCGACCGGATCTTCGCCATGCCGGTCGCCCAGCTGTCACCCGCGCACGCCTGGCTCGGCCTCGTCTGCTACACGTTTCAGATCTATTTCGATTTCTCCGGCTACTCGGACATGGCGATCGGGCTGGGCCGCATGTTCGGCTTCCGCTTTCCGGAGAACTTCAGATGGCCGTACATCTCGTCGAGCGTTCAGGAGTTCTGGCGCCGGTGGCACATTTCGCTGTCGACGTGGTTCCGTGATTACCTGTACATTCCGCTCGGCGGCAACCGGGTCACGCCCGCCCGCCGGTATCGGAATCTCGTCACCGTGTTCTTTCTCTGCGGCCTGTGGCACGGGGCGAGCTGGAACTTCGTCATTTGGGGCATCTGGCACGGCGCCTTTCTCGTCATCGAGCGGGTGGCGTCCCCAACGCAGCTCCTGCGTTGGGGTGCCGCGCCGGGGTCCTCAACGCAGGACAGCCCTAGGCGCCTCATCGGGCGCGTCTATGCGCACATGTACACCATGGCGGTCGTCATGCTCGGTTGGGTGTTCTTCCGCGCCGACAGTCTCCCCGCCTCGATCGCCTTCCTGAAGGCGCTCGCCGGACTTGGACCCGCGTCCCCGGCGCCGTTTACGGTAGGGTTCTTCCTCACGCCGGAGCTGTGGATCACGCTGCTGGCGGCCGCCGTCGGGTCGATGCCGTGGGTGCCGACGCTGGCGGCGCGCCTGGCAAGCCGCCCGCGCTCGTTGCGCGATCGCGGTCTCGAATGGCTCGGCGCAGCGGCGCTCGCGGCCATGCTGTTCGCGTCGATCGTCAGCGTCGCGGCGCGAACCTACAACCCGTTCATCTACTTTCGATTCTGATGCGCGCGTCACTCGTCATTCTCTTCGTCCTGATTGTCTGGCTGCCGCTCGGGCTGAACGTCGCCGGCCGCGACGGCGGAGATCCGGAAGGCGAGAACCGCGAGCTCGTCGCCTTCACCGGCACCAACATCGGCGCGTGGTTCAACGACCACTTCGGGCTTCGGTCTACCTTCGTCCGGTGGTACGGCGAGGCGCAACTCTTCGTCTTCGGCGTCTCGCCGAGCGCGTCGGTCATCAAGGGCCGCAATGGATGGTTCTTCTATGCGGATGACAGCGCGGCCGAGGACTATGTGTCGGAAAACCCCTTGACGCCGGAGGCGCTCGCGAACTGGCGGCATGCGCTTGTCCGAGTCGAGCGATGGCTCCGCGCGAGAAACATCGCCTACCTGTTCCTGATTGCCCCCGACAAACACGTGCTCTACCCGGACGAGATGCCATCGACCGTCGTCCGAATCGGCGAGAAGTCGCGCACGGATCAGTTCTACGGAAACCTGTGGGACACGAAAGTGCTCGTCGATGTCCGGCCGGCGCTCGTTGCCGCGAGAGCGCGAGAACGAATCTATCAAAAGACCGATACGCACTGGAACGACCGCGGAGCGTTCGTCGCCTACCAGACAATCGTCAACGCGGCGCGCGCCGAGGTGCCGTCGATTCCCGCACCGTGGACACGCGATGAATTCGACGCCGTGTCGCTCGACGTTGCGGGCAAGGATCTGGCTGGCATGATGGGGTTGAAGCGTGTCCTGAGAGAGCAGGATCTGCGACTCGTGCCCCGGCGCCCGCGCCTGGCCCGCGTCGTCCAGCCATCCGGCGGGCAACCCGATGATGAGGTCGGGCGGCTCGTCACGGAGATTCCTGGCTCGACGCTGCCGCGGACCGTTATTTTTCGCGATTCATTTGCCTCGCAGCTGGCGCCGTTTCTCTCGGAGCATTTCAGCCGCGCCGTCTACCTCTGGCAGAATGACTTCGATGCGGAGGTCGTTGAACGGGAACACCCCGACCTCGTGATCCAGGAGATCGTGGGCCGGCACCTGCACAATTTCATCCCCTCGCCAGAGCTCGTGCCCGATCCCTGACCTGAGCGTGCAGCCGGCCTCTCCTTTCCCTTGGCGCTACGATGATGGAAGCGATGCCGGTCCTGACCGCGCTCGGAAGCGCGATTCCGCTTGCCTTCGCGTCCGGCCTCAATGTGTACGCGACGATCGCGGTGATCGGGATCAGCTCGCGCTACGGCCTGGTCACCCTTCCTGACCAGTTTCGCGCGTTCGACAACCCGATCATCATCGGCGTCGCGGTTGGGCTGTACCTTGTCGAATTCATCGCGGACAAGATTCCGTGGCTCGACTCCCTGTGGGACATGGTCCACACCGTCATCAGGCCGTTTGGTGGCGCCCTCCTCGCGGTGATGGCGCTCGGCAATGCCTCACCACTCGCGCGGGCCCTGGCGGCGCTCCTCGGCGGCTCCGTCGCCATGACCACACATGTGACGAAGGCCGGGACGCGCGTCGCGGCGAACGCCAGCCCGGAGCCGTTCTCCAACTGGCTCCTCAGTCTGGGGGAGGACCTCCTCACCGTGACCCTCTCCTACACGGCCCTCAGGTCCCCCCGAATAGCGCTGGCCATCGCCGTGGCGCTGCTGCTCGTCGTTCTCGCCTTCGCGTCGTTCATCATCCGGGCTCTGCGCCGGAGGTTTTTCCCGCCTCGCGCAGCAGCCTAACCGATCGCGCGGCCCTCCCCGACCCCTTCCTGCCTGACCAGCCCTTCCCGCCTCATCCCCTACGGCTGTTCGGTTGGACGGGAGCCGGCACCGGGCTGTGCGGTCGCACTGCCGTAGTAGATGCCGTTGAAAAACATCTTGAATGTCCCGTGCGGCTGCCCGCGCCACAGGACCTCGTTCCCAAACAGCACGACGTGTCCCTTGCCGACCGGCGCTTCGATGATTGAGACAGCCTCGTCGAGATACGCTTGCCCCCACGCCCACCCGCTGCGAAGCGGCGTCGGGCTGCCGTACCAGGCGATCGGCTTCACGCCTTTCCCGGCGGCATCCGGCTCCAACCGAAACGCCGGGCTCTCGTCGTAGAACACCATCGCTTTCTCTGCCATGCCGTAGGCCACCGGCTGGGTGTTGTCGATCCGCGCCTCCAGGATCGAGCCGGGCACGTAGTACTTCTCGCGCGGGAGGGGACGCGTGACGCCGTTGACCGTCTCGACGAGCGCGTTGCGCATGGGCAGGCCGAGAAGGTACCCGAGGGTGGTCGAGGATCCGATCGTGAGGACGTTTCCGCCGCCCTCCATGAACTTCTTGATTTCGGGAACCGTCTTCGACACCGTCACGCGCCCGAGCCAGCCACGGAACTGGGTGGGAATCGAGTCCGCCGGCGGCTGTCCGCCAAACTCGCCGCGCCCCCCCGCACCGTCCCGCTCGGGGATCGCGCCGTCGACGAAGATGAGGACATCGAACTTCGCGTTCAGGTTGCCGGCGTCGAGTGTCTGCGGATAGACGACGGTGAACGGGAACTCGTACTGCTCGAGCAGCCAACGGGTCCACCCGGATGGCATCGATCCGCCATACTGATCCCACAAACCGATCCGCACCGGTTTCAGCTTCATGGCGTCGCCCGCCGGCTTGGCCGGCACGGCGTCGAAGCTCAGACCCTTCTCGCTCGCGAGCTTCTGAAGAATGGGCAACGTCGATGCCTTCGCAGGAATGTACATCGTGCCGACCGGGTAGGTCTTGCCGCCCGCGTTCGTCGGGGATTTCAGCCAGAACACCTCCTCGTTGGCCTTCAAGAGCCGATTGACCGCAACGAACGCATCGTTGACCTCATGGCTCAGGAGATATCCCGCCCCGCCCGCCGCCACCTTGCCGGGCGGAACCGGCGCCAAATCCGGGACCTTCTCGAAAGGACCGTCGAAGGCGTCGAGGATGCGATCAAACGTGATCCCCATCGAGTACGAGAGGTTGTAGCCCGTGACGTCGTACGGTGGGCGCGGCGGGCCGCCCGGGTACGGGATGTCGTCGGGATGATCCTGCGGCTCGAACATATCCATCACGTGCGCACGAAACGGCTGTGCCGCCTTGACGACGTACGATCCGGCTGGATACGGCTTGCCGCCGACTGTGAAGGCCGCGGTGGCCCGCTGGACGAGGACGCCGGCTTTGATGAGCGTGTTGATGAATTTGACTGCGGTCAGGAAGTCCGGCTGGTCGGACGGCACGATGAAACCGCGCGGATCGCGCATCTTCGGGTCGTGAAGCACGTTCGCGTAGATTGACAGCGGCGCCCCGGCGCCGCCCGCGTTGCCGCCGCCCCGGCCGCCGCGTGGGCCGATGTTCTCGGGGCCGCCTCCGGCTGGTTGGCCGGACTGCGACGTAATGGCGTCCTCGGCCGCCCTGATGCGCTTGGGATGAATCGTCCAGCTATCGGTGGTGCCCTTCTCGATGGCGTTTCTGGCCATCCGGTACATGTTGAACAGGAAGTCTTCCTTCCGTTTGGACGCGATGTCGAGGATCGCATAGTTGTTCGTCAGCGAATACTCGATCGACTGCTTGAAATGCCACGTCTGCGGCGCGATCGGGTTGGGGACGTCTGCGCGCGGCAACTGCATGCTCACCACGAACGGGATCTGCACCGGCGTCGGATTCCCGATGGTTTCCGTGAGGATGCCGATTTGATTGTGGAAATACGACGTCGTCCGAAGGCCGCCATTGAACCAGGTTGAATAGGGCGCGCCCGACCGCATCACCGCGCCGGGCTTCCCTTCGACGGCGAGCCGCGTGTGGATCGCCGAGCCGACCATGTCGATCCCGAGCGGAATCAGCGGATCGAAGTTGTAGTTGAACGGATCGCGGAACGGCGGCGCGAACAGGACGGCTCCCGCCGGTCCGGTCTGATGGTGGTTGTACATGATCGCCGGATACCACTCGCGATACATGACCTTGTTCGCGTTCACGCTCTCCGACATGTTCATCATGTAGAAGTCGCGGTTGTCGTCATGCCCGATGTACTTCTGGTAGAGGCGCGGAATGCCGTTCGTCGAGCGCTTTTTCTCGTCCGTCTCGCGCATGTACCAGTTCGACACCAACTCCATCCCGTCGGGATTGACGAGCGTGCACAGGACGATGTCGTCGTTCAGGATCCGCGTCGTCTCCGGATCGGTCCTGGTGTTGAGCCGGTAAACGGTTTCGATGAGCTGCTGCGCGCCGAGTACCTCGGTTGCGTGGAGGCCGCCGTCGATCCAGACGACCGCCTTGCCCTCTTTGGCCAACTCGTGCGCCTGCTCTTCAGTCGGCTCTCCGAGCGCGAGCTTGCGGTTCATCTCCTTGAGCTGCGCCAGCCGCTTCTGATTCTCCGGCGAGGTGATGATCACGGTCAGCTCGGGCCGCCCTTCTTCGGTCTTGCCGATCTCCACGACTTTCATACGATCGGACTGCTGGCCGAGCTTCCTGACGTACTCGACATACTGTGTGTAGTTCACCAGGCGGTAGTCGTCGCCGATGTCCCAGCCGAACTGTTCCTTGGGGGTTGTGAGCGGCCGGGCCGAATGCGCCGCCGGAGTGAGCTTCTCGGCCGGTTTCTGCGCCCGTGGCGCAGCTGTTCCGACCCAGCAAACGAAAACCAGCAGCAGAGCACCAGCTGCCTTTGTTCTGGACATGTGAGACCTCGCGGAAGATGACGGTTCGCGCGATGGTAGCGCGATTCAACTGCGCGAGGCCATGTAAATAGATGTAAATCTCGCCACCATCCTCGCCTGTTCCGCCGGCTCCAGAAAGAAGTGCGTGCGTTCGGTTCCGAAGAGCTCCACCGCGGAATGGACCGCCATCATCAACCCTTTCTCCGTATGCGCCGTCGATGCGGAGAGGTAGTGGCCGAGCTCGTGGGCGAACGCGCGTCCCATCGCGCGTCCGATCAACGTGTCGCGCTTCAGCCGCGGCATCGAATCCAAGCGACCCACGACGCCCGACGACTCCTCCAGCAGCGTGACCGCGTTGTCGTAGGAGAGATAGATCTCATGGTCCGGGGTCGTCGGGCTCTCGAACTTGATCCAGCCGAGCGGCAAATGGGGAGCCCGAGCGGAACGGGTGTCGTGGCCGATCACGACGCGCAGCATGCCCGATCTGCGCAGTGGCGGCAACGGTGAGCGCCCGCGCGCGGCGTCCCCCTCCCAGATGAACTGAATGCCGGTCCCGCGCCAGATGGCCTCGGTCTCACCAAGCAGGATCGCCAGAAGCCCTGGGGGAACGTTCGCTTCCGTCTGCACGCTGACCGCCATCGGCGGCATGGACTTGACGGCGAGTCCATCGGCCGCACCCGCCATCGTCGTGACGATCGTCACGGCGACGCTTGCGGCGGCAGCAATCAGCATCCTGTCCGCAATAGACGGTGCAAGACGCCGAAAGTTTGATGTCCGAAAACGTCAACGACGGACGGTGTTAAATCTCAAAATCGCACGACACGATGTGTTCAGAAATCCCAACACCGAACTGTGCGACGGGAACGTGGCGCGCGTCCTTCGCGTAGGTCTCGAGCGCTGCCCGATCACGAAAGGTGACAGAGAGGCCCGTATCGTAGGACCTGACCGACCGGAGGACGTCCTCGCCAACCTTGAGGTCCACGATCCCGTCCAACGAGGCGAGGGCGCGCAAACGCTTGCGGTGGTCCGTACGCGTCTCATGGTCGACGCTCGGCTTGTACTTGAAGCACACGAGGTGTAAAAGCATCCGCGTATCGTAGCCCCATTCAGCGGTTGAACGCGTCGCTTTCTCCCGGCGAGAAGCAGCCCCGGTTCATCGATAATGACCGGATGCGACGTCTCACATTCCTCGCGGCGGCCCTCACGCTCGTCGCGCCCCTGCTCGCTCAGCCCCGATTGTCGCTCGACTACCAGGCGATCGCCCGCCGGGTGGTCCGGCAGCTCGCGCTCACACCCGGCGAGCGCGTCATGTCCATCGCAGAGCCGGGAATCTTCGACGGCCTCGTCCCGTACCTTCGTTATGAAGTCATGCGGGCGGGCGCCGTTGACCTCGGCGTCGTCGAGATCCTGCGCGAGCCGGTTCCCGAATCATTCGATGCGCCAGTGCTTGCGAAGGGCAATCGCGACGCGCGAGCCGCCTACAAGGCCATGTTTCGTGACATCGACGCCGCGATCATGATGCCTGGCGCGACGCCCGCGCACGCGGCCTATCTGGCGATGCAGGACTGGTTGAAAGACGATCTGACCGAGCGTCGGGGTCGAAGAACAGTCCACTTCCACTGGGTCGAAAACGGCAGCGCATACGCCCTGCCGGGGCAACCCCTCCCGCCACGTGTCGCGATTGATTCCCTCTACCAACGCGCCTTGCTCGAAACCGATTACGCGGCCCTGGCCGCGCACGAACGGGCCTTCGCCGCCGCGCTTCGCACCGGAGAGGTTCACTTGACGTCGCCAAGTGGCACCGATCTCCGATTTCGCGTTGGCGATCGCCCCATCAACCTCCAGGACGGCGACGCCTCGCGAGCGCGGGCCGCTCGAGGCCTCGTGTTGATCGATAAAGAGATCGAGCTGCCGGCCGGCGTGGTCCGAACGGCGCCGATCGAGGAAAGCGTGGAAGGCATCATCGCATTTCCGTCGTCACAGTGGGACGGACGGCCGGTCGAAGGCCTGAAGCTGCGCTTGGCTCGGGGCCGCGTCGTCGACGTCGCGGCGACGAGCGGCAAAGCCGCCGTCGAGGCCGAAATGGCGAGAGCGGGAGACGCCGGCAAAGCATTTCGCGAATTCGCTCTGGGATTCAACCCCCAGCTTGCTGTTCCCGAGCACGGCCCGTGGATTCCGTACTACGGCTACGGCCCGGGCGTGGTCCGCTTGTCGCTCGGCGACAACACCGAGCTCGGCGGCGCGGTCGGCGGCGGCTACTTCCGCTGGAACTTCTTTACCGACGTGAAGGTGATCATTGGCAATCACGATTGGAGCCAGGGGACCTGAGGCCGCACGCGATCCCCAGCGCCGCCGATACGAGGCCGTCCTGGTCGGCGCCTCCCGCCGGCGCTTTGCCAAACACTTCGACAATGGTTGCGGCAACGGTGCCGGTATTCTTGAAGGTGTGCTTCACGCCGCCTTTGAGCGACAGCACCTGGCCTTGAGTCACCTCGACCGGCGTCTCGCCTTCAACCGTCAGCAAGAGTTGACCCGTGACCAGCACGAAGACATGCCATGTCGCGTCGTCGTGAGAGTGCATGCGGCGGACGGCGCCGGGTTCCGCGAAGTCTCGAAGGACGCGGAATTGAGGTTGATCCATCACGAGCATCGTGGACATGCCGGGATCGCCTGCGACCGGGCGAGCCTTGTCCGTCCCACCGACCGCTTGTGCCTCAGCCGCGCCGGCGTACGACGCCGGGAGCGCCGACCCGAGAATGAAAAACAGAACGATGATTCGCATGCCGTGAAGGCTACCAGATCCGGGGATCCGGGTGTCTTGGTGCCGGTAATTGGTTAAGATTCGACCATGGCGCAAGACGGAGCCCCCAAGTCCGCGTACGAACTGGCGATGGAGCGGTTGAGGAAGCGCGATGAAGAGGCGGGGATCGCGAGCCGTACCGTGACGGATGCGCAGAAGGCCGCAATCGCCGAGATCCGGAACTTCTACGAAGCGAAGCTGGCCGAAGCGCAAGTGCTGCACGAGTCCAATCGTCGCAAGGCGACGGATCCCTCGACCCTTGACACGATCGAGCACGAGTACCGGCGCGAGCGCGAGCGGCTTACGTCCGAACGCGACCGCAAAATCGAGAAGATCCGAAGCGGAGGGGAAACGGCCAAGTGAGCCGCCCCGGCATGGTGCTGAGACAACGTGACGGCCCCAAGATCATGAGCCGTATAATGCGCCCGTGAGCACAATCAGGCTGACCGTCAACGGCCGCTCCCATTCCGTGGATGTCGATCCCGCGACGCCGCTGTTGTACGTCCTGACCGACGACCTCGCGCTCAGCGGTCCGAAGTTCGGCTGCGGTCTTGGGCAGTGCGGCGCCTGCACAGTCATCGCCGGCGGCCGGGCCATCCGCTCGTGCGTGACCCCCGTGTCGATGATGAACGGCGCCACAATCACCACGCTCGAAGGGCTCGGCACGTCCGCAACGCCTCACCCGATCCAGCAGGCATTCATCGACGAGCAGGCCGCCCAATGCGGCTTCTGCCTGAACGGCGTCATCCTGACAGCGAAGGCATACCTCGATCAGAATCCCCGCGCGAACGATGCCGAGATCCAACAGGCGCTGTCCGGGGTTCTCTGCCGCTGCTTTGCGCACACACGAATGCTGGCGGCGATCAAAAAATACGCGAAGTCCGCAGCGACGGGGAGGGGGAGGTGACGCGGGACGCTCGCAGAGCGATGGCACGCGCGGGGTTCTCGCGGCGCGACTTTCTACAGACCTCCGGTGCCCTGATCGTGAGCTTTGGCGCTGCCGCTCTCGCGGCGCCGGAAGACCTGTGGCCGAGCGATCAAGGTGAGTTCGGGACACGCGCCTCCCACATCGATCCCGGACAGCTCGACTCGTGGATCGCCATCGCGGCCGACGGCACGGTCACCGCATACACGGGCAAGTGCGAGCTCGGCCAGGGAATCCTGACGGCCCAGACACAGCTCGTCGCGGAGGAGCTCTCGGTGCGCATCGATCGCATCCGCGTGATCCAGTGCGACACGGCGGTGACCCCCGACCAGGGCACGACGTCGGGGAGCCAGTCGACGCCGACGAACTTCAACGAGCGCAACCTTGCGCAGGCGGCGGCAACCGCCCGCCAGACTCTGCTGCGGCTCGCCTCCACACGCCTCTCGGTGCCGGTGACTGAGCTGACCGTTGCCGGCGGCGTGATCATGTCGAGCGCTGATCGCGCCAAGCGCGCGACCTATGGCGAGCTGGTGGCCGGCAGGCGATTCAATGTCCCGATGGACAGCCGCGCGAAGCGGAAGCCGGCGCAGGAGTGGACGGTGCTCGGCTCTCCGGCGCCGCGTGTTGACATGCGCGCGATGGCGAGCGGTGAATTCAAATTCGTCCACAATGTGCGCGTGCCCGGGATGCTCCATGGCGCCGTGGTGCGGCCGCCGGCCGTCGGCGCCAGGCTCATGAAGGTCGACGAGAGCTCCGTCCGCGCGATGCCTGGCATCGTGAGCGTCGTCGTCAAGAAGAGCTTTGTCGGGGTGATCGCCGAACGGCCATGGCAGGCGATGCGGGCGGCGCACGCGCTCAAGGCCACGTGGTCGTCAGGCGGCCCGCTCCCGAGCCAGCAGACCTACTACGACGATCTGAAAAAGCTGCCGGCACGCGATGCGTACGTGGTGAGGTCGGCCGACGTAGACAGCGCGTTCGCGGGGGCCGCGACGGTTCTCCAGGCGACTTACCGGCATCCGTTTCAGATGCACGGTTCGATGGGCACTTCGTGCGCGGTCGCCGACGTCAACGGACAGCGCGCGACGATCTGGTCGGCCACTCAGTCGGCCTATCCGACCAGAAGCGGCGTGGCCATGCTGCTCGGGATCCCGGTAGACAACGTCCGCGTCATCTTCACGCGCGGCGCGGGATGTTACGGCATCAACGGCGCGGACACCGTGTCCTATGATGCGGCGCTCCTGTCACAGGCCGTCTCGAGGCCGGTCCGCGTGCAGCTCTCGCGCAAAGACGAAATGGCGTGGGAAAACTACGGACCGGCGTACGTCATCGATCAGCGCGTCGGCATCGATGGGGCCGGCGGGATCCTCGCCTGGCACTGCGAGTCATGGTCCCCGTCCCGCGGCGGCCGCCCCGGGTACGATCGGCCGGGAAATGTCGTGACCGGGATGCTCGCCGGGTTCGAGCCCTCCCCTTTGACGCCGCGAGCAGCCTCGGACCCGAGCGGCGAGTTCCGCAACGGCAGCAACGCCGCCCCATCGTACGTCGCGGGACGCGTCTCCGGCAGGGCCGGCGGGGCGGGTACCGTCGCCAACGAACGCGTGCTCACGCACACTGTGGAGTCGCCTTTCTTCACCGGACCGCTCCGCTCGCCGGCGCGCCTCCAGCACACGTTTGCGCACGAATGCTTCCTCGATGAAGTGGCGGCTCACGTGAAGGCAGATCCGGTCCAGTACCGCCTTCGTCATGTGAGCGACACACGGCTCAAGGAGGCGGTATCCGCCGCGGCAAAGGCGGCGCAGTGGGAGACCCGTCCATCGCCCAAACCGACGCCCTCACCTTCAGGCGTCGCGACCGGCCGAGGCATTGCCTGCGTCGTCTATGAGGGCAACAACGGATACGTCGCCATGGTCGCAGAGGTCGACGTCGACCGCAGCAGCGGCAGGGTGACGGCGAAGCGCTTCGTTGTCGCGCAAGACTGCGGGCCGATCTCGAACCCCGACGGGATGCGCAATCAGATCGAGGGGGGCGCGCTGCAGGGTCTGAGCCGCGCGCTCGGAGAGCAGGTGACGTGGGACGATGCGCAGGTGACGTCGATTGATTGGCGAACCTACCACAGCCTGCCGCTCGGGTTGGCGGCGCCGGCCATCGAAAGCGTGTTGATCAATCGCCCTGACGCCGAGGCGAATGGCGCCGGGGAGACAGCGATTACGGTCGTCGCCGCTGCAGTCGGCAACGCAATCTTCGATGCCACTGGAGCCCGCGTCCGGGAAGTGCCGTTCACCCCGGAACGGGTCAAGGCGGCGCTGGCATCGCCTGATAGGGAGGTCAGATGAGGATCGTCGTGCGAGGCTTCGTGTGCTTTGCGATGCTCACCGCCGGCAACGCCCGCGCTGCCGAGGTCGGGCCTGGCCAGGCCGCAGGCGCTCAGAAGCCGCCGGCAGAAAACCCTGCCGCCCACAACCCGCATCTTGGCAACCGGGAGTCGATCAACGCCGGCATGATGCTGTATCGCATCCGGTGTGCCGACTGTCACGGCCTCGACGCGGCCGGCTATCGCGGCCCGGATCTGACCGCCGTGGTCGCAGGCGGCGCCACCGACGAGCGGCTCTACGACACAATTCGTAAAGGTGTGCCCGGGACGGATATGCCGCCGTCGTCCAGGGAGACGCCGGACGACGACATCCTCCAGATCATCGCGTATCTGCGCAATGTCGGCACCGTGGCCCCGCCCGAGCGCCCTGTGGGCAACGTGACGAACGGTGAGCGGCTGTTCGCGTCCGAGTGCCAGAGTTGCCACCGCATAGCGGGCAAGGGCGGACGGCTCGGGCCCGATTTGACGCGAATCGGCGTGGCGCGCTCGCGCGCGGCGCTCGTCCGCGAAATCCGGACGCCCTCGGCCTGGATGGCGCCCGGATATGAAACCGTCACGCTGGTAACCAAAAGGGGCCAGCGCATCCGGGGAACCAAGAAGAACGACGACGTCTTCAGCATTCAGATCATGGACACGCGCGAGCGGATCCAGGGCTATCTGAAGGCAGACCTGCAGGACGTGATCTACGAGAACGTCTCGCTCATGCCGACGTTTGGCCTCGAACGGTTGAACGAACGCGACCTCGACGATGTGATCGGGTATCTGAGCACACTGCGCGGCACGGATACAGCCGCCCGCTAATGGGACAGTTGAGACAGAGGAGAGACCTCATGCGCCCGTCGAATGTGATCGCGGCGATGATCCTGGTCGGATCGGCTGGGCTCGCTGCCCAGCAGCCCGAGGCTCGGCTTGTGGCGCCGCAGGATCTGATGGACGGCCTCAAGGATCCGACGCGGTGGCTGACCTACTCGGGCGATTACAGCGGACACCGCCACAGCCCCCTCGCACAGATTACGCCGGAGAACGTCGGGCGGCTGACGCCGCAGTGGACGTTTCAGACAAGAACGCTCGGCAGCTTTCAGGCGACGCCGATCGTCGTGGACGGCGTGCTGTATGTCACCGGTTTCAACAACAACGCCTGGGCGATCGATGCGCGGTCGGGCCGGCAGATCTGGCGCTATCGGCGAACGCTGCCGGAGGATCTGAAGCTCTGTTGCGGCCCGGTCAACCGCGGGTTCGGCGTGCTTGGCGATCGGCTCTTCATGGCGACTATCGACGCGCACCTGGTCGCGCTCGATATGAAAACGGGCGGCGTGCTGTTCGATGTCGAGCTGGCGGATGCGAAGGCCGGCTACTCCGCCACGGTCGCGCCGCTGGTGGTGAAGGACAAGGTGATCGTCGGGATCGCGGGCGCCGAGTATGGAATCCGCGGCTTCATCGACGCATATGACGCGCAGACCGGCAAACGCGCATGGCGCTTCTATACGGTTGCCGGGCCGGACGACCCGGGCGGCAGGACGTGGCCGACGGGTGACGCCTACTTGCACGGTGGCGGATCGATCTGGGTCACCGGCACCTACGATCCACAGCAGAACCTGGTCTTCTTCGGCACGGGCAATCCTGGACCCGATTACTACAGCAACGCACGTGAAGGGGACAATCTCTATACCACATCGCTTGTCGCCCTCGACGCGGACACGGGCGCTCGGCGCTGGCACTACCAGTTCACGCCGCACGACGTGCACGACTGGGACTCGACGCAGGTCCCCGTGCTCGCCGATCTCACGATCAACGGGCAGCCGCGAAAGGTCGTGATGTTCGCCAACCGCAACGGCTTCTTCTACACCATCGATCGCGAAACGGGAAAGGTGATCGTGGCGAAGCCGTTCGTCGAAACGACCTGGGCCAATCAAATCGGGCCTGACGGCCGACCGATCCTCTTTCCGGGCCACCTACCCGACGAAGAGGGCACGAAGACCTGCCCGGATCTCGGCGGCGGCACCAACTTCATGTCGCCTTCCTACGATCCGACGACGCGTCTGTTCTTCGTCACGGCGCGCGAGACGTGCGCGACGTATTACGCCTTCGATCAGAAATTCAAGCCGGGCGAGGAGTACACGGGAGGAGGAACCCAGCGGCCGCGCGACCAGAAGAACTTCGGTGCGCTGCGCGCGATTGACCCGGTGACCGGCGACCGGAAATGGGAGTTCCGCTACACCTCCGTGTCCTCGTCCGGGGTCCTGACGACCGCATCTGGTCTCGTCTTCGCGGGGGACGGCGACGGCAACATCATGGCGTTCGACTCCCGCACCGGCAAGAACCTGTGGCACTACCAGCTGGGATTCCCGATGAGCGCCACCGCGGGCACGACCTACATGCTCGACGGACGTCAGTACCTGCTGGTCCCGTCGGGCAGCGTGCTGACCGCCTTCGCGCTGCCCGAGCGATGATCGTTTCCTCTCCCGCGCGCGCCCGTGCGGCAGTCGGTCTCTCCCTGGTGCTGGCGGCGGTTCTGACACTCTCGACGCTCGACGTGCACGCCGTGACGCGCCTTCCATCGGCCGACGGTCAGTTCTGGGACGTGCAGGACACGTCGTCGTGGGCGCAGGACAGCGGCGGCATTGCCACGGGCGGGCGCGCGAACCCCTTCAACGGATTTGGGTACCTGAAAATACGTGTGCGCGACGGACGCGGGCAAACGCTGGTTCCCAGCACGTACCTGCGTGGCTTCGGGCTTGCGCACGATGGTGGCGAGCGCTTCGACTCGATGACGCCCGTGCTCGAAGGCGGAATCCTGATCGCCCGCGCCATCTTTGCGCCGAAGGAGACAGACTATCTCCGTTACGTGGACCGCTACACGAATACCGCCAGCGACGCCCGCGGAATCGACGTGGCATGGGGTGGCGCGTCGGGCGCGTTCGAGGACGGCGGGTTGGTGACCGTGGCGACGACGTCGAACGGCGACCGCCACATCGACCTGACCGACACATTCGTCACGGTGATGCAGAACGCGCGGCGGACGCCGGACCCGCTCGCGGGACCCTCGGGGCATGGACCATCCGCACACGTGCTCGGGAGTCGCGCCGCGGGGCTCCTGACCGCTGTCGGCGACATGTACGCGGACCCATTCACCGACAGATGGCCCGGATACGACCCGGCGCACATCGGATACGTGTTCTCCCTCCGAATCCCACCGGGCGCAACGCTCGCCTTGATGACCTTCGTCGTGAAGGGTTTGAGCGAAGCCTACGACCCCCGTGGTGGATTTCCGATTCCGATTCAGAACGGCCTCGTCGCGCCGAAGTTCGAAGCCCCCTACGCGGGATCCGATTCGAAGATACCCGCGCCGGGATCGGAAATTGCCCGCGTTACGAGCATCGCGCGCCGCCTTGTCGCTGAACCGGATCTTCGCGGGCTCACACGACTCCAGCGCGCACAGATCGCGAACTGGCAGATACCGACGGGGCCAGGGCACGGCCCAGCCGCGAGCTCGTTGACGGTCGTCGAGAAGACGGCACCAGAAATTGCGGACGCACTCGCCCGCGGTGACGTGACGACGGTTGACGTGGTCGAGGCATATCTGGCGCGGTTGGCGACCCATGATCGCCATGGTCCGATGCTCCGATCGATGCTGGCGCTCAATCCACGCGTCATCGCCGACGCTCGCCGGCTCGACGCGGAGCGCGCCGCCGGCCGCGCGCGCGGTCCGCTCCACGGCATCCCCGTGGCGTTCAAGGACAACATCGACGTCCTGGGAATGCCGACCACAGGCGGATCGCTCGCGTTGGCGGGCCACGAGCCGAGGCTCGACTCGCGCGTCGCGGCGGGCATGCGCCGCGCGGGCGCGGTCTTCATCGGAAAAACCAACCTCGACGAGTTTCCGTTCGGCGACTTCGGGATCAGCTCGGTCGGTGGAACGATCGGCAACGCGTACGATCCGACGCTCAGCACGGCGGGCTCGAGCGGCGGGACGGCGGTCGCTGTGTCCTCGAGCCTGGTGACGCTCGGCTTCGGCACCGACACGTGCAACTCGCTGTCGAATCCGGCGTCGTTCGCGTCGCTCGCGACCATTCGAACAACGCGGGGCCTGACGAGCCGTGCGGGAGTGATGCCGCTCAACCCCTACAACGACGCAGTCGGCCCGATCGCGAGGTCGGTGCGAGAGCTGGCGCTCGTGCTCGACGCCGTCACAGGATCGGACCCTGCCGACGAGGCGACCGCGGAGGCGGATCGGCACGCGGGCGGATCGTTCACTTCCGCCCTGGACGCCAATGCGCTCAAGGGCGCGCGGGTCGGAGTGATGCGACAACTGTTCGTTGGCGTCACCGGCGAGCGCGAGGCGGCGGCGGCGATGGAGACGGTTGTTGAAGAGCTGCGGGCGGCAGGCGCCAGGGTTGTCGACGTCGGCATTGCGGACCTGGACGATCAATACCGGCGCGCGCGAGGCAGCGCGCCGGGTTCGCTCGAGGACGGCTGGAACGCGTACTTGTCGCGTGGCGCCGCCCCCGGAGAGCGCTCGCTCACGATCGAGCAGTTGCTCGCCTCCGGAAAGCTCGCGCCCGCGAGCGCTCGGCGGTTCGAGGACGCCATTCGGCGCCGGCCGGCGGGACCGGACCGCGCCGCCGCGGTGAAGGCATTTCATGCGGCGCGCGACGACTTCAGAGCGCAGTTCGTCGACCTGATGGAGCGGGAACACCTGGATGCCCTGCTCTACCCGGCGAACCAAGCGCGGCCGGCGACCCACGAAGGCGGGCTGGTGCGCTACGGTGAGGAGCCCGGGACGTGCGAGGAGAGCGCAATGACCGGTCTGCCGCAGGTGACGGTGCCTGCTGGACTGCTTGGCGGCAGGTATCCGTTCGGCGTCTCGTTCCTTGGCCGGCTCTGGGCCGATCGCCGCGTGCTGGGGCTCGCGTACGCCTACGAGCAGGCGACGCGCCATCGGCGTCCGCCGGGCTGATGCGCGGAGCGAGAGGCACATGGACGCACCCGAACGCTACGAGCAGCTGATTGCCTACCTGGAATCGCATCTACCGGAGCCGGTCGAGCGCCACGAGCACGCCGACGGTGCGCTCGAGTTCGTCGCCGGCGAGCCCCCGGAAATCGTCGTGTCGCTGACGGAGGGGAGCGTCGTCGTCTCCGGGCTCACGCCGGTGCGAGACATACCGCGCACGATGGCTGCGAGGTTGCGGCGGGTTGGGGTGCTCAAATGGCGGCGGCTGCCGGAAACGGCGCTCTTCAACGCGCTCGGCGCGCTCCTCAAGGGCGTGCGAGAGTCTCGCGCGGCGCTGTTCAGAACGTGCGAAGCGTGCGGTCAGCCGACACCGCCCGAGCGGCTTCAAAAAGACGGCATCTGTCAGACGTGTGCCGAGCACCGGAAGCGGCTTGTTCACTGAAAACTGAAGAGTCTCGCCGATCGAAAACCGACGAGCTTGCGGCTCAGCCCGCCGCGGCCTACATTCTGCGCAGACGGTGCCCGTGATTCCCAGCAGGAGGCCCCGTGGCTGACGTTCAGAAATGCGCGCACCCCGTGTGCAACTGCATGGTCGCCAAAGGCGGCGAGTTCGGCAAATATTGCAGCGAGGTCTGCAAGGAAAAGGGCCAGCAGACCGAGCTCCGCTGCGAATGCCGTCACCCAGCGTGCGGGTAGCCGTCCGCGAACCCTGCTACAGTGCAGTGTTGTGAGGCGCCGTCACGCGTGGGGCTGGGCGCTGGCCGCCGCCGCGCTGGGCCTTCTTGTCCCTCTCGCGCTCGTTGCCGGCGCCGTTCCGTGGCGTTCTGAGACTCTCAGGAAGCGCATCATCGAGGCGCTGTCGGACAGATTCGATAGCGACGTCGCCTTGAGCGACGTGACGCTTCGCGCGTTCCCGCGACTTCACGCGGAGGGCGGCACCCTGCTCATCAGGCAACACGGCCGGACGGACGTCCCTCCGCTCATCGCCATCAGAACCTTCAAGGTGGACGCGGGTCTGATCGGACTCTGGCGGAGGCACGTCGCGCACGTCGAGATCGTCAGACTGGACATGTCGATTCCACCGCGTGAGGACGGGGGCGAGACATCCGTAGGAGTGGTTGACCGGCTCGCCTCCAGCTCGACGAAGACGGGCGTCATCATCGACACACTCGATGCGACCGACGCGCGGCTGATCATCATTCCGCGCGGGAAGGCCAGAGCCCCGGAAACCTGGAAGACCTGGGCGATCCACACCCTCACGATGCACCGTGTGGGGATCGATCAGTCGATGCCTTACCAGGCGACGCTCACCAACGCTGTCCCACCTGGGGAAATCCAGACCGCCGGGGACTTCGGGCCGTGGGATCGCGACGACCCCGGCGGCACGCCGCTCAACGGGACATTCACCTTCGACAACGCGGATCTCGGCGTGTTCAAAGGCGTCAAGGGGACGCTTTCGTCGCGGGGATCGTTCGGGGGATCGCTCGGCTGGATTGACGTGAACGGTGAAACCGAGACGCCGAACCTGGTCGTCGACGTCGGCGGCCATCCTTTTCCGCTCCACGCGACGTATCACACGATCGTCGACGGCACCAACGGCGACACGAGGCTGGAGCGGATCGATGCGACGCTCGCACGGTCGACGCTCGCGGCGAGGGGCGCAGTGCTCGAGGCGCCGCTCGGTGAGCGGAAGCGCAAAGGACGAACCATCGAGCTCCACGTCGACATGCCGCAGGCGCGCATCGAGGACATCATGACCATGGCCGTCAAGGCGCCGAAGCCGCCTATGGTTGGCGCCCTGAAGCTGACGACGACCTTCCTGCTGCCTCCCGGGGACGCCAATGTCGTGGATCGATTGAAGTTGAACGGACGCTTCGACATCTCGCAGGCCAGATTCGCCAACTATGACGTGCAGGGGAAAATCGTCGAGCTCAGCCAGCGCGCACAGGGCAAGCGGCCCGACAGGGAGCGCGCACAGGTCGCGTCGAACTTCCGCGGGCATTTCGTCCTCGAGAGGGGGGTTCTGACGCTCTCCGACCTCTCGTTCGATGTGCCCGGCGCGCAGGTGAAGCTCGCCGGGCGCTACGCGCTCGAGCGCGAAACGATCGACTTCAAGGGTGACCTGTTGATCGCCGCGAAGGTCTCACAGACCGTCACAGGATTCAAATCGCTCCTGCTGAAGATCGTCGATCCGCTGTTCACAGGGCCTGGCGGCGGCAGCTCGATTCCGATCGCCATCAGCGGCACGCGGAGCGACCCGCGGTTCGGCATCGACTTGCATCGCGTGTTCAAGCGCTGATCGGGCCTCAGCGGCCCGCGCGGTCAAGACCGGGTTCGCGGCTGAAGGCTGAGGGCTGAACGCAGACAGCTGGCGTCGCCGCTCGCGGTAGTCCGGGCAGGCACCGGCGACAAGGCTCCAGAACTTCGGGGAGTGATCCAGGCGCTTCAAGTGCATCAACTCGTGAATGATCACGTAGTCGCGAACGGCCTGGGGCATCTGCACGAGGCGCCAGTTCAGGCAGATGTGTCCGCTGGAAGAGCACGAGCCCCAGCGCCATTTCTGATTACGAATGCTGATCCGGCGCACCTTCAGGCCGAAACGTGCCGCCAGCTCGAGAAGGCGCGCCGGCAACTCCCGCGCTGCGCGCGCCCGCAGCCCGTGTTCGCCTTCCCCCGTTACCGATCCGCACTCCGCGTTCCGCAATCCGCTATCCCGGGGTCTCCAGCCCGGGGCCCCCAGCGTAGCACCTGCGCTGGGGTGGGAGCGCGGCAGCCGCGCTGGGGTGGAATCGTCCTGCCCTGCCCGTTCGTCCCACTCTTTTCTCTCGCGCTCCAACCGTTTCCGCTGTTTGTCGATCCACCCACGCTGACTGTCGACGAACGCCAGCGCGCCCTTCCTTGAGCCGCGTCGCGGAATCGTCACACGCACACTGCCATCATCCGTGACGCGAATCACATACCGCCGGGCGCGCGGGTGACGAGTGCACACGACAGATGGGTCGGCGCGGAGAGGTGGGTCGGACATCAGTGGCCGCCGAAGACGACGAAGCCCCGCTTGCGCAGGCTGTCGGCCAATATCACTTCCATCTCCTTCGCCTTTGCGTACGGCATCGGGTTGAGATGCTCGTACAAGCGAGGGACGAGCCGCTCGCCGAACCGTCTGACGATACGAGCCGCTTTGACGCCGGCCTTGTGGTTCTCGAATCGCCGCTCGGGCGACAGGCCGGTCATGCCGACGTAGTAGCCGGCCTTGCCGTCCGCTTTGGGGTTTCGCAGATAGACCACGTAAACGCTGTGATGATCCTTCGCGCGCGCGTGCGCCTCAGAGCCGGTCGATTTCTCGAGTTTTCTCGACTTCTTCGGCTTCTTCGACATCGTCGACATCTTCCCCCGGGAAGGCGAACGGGAGTCCATCGGTCAGCTCAGGCGCTTGCAGCATTCTTGGAACCCGGTCGATGGGCTCGAGCTGTTTGATCTCGTCTCCACCGTTGGCCGCATGCAGCTCTTTCAGCTTGCGTGCTTTGACGAGCACATTGCCCTCGAGGGATCCGACGGCCTCGTTGTACGCCTCGAGGCTCGACTTCAAGCGAGCGCCCAGCGTATCGAAGCGCGTGCCGAGCGTGCGGACGGCGTCGTACAGCGTTCTCCCGAGCTCGCTGATCTTGCGCGCGTTCTCCTGCAACGCCTCCTGTTGCCACCCGTAGGCGACGGCCCTCAGAAGCGCGATGAGCGTGGTCGGGCTGGCGAGAATGACCCGCTTCTCGACGCCGAACTCGATGAGCATCGGATCCTGCTCGAGGGCGGCACTGAAGAACATCTCGCCGGGCAGGAACATGATCACGAATTCCGGCGTGGCCGGCACTTTGTCGAAGTAGCTCTTGGCCGAGAGCTGTGAGAGGTGGGCGCGCACCTGGCGGGAATGATCCGCCAGCAGCTTGTGCCGCGTATCGTCTTCCGTCGCTTCGAGGGCGCGAAGATACGCGTCGAGCGGCACCTTGGCGTCCACGATCATGTGCTTGCCGCCCGGCAGGTTGATGATGACGTCGGGCCGGACGCGGCCGTTCTCGGTGGCGATCGTCTCCTGCTCGGTGAAGTGGCAGTGTTCGACCATCCCGGCCAGCTCGACAACCCTCTTGAGCTGTAGTTCCCCCCAGCGTCCGCGGACGCCGGGACGCTTGAGCGCATCGACGAGCCGCTGCGTCTGGCCGCGGAGGTCCTGGCCGACCGTGTCAAGCGCCGCGAGCTTCTCGATGAGCGCCGCGCCGGTCTCGAGGCGGCGGCGCTCGCTTTCCTTGATGTCGCGGTCGACCTGTTCAAGCGTCTTTGCCATCGGCAGAAGGAGATCTTCAATCGCTTTCCTGCGCGAGTCGATGTCGGCGGTGGCCTCGGCGCGCGCCTGTTGAAGCTTCGTCTGCGCAAGCGAGAGAAACTGTTCGTTATTGTGCTTGAGCGCCTCGGCGCTGAGTGCACCGAACGCGTCGCGGAGCTTGGCCTCCGCGTCCTGATACGCTCTCAACCGTTCGACGTGGACGGCCCGATCTCTCTCAAGCTCGGCCTGGAGACGGCCGCGCCCCGGACGCGCGGCGAGCCATCCCACGAGCATGCCGATGGCGAGGCCGGCGATGAGCGTGCTGACCAGGACGACTGAGACTATGGGATCAATGGGCATCATTGTACCGCGGGATTACCCAGCGAGGACTCCATCCCGCCGACTCAGCGCGACACGACGAACGGCAGCCACGACTCGGGCAACTGGAGCTCCGCTGCGTGGACGGCCTGAAAGATCGCACGCTCCCCGACCGCGTTACCCGGGGCGGCAAGATCGCGCGCGCGGAGCCCGGCGGCGATTTGCCGGAGCGCGCGGCGCGCCTCGATCTGCGCCCGGCGCCTGCCGTTCTCATACTGCGGCGTGGCAGCGCGCGCATCGGCGCGCTCCGCTTTGAGCCGCTCGAGCCGCGGCCTGTCGACCGGCTCAAGCGGGAGCTGGAAGTGAAAACGCTCCTCGGACGCGGTGTCGAGGTCGCCCGCGGCCCGGAGCGCGCGATTCCGATCGAGGTCTGCCCGGTAGCACTGAAAACAGAGCAATCGGGGACCGGACATCCGCGCCCGCCGCCAATTCGCTTCCGACAGCTGCCTGCCTGGCAGGACAAGCTCCTGCCGTGCGCCAAAGGCCCCCCTTGCTCCGTTCGCAGCACGCTTCAGCGCTTCGCGGCAGGCCGGGCACAGCGCTTTCGGTCGTTTGCCCTCCAACTCGCCACCCGGGAAGGCAACCCATTCATCCGTCGCAGGTTCAAGCGTTTGTTGGGCCATGCCTGGCAGTGTATGCGTTGGCTGTGACAGGCCAGGTCACACTTGGTTCTTGGGCCTTGCTACTCGGGCCTGGTCCGCTTTTGGTCTTTGGTCAGGGGTGCGGCGGTCAGATGGCGATGCGCTCGACGTGATTGCCGGCCGCTTCGAGGAACCGGCGGAAGTCAGCCGCCGAAATGACGAGCGTCACGGTATTGATGTTGGGGTGAAACGAGAGGCGTGCCGCGGACTGCAGGTCCCGATCCAGGAACACGCGCACCCCGTGATCGTGATCGTTGATCAGCCCGAACGGCGAGACCGATCCAGGTGTCAGTCCCAAGCACTTCATCAGCCGTTCGGGCGACCCGAAGCTCAGCTTGCCGTCACCAATCTGGGCCGCGACAGCCCTCAAATCGGCCTTCTTCGAGTGAACCAAAATGACGAGATAGTGACGGTCACCCTTCTGATTCCGAAGAAAGAGGTTCTTGCAATGGGTCGCATCGATCCCCGCCCAGTGCTTCTCCGCCTCTTCGACCGTCGGCACCGGCGGATGCTCATGCCGCTCGAACGGGATCCCGAGCTCCAGCAGCCGTTCGCGGACGCGCCGTTCCTGATCGGTGATCGCCATTGCGCCTGTCCACGAGCTGCTACGGGAATCGGCCGAGCGCGTTCAGCAGTTCCAGGCGGGCCCGCCGAAGTTGATCTTCAGCGATGGCGACCGCGGTACCGGTGTCCCGCGCCACACGTTGAGCGTCGATGACCTCGATGTTCGTCGCGCCACCCGCTCGGAAACTGATGTTCGTGATGTTGACGACCTGGTCGGCCTCGTCGGCTGTCGCGCGGGCGCTTGCGAGAGTTCGTTCTCCACTCGCCACCGCCTCGCGTGCGGCGCGAACTTGCGCGCTGGCTTCGGTCGTCGCGCCCGTCAGTGTGGCCCGTGCGTTGTCAAAGGCCGCTCGACGCTGCGTTTTCACCGCCCCCCGCTGCCCGCTGTCGAAGATCGGCACGTTCGCCTGGAACAGAATTCGCCAGCTGTTCTGCGGCAGAAAGAACGGCGGAGGATACGTGCTGGACGGTTGAAAAATGGCATCGACGGTTGGATACCAGTCTTTCGTGCTGTCTCGCACGACCCGGTCCGCAGCCTGCTGCTCGGCGGCAAAGAGCTTGAGATCCGAGCGCCACAGGGACAAATCGCCGGGCGTGGCCGGTGGGACCGCAAAGTCCGGCTCACCGGACGCATCCGCCGGACCGTCGACCGCCATCAGCACGCCGAGCGCCTCTTGCGCCCGATACAGCGCCAGCCTGGCCACCTCGACCAGTCCCTCGTTGGCCGTCACCTGCTGCTGCGCGCGCAGCGCGTTGAGCCGGCTGCCCATGCCCTGCTGCTCGAGCTCCGACGCAAGATCGAAATGGGCCTTCGCGACGTCGCGCGCGCGCTCATTGCTTTCGACGACGCGCCGCTCGGCGATGATTGCGAGATACGCATCCGCTGTCGCCAGGGCGACCTGCCGCTTCGTGTCGGCCAGGCTCAACTCGGAAATGTCCTTGGCGTCCTGCACCTGCGCGCGTCGCGCCCACGCCGCGGCCGCGAGAATCGGCATGTCGGCGTTGATGGCGGCGGCCGCCTGGCTGCGCGGCGTGACGGTCACGCCGCTGAACTCCACGCCGTGGTTCAGAATCGTCCAGGTCACGCTGCCTGTGACTTGCAGAAGCGTTGCCGCGCGCGCCTGCCCGAGGAGCCCGTCGGCGCGCAGGATGCCGCTCGCCGCCGCAGCAACGCTCGGGTTGTTGTCTTGCGCTCGCTGTATCGCCTCCGGAAACGTCACGCGAACGACAGGCGCCGGCGCGGTCTGCGCGTGAGATGTCGCGGCGATCGCGGCCAAGCCGAGGGCGACCCTCTGCCCGCGGGTCACCCACTGCCGCCACAGCCGGGCTCCCAGCCGCGAATTACGAGTCACGACGTCGGGCGCGGCTCCCGAGCCCCTTGACGACGACATACAGCACTGGAATAAAGCCGAGATTCAAGAATGTCGACGCCAGCATGCCGCCGGCCACGGCGGTTCCCACCGAATGACGCGCTTCACGGCCGGCCCCGCCGGCGAGGGCGAGCGGCATGACTCCGAGAATGAAGGCGAGCGATGTCATCAGAATCGGACGGAGCCGAATCCGCGCCGCTTCCACGGCGGCATCAACTACCGTCATCCCGCGCGCCCGCAGTTGCTCGGCAAATTCCACGACGAGAATGCCGTTCTTCGCCGAGAGCCCAATCAACATGACCAGGCCAATCTGACAGTACACGTCATTAATCAGTCCCCTCCCCGACTGCGCCGCGAGCGCGCCCATGATGGCCAGCGGAACCGACAGCAGAATGATGAACGGCAGCGTGACGCTCTCGTACTGGCCGGCCAGCGTCAAATACACGAGCAGGAGGCCGAGGCCAAAGATGGCGGCAGACTGCCCCCCGGCGTTGATCTCTTCGTGCGATACTCCCGACCACGCGTACGAAAACCCTTGCGGCAGCACGCGCTCGGACAACTGCGCCATCGTCTGCAGCGCCTGACCGGAGCTGTACCCGGGCGCCGCCGACCCGTTGATCGACGCCGATCGAAACAGATTGAAATGGCCGATGCTCTTGGGCGCCGTCGCCTCCTTCACCGACACGACGTTACTGAGCGGCATCATCGTGCCCGCCGCGGTGCGAACGTAATACCGCTGGATGTCGGTCGGGTTCGACCGGAACTGATGGTCGGCCTGCACGTAGACGCGGTACGAACGGTTGTTGAAGTCGAAGTCGTTGACGTAGGTCGATCCGAGCAGAATCTGCATCGTGTTCGTCACGTCGGCCAGCGATATGCCCAAGCTCTTGGCCTGCTCGCGATCGATGTTCACCACGAGCTGCGGATCGTTGGCTGTGAACTGCGTGAAGAGCGCCGTCAACCCCGACGTCTGATTGCCCCGGGTGATGAGCTGCTGCGCGGCGGCCTCGAGCCCCTCGATCTGCCCGCCGCTTTGATCCAACAGCTCGTACGAAAAGCCGCCGAACTGCCCGAGACCCTGAATCGAGGGCGGCAGGAACGGAATCACCATCGCGCCGGTGATCTGGCTGAAGCCTGCGAACAGTTGCCCGACCAGGGCCTTCGCTGAGTGCGCGTCGCCCGGCCGATCTTTGAAGTCTTTGAGCTGCGCGAACAGGATGCCCTGGTTGGGCGCGGATCCCGTGAAGCCGAAGCCGCCGGCGGCGAACATCTGCTTCGTTTCAGGCATCCTCATCATGATCTGCTCCGACTGCTTGATGATGCCCATCGTGTAGTCGAGCGACGCGCCGGGCGGCGCCTGAATGAGGACCATGATGTAGCCTTGGTCTTCGTCCGGGACGAAGCCGGAAGGCACCGTCGTGTAGACCCAATAGGTCGCGCCGAGCAGCGCGGCGAACACCACCGTGACCGCGACGCGCGCGCGGATCAGCAACCGCAGCCCGGACACCATGGCAGACGTGCCGCCGTCGATCAGCCGGTTCACGACTCGAAAGAACGCGCCGCTTGGCTTCTTCTCTTCTCCGAGGAGCAGAGCGGAGAGCGCGGGCGTCAGAGTAAGCGCGTTGAACGCGGAGATCACCATCGACACCGCGATCGTCAGCGCGAACTGCTGGTAGAGCCGGCCCGTCGTGCCCGGAAAGAAGGCCACAGGGACGAACACCGCCGCCAACACGAGCGCCGTCGCGATCACCGCGCTCGTCACCTCGCGCATCGCCTCGGAGGCGGCCTCGGTCTGGAGCTCGCCCGGCTGACCTCCGAGCGCCACGGACTCGCCCGCCGGTCCTCCTTCCCGGCGCGCCGCCGCCCGCCGCTTCAGGTACCGCTCGTGAATGTGGCGCTCGATGTTCTCGATCACGACTATCGCATCGTCGACGACGAGGCCGGTTGCCAGCGTGATGCCGAAGAGCGTCAGCGTATTGATTGAGAATCCGAACAGCCTCACGAACGCGAAGGTGCCGACCAGCGAGACCGGGATCGTGATCGTCGGGATGAGCGTCGTCCGCCAGTTCTGCAGGAACAGGAACATGACGAGCACCACGAGCCCGATCGCCTGCGCCAGCGTGATCACCACTTCGCGAATCGACTCCGAGACCACGCTCGTCGTGTCGAAGGCGACTTGCACCTTCATGCCGGGGGGAAACCGGCGGGACAGACGATCGATCTCCGCCGAGACGTCGCGATAGACCTGCAGCGAGTTCGCCGTCGGCAATTGGAGGACGCCGAACGCGATCGCGTCGCGACCGTTGAAGCGCGCCGCCGAAGAGTAGCTCTCGGCGCCGAGCTCCGTCCGCCCGACTTCGCGCACGCGGACCAGCCCGCCATCGGGCGATCGTTTGAGGATGATGTCCTCGAACTGCGCGGGGTCGTTCAGGCGCCCCGCCGCCCGAACGCTGATCTGGTACGCGTGCCCCGCAGGCGACGGGTCGGCCCCGACGGCGCCGGCCGCGACCTGAACGTTCTGCTCGCGCAGAGCAGCAACGACCTCATCTGCCGTGATGTTGCGGCCGGCCAGCTTGTCAGGATCGATCCACAGCCGCATCGCGTACCGGCCGACGCCGAATATCAGGACGTCGCCGACGCCCGGCACGCGTTTGATATCGTCAACGATGAAACGATCCACGTAATTGCTGATGAAGAGCGGGTCGTACTCGCCGTGCTCCGCAAACGCCGCAGCCGCCAGTACGAAATTCGTCGACACCTTCGTGACCGAGATGCCGACCTGCTTCACTTCGTTCGGCAGCCGCCCTTCGGCTTGAGAAATGCGGTTCTGCACATCCACTGCGGCCACGTCGAGGCTTCGGCTGATGTCGAACGTGACGACGATGTTCGACGATC
>DATKHR010000411.1:0-13673 GCA_035510155.1 Vicinamibacterales bacterium
TTTCAGGCTCCAGCCCCCTATCAATTCAACCCGCCTGTCAGTTTGATCAGCCGCGCCTGTCATCTGACGATCGTTGCTCGCTGGGAAAAAACACACGCCTCCCGACGTATCGACTGAAATAGAGTTCTTGTTTTGAAGGTCCTGAGGCTGCAGCGGATCCGGCCGGGATTTTCAGGAGGTCGTTATGGGGCTGCTTGACACCATGAAAGGCATGCTCGCCCAGTACAGCGCGGGCACGGCATCTGAGAGCAACGCGGAAGCAGACTTTCACCAGATGGCGCAGTCGATCGATTCGGGAACGCTTGCGCAGGGCATCTCCGCCGTGATGCGCTCGGATCAGACCCCCCCCTTCGCGCAGATTGTGTCCCAACTGTTCGCAAGCGGATCGGGAGATCAGAAGACCGCGATGTTGAAGACGTTGCTGTCATCGGCGGCCCCCGATCTCCAGAGCTCACTCGCCGCGATGCTCGCGGGCGCCAGCGCGCCGGGTGGAGCCGCGCCAGGAGCTCAAACCACGCCGTCACCGGACACTATCGCGGCCGTCGCGCGCCGGGTCGAGCAGAGCAATCCGGGCGTTGTTGACACGATGAGCTCCTTTTACGCGCAACACCCGACGCTCGTGAAGACGCTTGGCAGCGCGGCGTTGATGATCGCAATGCGGAAGATCGCCGACACGCACAGAGTGCCTGAGGCAAAGGGGGTGTAATCATGGCGCTGATGGACAAATACTCCGATCTCTTCCAGCTCGCGAACAAGGTTGGATTGAAGAATCCCGACGTCCAGGAAGAGACCGGCAAGCTGAAGATCAAGGGCAAAACAGAGTACCAGCTCGATGCGAACCGCCTGTGGGACAACATAAAGACGCATCAGGGGTGGGAGAACGAGATCGTCGCGGATATTCGCGCGGAGCGGACGGACATATTCGGCGTCGTCACCGTGGCTTCGGGCGATACCTTGTCAAAGCTCGCGAAGACGTATCTCGGCGACACCAACCGCTACATGGAGATCTTCAAAGCGAACGGCGACCTCCTGACCAACCCCGATCAGATAAAGGTGGGGCAGCAACTGAAGATTCCGGCTCGATGAGTGACACCCTGCGCGGTCCCGCTGCACGCGAAGAATGCGAGCAGCCCGGCCGCGGGTGGCGTGGCATCCCATCACGCCCATAACGTGTGAGGGTATGTGCCCGTGGCCACCAGTGCCCGCAGTCCAGCGACCAGCGCTTCGCGATCCTGACGGTGTGTGAGCCCAAACCAAGGCCCCGGCGCCTCGCGAACGCGCACCCGAAGCGCGCCGAGAGACATCAGCTCGCCCACAGCCTCCGGCAGCGGAAACTCGGCGTCAGGGTCCTGACCTCGACCTCTGACGAACCGTTCGAAGCCGTCCCCCAGCAAGGCAAAGATGGCCGGCGGAAAGACCCACAGGTTCATCGATGCGATTTCCGACCCCTGGATGACGCGAGGCGTGCCGCTCGCCCACCCCCGAATGCCGTTCGCGGCACGCTCGAGGCCGTACACCTCGTCGATCGCAGTCAGCCAGCCGTTTTCTGACACACAGATCGCACGCACGACGGGCCCATGCCGCGAAAGCGTCACCTCGAGAGGTAAGCCAACGACGGTCGCATTTCCGTGCCGTTCGGCTTCATCGCACGCCTCTCGCGCGATTCTGTACGCGACCGCGCCGTAGAAGTCATCGGCATTCAAGACCGCGAACGGCGACGAAACGAGGCTGCGCGCCGCGAGCACAGCGTGGACTGTGCCCCAGGGCCGCGTGCGAGGTCGCTGAGGGATGCCGTGCGGCAAGGCGTCGAAATCCTGAAACGCCAAATCAACGGCGATGTCACCAGGAAGTCGACCGGCGAGTTCCCTGAACGCGTTGGTGAGATCCGGGCGGATGACGAACACCACTCGCGCAAAACCCGCCCGGCGCGCGTCGAAGACCGCGTAGTCGATGAGCGTTTCGCCAGAAGGTCCGACGCGATCGATCTGCTTGGGGCTCCCGTAGCGCGAGCCTAGTCCTGCGGCCATCACCACGAGCGTCGACACCGCCGTAGGATATGCCACGTCCGAACGTCGCGGCCCTCATCCCCAATCCTTTCCTGCCCGTTCCGCCCTTTATTCACCGATATGCCGCCGCCTGGATCCCATACAGCTCCGCATACTGCCCGCCCTTCGCCATGAGCGCGTTATGCCCGCCCACTTCGACAACACGCGACCCATCCAGCACGACGATGAGATCGGCCATCCGAACTGTGCTGAAACGGTGCGACACAAGAATCGTCAGCCGGTCGCGACGCTCGCTGGCCGCCGCCGCGTAGCGCTCGAAGAGTGCGTGCTCAGTCTCCGCGTCGAGCGCCGCCGTCGGCTCGTCCAGCACGAGGATCAGCGGGGCATCGCGCATGAAGCCGCGCGCCAACGCGAGCTTTTGCCACTGCCCAAAACTCACCTCGATCCCGCCGGGCCACGTGGCGCCAAGCTGCGTGTCGAGCCCTGACGAGAATCGGCGAATCAGGTCCTCCGCGCCTGCGCGGTCCACCGCCCTGACGACCGCAGGCTCATCGTCCAATCGCGGCACATCGCCGACACCGACCGAATGACGCGCCCGGAACTCGAATCGAAAAAAATCCTGAAAAGCGCCGGCCAACCGTCCTCGCCACGCATCCGCGGGCATGCGACCGAGCTCGACGCCGTCCACCAGGATGCGCCCGCGCGTCGGCTGATACAGCCGGCAGAGCAGCTTGACCAGCGTCGTCTTCCCCGCTCCGTTCTCGCCGACAATCGCGACCACCGACCCGGCCTTCAGGTCGAGCGTCACATCGTCGAGCACCAGTCGATCGGTGCCGGGATACGCAAACGACACGTGATCGAACTGCACGCCGCGTTGGAGCCGTTCTGGCACCGGCGCGTCATCGTGCTCGGCCTGCTTCGCCACATAGTCTTCCAGCCAGGCCAGGCGCCTCGATCCGTCGAGCCAGATGCCGCGCAGAAAACCAATTTCGCCAACCGTCGCGCCGATGTACGCCGAGAGCCGTGAGCCCGCAGCCAGGACGAGGAGCACGTTTCCAGGCGTCCCACTGCTCCCGCGGGCGACGAAGACCACCGCCCCAACGAACCCGAGGGCGAATATCATCCACGCGAGTGTGTGCCATGCTGCGCTGCCGGTACGCGCTGCAGCGATGGGTCGAAACCAGCGCTCCCAGGCTTCGCGCCGTTTGACCGCGAGACGGGCGCCGATACCGGTCACCCGGACTTCTTTTCCTGGAGGCGCGGTCGTCGCGGTCACAAACAGGTGACGCGCCAGCCGGTTGTCGGGCGCGCCGCGTTCCTCGGCCGCTCGCTCGACACCGGGGCGCCACGTGGACGCGAACACTGTCGGCAGCGCAAACACCGTCAGCAGCGTCAACGCGGGATGGATCGACATCAGGAGCGCCACCGTCACGCCCAGCCTCAGGATCCAGCCGCACGTTGAAAACAGCGACATGTACATGTGATCGAGCACGAACACCTGATTGCGTAAGACGGCGAGCCGGTTGAGGTATTCGGGGCGCTCGTGGTGCTCGAGCGTGGCGACCGAGGCTTGCAGCCACGCGACATGCGACTCGAGGGCGATTGTGACGCGGTCTCGGAACCGCCGCTGTGTGCGATCGCTGACGACGCGGAGAAACCAGGTGGCCGCAGCCGAAGTGCCCAAGCCGGCCGCCGCCACGAACACAAAGACACGCTGCCCCGCCAGCAGCCCGTCTGCAAAGAGCTTGAACCACAGGGCGAGGAGAGCATCGGGCAGCGCGGCCAGGAGCGAGAGCCCGAATGCGACAGCAATCAACAGCGGCTCAGCCTCATAGCCCCGCTTGAGCGCCCGCCACATGGACGGAATGGCGCGCGGCAGGTCGTCCTGATGCGAATCACGTGAGGACATCGAGCTCTACTTCTCCTTCCTCGGTGCTCTCCTTCTGTCCTTGACTGAAGCGCGACGCCTGCAGATCGAACATCGTTTGGTAGCGACCCCGAGCCGCCATCAGCTCGTCGTGAGTGCCGAGCTCCACGACGCGCCCGCCCTCGAGCACACAAATGCGATCGGCATGGCGCACGGTCGAAAAGCGATGCGAGATCAGAATAGTTGTGGAATGCCGCGTTGCCGCAAGCAGGCGATCGAAGATCTCGGCCTCGCCGCGCACGTCGAGCTGCGCCGTCGGCTCGTCGAGAAGGACGAGACCCGCCCCCAACCGGACGGCACACAACGCGCGCGCGAGAGCCACGCGCTGCCATTGGCCGCCAGAGAGATCCGTGCCCCCCTCGTAGCCGCGGTTCAGCACGGTGTCGAGATCCGCCAACCCGGCGGCTCCCGCTTCTACCAGGGCTGCCCGAATCGCTTCGTCCGGCGCGCCCGCCGGCGCGACGTTGTCCCGCAGTGACAGCTCGAAGCGAATGAAATCTTGAAAGACAGCCGCGACTCGCGACCGCCACCCCTCGAGATCGAGGCGGCGGAGGTCGATCCCGTCCACCTCAATCGCGCCGGCTTGTGGGTCGTACAGCCGGCACAACAGTTTCGCGAGAGTGGTTTTGCCGGCGCCGTTCTGGCCGACGATCGCGAGCGAGGAGCCGGCGGGGATGATCAGATCGAGGTGGTTGAGGACAGGCCCGTCGGTGCCCGGGTATCCAAACCTCACGTCGCGAAAACGAATCTCGCGCGCGGGCATCCCGGCCGCCGCAACCGTACCCCGTGTGAGCGCGCCGGCAGGGGCCATCGCATCCTGCAAGCGGAGCACTGCGGCCGCGGGCGCGGCTGCGCCATCGAGGGCCCACGACAAGCCGCCAAACGCGATTGCACTCGTGGTGACAGCGGCGGTCGCGTATGTGACGACGTTGGCGAGCGTCAGCACGCCGTTCAACGCGGCTGTTGCCATCGACCAGAAGACGATGAGGTTGGCAGTCAGGACGATGAGAAGGCTCCAGATGAGCGGTCTCTCGCGCAGGCGCGTTGCCTCCCAATGAAGCTCGTATAGCCGACGGCGCAACGCTCGAAATCGATCGATGGTCCACGACGCGAGACCGAAGAGCCGCAGCTCTTTCGACGCGGGAGGATCCACGGCCAGCCGATAGAAATATTCAGCGTGACGCTGGGCCTCGCGAACCGGGGCGGTGTTCCGGTCACGCCAGACGGCGCTCTCGCGCAGGAGCCAATGCGTGGCCAGCCACGCGCCCGCAAGGAGCAGCGGCGCCCACCACGCATACCCGGCGAGCAGGACCGCGCAGCTCAGCCCTGCCACCATCTCGACCAATCCGGAGGCAATGAAGTCCATCGAAATCGACATAGGTGGTCCGGTGATCCCGAGGTCGAAGTCACGCGCCATCGTCAAATCGTTCGTGAGCGTCGGGTCTTCGAGATGGCCCATGCCGGGCGGCCGAATGCACGCGGCGGTCAGTCGATCGTAGAGCCACGCCGCGGTCCGGCTCCCCAAGTTCGCCCCGATTGCGTGATGAATGGGTGAGAGAATCTGGAGCGGAACGAACACAATCGCGACGAGTGTCAGAGGCGTCGCAAGCGGCTCGCCCCGCTGTACCGCGCCGACGAGACCGCCCATGGCGATCGCAAAGAGCGCCGGCAGGACGCCCCGCAGCAGGAGCACGGCCCACCAGGCAAAGGCCAGCGGCCCGTCGGCCTTCGGCAGAACGCCGGCAAACTTCCATTCATTGCGCGCGGTCAACCGTTGAATCATCGTCCACCTTCATTGAGTCTCTGCCCCCGGCCCCGTTCTGTCTTGTAAAAATCTGACCTCATCGGTACCCCGTCCCGTGCCTCGGAGCCGGGCCCTAGCCCCGCCTGCCCACGTTGCAAAAACCTTCCCGGTCGTGGCATAGTAGCGGTTAACTAGTTGATTAAACTGAACGATTAAATCTCGACGACATGAAATCAGCCCAGGACCAAGACCTACGCACCACCTCTCCGCAGCGCGACGGAGACACCGAGGCCAGAATCCTGGACGCAGCCCACGCCGTCTTCCTTCGCCATGGCACGGCCGGCGCTCGCATGCAGGACATCGCGTCAGAAGCAGGCGTCAACCAGGCCCTGTTGCATTACTACTTCCGCACCAAGGAACGCCTCTCGGCCGCCGTGTTCCGCCGAGCGGCCTCGCAGCTCTTGCCTCGAGCGATCGAGCTCCTCGCCTCCGACGCGCCTCTCGATGAAAAGGTCGCCCGCATCGTACAGCTTGAGCTGGATCACCTTTCCAGGTCCCCGTACCTGCCCGGGTACATCATCAGTGAGCTCCACCACCATCCGGAACGCGTCCGTCAGCTCATCGCCGCGTTGACGGGCATGACGCCGGACGACCTTCGCCCAAAGGTTGTGTCCAGGCTTCGCGAGCAGCTCGACGCCAGCGCCCAGGCCGGCGTCCTCCGCCGGATGGCCCCGGACCAGTTCATCGTCAATCTCATGTCGCTGTGCATTTTTCCCTTCGCCGCGCGACCGATGATCATGGCGTTGCTCGGCTTGGACCAACAGGGGTTCGAGCGCTTCATCGACCGGCGCCGCGAGGAGCTTGCGGCGTTCTTCCTCGGAGCCCTCCGTCCATGAAAGCGATCTCGTTCTCGCTTGCCACTCTCTGTCTGTTGTGCGCGCAGGTTCCTCTGGGCGCGCAGCAGCTCGCCGATCTCCAACGTGCCGCGGAGGAAGCTGATCCCCGGTTCAGCGAGCTGCGGCTCCAACAGGTGCAGGCGGATTTACGAATCGCGAACATCTTGGCTGAGCGGCGCCCTTCGATTGCCGCCGAAGCCCTGGCGCAATATCAATCGGACGTTCCGACGCCGCCGCCCTTCCTCCCCGGCGGGAAACCGCTCTTCCTGCCGCCCAAGGGCACCCTTGACGCCTTCGTCCGAGTCGATCAGCACGTCTTCGATCCAACGCTCGGCACACGGGAGGCTGTCGAACGCGCGCAGTTGGCCGAAGGGCAGGCCCGGGTCCACTCAGCTCTCTTCGGCTTGCGGCAGGAAGTCAACGACGCATTCTTCGCCGCCGCACTCCTTCAGGAGCGTTCCCGAGCGCTCCTCGCGACGATCGCGGAGCTCGAAGCACGCCTCAACGAGACCAACGCGCGCGTCCGAGAAGGTGCCGCCCTCGCCTCCGACGCCGCCGCCGTGGAAGCCACCCTCCTCCAGCGCCGTCAAGACCATGATGAGTTGCGCGTCAATCGTGCGACCGCCTTGAAGAGGTTGTCAGATTTGACGGGTCGCGCGATCACCGACCAGGATGTTCTGCCGATGCCGGATCTGCGCGCCAGCGTGAACGTGGCCCGTAACGCGGCGACTCTCCCGCACGCGCGGCCGGAGTACGACCAGTTCGCGCGCGCTCAGGAGCGCCTTGCAAGGCAGCAAGATGCGGCCACTGCCCAGGAACGCCCCCGCCTGTCCGCATTTGCTCGTGCCGGCTACGGCCGCCCGGGTCTGAACTTCATTGCGGACGCGTTCCAGACGTACGGCCTCGCCGGTCTGCAACTGCAGTGGAAGGCGTGGACGTGGGGGGCGGCCGGCCGGGAGCGAGAGGCGCTGGAGATCCAGCAGCAGATAGCTGCTGCCGACGAAGCGGCGTTCACACGCGCCGTCTCGCGCGCGACGGACGGCGACACCGCGATTATCGATCGGGTGGCGAACGCACTCGCGCTCGATGATCGCATCGTCGACCTGCGTGAGGAGATAGCGCGGATCACGGAAATCCGCTTCCGCGCGGGCGCCGTGACCGTGTCCGAGTATCTCGATCGCAGCACGGAGCTGCTGACCGCGCGATTCGCCCGCGCGGGCCACCAGGTCGAGCTCGCCGATGCGAGCGCGAGATTCTTGACGACACTCGGACTCGAGGTGCGCTGATGAGTGAACCACGAATCCCGGCGTCTCCCGCTCGTGCTTCTATTCTGCTCCTGACGTCCGCGCTGGCGATCGGCGGCTGCGTCCGGAACGCGGAGCCCGACGCCTACGGCAACGTCGAAGCGACCGAAGTGATTGTCGGCGCCGAGGCGAGCGGACGAATCCTCTCGTTTGAGCCGAAAGAAGGCCAGAAGCTCGCGGCAAACGTGATCGTCGGCACGATCGATTCGACCGACCTTGTCCTCGAGAAGGATCAACTCGTCGCCGAGCGCGGCGCGAGCGCCTCGCGCGTGAACGAGGTCGCGCGGCAGATCGACGGCCTACTGGCAAGACACAGCGCGGCGGTCGCGACGGCAGACGCGGCGAAGGCCCAGCGTCGTGTGCTTGACGCGCAACACGAGATTGCCAGGCGGGCGTACGAGAGGACCAAGCGTCTGTTCGACCAGCAGGCAGCAACCGCCCAGCAGCTTGATCAGGCCGAGCGCGACTATCGAGTGCTGGAGCAGCAGATCAAAGCGCAGGACGACCAGATTGCCGCGCAGGAGCATCAGGTGGCCGCCGACCAACAGCAGATCGGCGCAATGCGCGCGCAGCGAGACAGCGCAGCTGCCAACGTGGCCACGGTGGACGCCCAGACGGCCAGGGTCGCCGAACGGATCCGCAAAAGCCAGATCGCGAACCCGGTCGCCGGGACGATCCTCGCGACGTACGCAAGGGCAGGCGAGGTCGTCCAGTCGGGGACACCCCTCTACAAGATCGCGGACCTTGCCTCGGTCGAGGTCCGGGCATACGTTCCGGAGCCGCGACTGGGAAACGTCCGCCTCGGCGCCCTCGCGCAGGTGTCAATCGACGCGCGCGCCGGTTCGCTCAGGACGTTTCCAGGGACCGTCTCGTGGGTCTCCTCTGAGGCCGAATTCACGCCAACGCCGATTCAGACGCGCGACGAGCGCGCTGATCTGGTCTACGCAGTGAAGATTCGAGTGGCGAACGATCAGGGCGTATTGAAGATTGGCATGCCCGCGGACGTGCGCTTTACGTCGCCGGAGACCCGATGACACGGGGGGTCAGGACCGACGCCGTCGTCGTCGACTCAGTTGTCAAGCAGTTCGGCCAGACCACGGCGCTGGCGGGAGTGTCTTGTGCGATTCACACCGGAGAGCTGTTCGGCTTCATTGGTCCGGACGGCGCTGGCAAGACCACGCTCTTTCGCATTCTCGCGACGCTCCTCGTTCCCGACCGCGGAGCCGCGCGCGTGCTCGGCGAGGACGTGGTCGACCGCTTGTGGTCGCTCAGGACGCGCGTGGGGTACATGCCGGGGCGTTTCTCGCTGTACCAGGACTTGAGTGTCGAGGAGAACCTCCGATTCTTTGCGTCGGTGTTTGGCACGACGCTCGAACGTGAGCACGACCGCATCGCGCCCATCTACCGGCAGCTCGAGGCCTTCAGGACCCGCCGCGCAGGGGCGCTCTCCGGCGGTATGAAGCAGAAGCTCGCGCTCTGTTGCGCGCTTGTGCACCGCCCCGAAATCCTGTTTCTCGACGAGCCAACGACCGGCGTCGACGCCGTCTCGCGCCGCGAGTTCTGGGATCTCCTCAGCCAACTAAAGGCAGGCGGCTTGACGGCCGTCGTCTCGACGCCCTACATGGACGAAGCCAACCGGTGCGATCGGGTCGCGCTGATCCAGCGCGGGCGGCTGCTCGCCGTCGACACGCCGGACGCGATCGCCCGATCGTTCGACCGTCCGCTGCTGGCCGTTCATTCCGCCCACCGGTATGAAACGCTGCGCGCCCTTCGCGACTACCCGCACACCCATACGGTCTACCCATTCGGCGAGACGCTTCATTACACCGATGCTCGAACGGACGTTTCCGTTGAGCAGATCGCGCGTGAGGTGCGCGCCTTCCTGGAAACCCGCGGCGTCCCCCGAGTGGCCGGGGGCCCTCGAGCGATCGAGAGTGGGGCAGGTTCCCCCCTTCACGTCGAGAGCATCCCCGCAACCGTGGAAGACACCTTCATGGCTCGAATGGGTCCGGAAACGGCCCCTCGTTCAACCGACCTGACCCGACCGACCGTCCCGACCGAGTCGACCCGCCAGCGCCACTCGAGTGACCCGACCCGCTCGGAGACCGCAAAATGACGAGGGCGCTCGAGGCCGAGGGCGTTGCGATCATTGCGAGGGATCTCACGCGACGCTTTGGGACGTTCACCGCGTGCGATCGCATCTCGTTCGACGTGCGCGCCGGAGAGGTTTTCGGGTTCCTGGGCGCGAACGGCGCGGGCAAGACGACGGCCATCCGCATGCTCACGGGACTGCTCCTCCCGACGAGCGGTCAGGCAACTGTCGCAGGGCACGACGTATACACCGAGAGCGAGGCGATCAAGCGCCACATCGGCTACATGAGTCAGCGCTTCTCGCTTTATGAGGACCTCACGGTCACTGAGAACGTCCGCCTGTACGGCGGCATCTACGATCTGGATAATCGGCAGATCCGTGACCGCACCGCCGCGATGCTCTCACGGCTTGGCTTGACTCGCGCAGCGCGTGATCTCGTCCGCGACATTCCGCTTGGCTGGCGCCAGAAGCTTGCGTTTTCAGTCGCCCTGCTTCACGAGCCCCGGATCGTCTTTCTCGATGAGCCAACGAGCGGCGTCGATCCCATCACGCGCCGGCAGTTCTGGGAGCTCATCTACGAAGCCGCGTCCTCGGGAACGACTGTCTTTGTCACAACCCATTACATGGACGAAGCGGAGTACTGCGACCGCATCTCGATCATGGTTGCGGGTCGAATCGGCGCAATTGGCACACCTTCCGAGTTGAAACAGCAGTTCGGCGCGCACTCGATCGACGACGTCTTTGTCCGTCTCGCTCGACCCGTGCAAGAGTCTCCCCGCCCATGAACGCTCGAAGAATATCGCTGACAGCGCTGCGCGGCCTGCTGATCAAAGAGACCTATCACATTCTGCGCGACCGGCGCACGCTCGTCGTCATCACGATCCTGCCGATCCTCCAGGTGATTCTCTTCGGCTACGCAATTCGCACGGATGTGCGGCGCGTGAGGCTCGCCATCGTCGATCCCACGCCGGACCATACGACGCTTGCGTTGCGAGCGCGGTTTGCCGCGACCGATGCGTTCCATGTGGTCGCCGTCGTCGCTGAGGCTGCCGATCTTGATCCGATGTTCAAGCGCGGCATGGCACAGGAGGCTGTCGTCTTCGACCCGTCGTTCGCTCAAAGTCTCGGCCGCGGGCTCCCGGCTCGCGTCTTGGTAATCACCGACGCGACCGAGCCAAACGCTGGGAGCATTGCGCAGTCCTACGCCCTCTCCGTGATTGACGGGTACGAGCGTGAGCTGCGCGCAGCCTCGAGCGCGATCCGGAGCCGAGAGATAGTGGTCCCAGGCGCCTTGATCGTCCCCGAAGTGCGCATGCAGTTCAATCCGACGCGGGAGAGCTCCAACCTGTTCGTGCCCGGGCTGATGGCGTTCGTACTTACGATCATCTCGTCGCTGATGACCGCTATTTCGCTGACGCGCGAGAAGGAGACCGGCACGATGGAGGCGTTGCTTGTGTCGCCCTTGCGACCCTGGCAGATCATCGTCGGCAAAGTCGCGCCATATCTCGTTGTCGGCTTCCTGAGCGTGCTGGGCGTGATCGTCGAAGCGCGCGTGATTTTCCATGTGCCGGTTCACGGCAGCGTGACGTTATTGCTGGGTGAGGGGCTCCTCTTCATCCTCGTGTCGCTGTCGCTCGGCATCCTCATCTCTGCCCAGACCACGTCCCAGCGCGTCGCGATGTTTGCCGCGCTTGTGGGGACGATGCTGCCGACTCTGCTGCTGTCCGGCTTCATTTTTCCGCTGGAAAGCATGCCGTGGGCCCTGCAGGCGATCTCATACATCGTGCCCGCACGATGGTTCGTCACCGTTGCGCGCGGCATCATGTTGAAGGGGATCGGGCTCGCTTATCTGTGGCGAGAGACAATGGTGCTCGCGGCGATGGCTCTCGTGCTGCTCGCCCTCAGTACCCGTTCGTTTCACGAACGGCTGGAGTGAGGCTGGAGTACAAGCTGTGCGCCGCATCCTCTTTCTCGCTCGAGCCGAAGTGCTGCACGTGGTGCGGGATCGGGCGACTCTGGCGCAAGTGCTGGTGCTGCCTGCGGCGCAGCTGCTGATCCTGTCGAATGCCGCCACGTTCGAGATCCGCGACACGCCAGCGTATGTCGTCGACTTCGATGGATCGAGTACATCCCGGGAGCTGGTCCATCGGTTTTCGTCGTCGGGGCACTTTCGTATCTTGGGACAGTCGGCCTCGCCTGAGGCTGCCAACGAGCAGATGCTTCACGGTCGTGTGACGATGGTGCTGACGGTGCCCGCAGACTTCGAGCGCTCCCTGGTGCGGGAGGGCACAGCGCCCGTGCAGATCGCCGTGAACGCAGAGAAGGGTGCGGCTGCCGGTATCGTTCAGTCGTACGCCGGACGAATCCTGTCAGCCTATTCCACGGAGCTCGGAGTCGCGCTACGCCCGACGGCAAACTCTGCGCGTGCGACACCTGGCGACACGGCCCCAGTCACCGGCGCAATACGCTTCGAGGTCGAGGCCAGGAATTGGTACAACCCGACGCTCAACTATCAGCACTACATGGTGCCCGGCCTCCTCGTAGCACTCGTGACGCTCATAGGGACGCTTCTGAGCGCTCAGAACATCGCGCGCGAAAAAGAGCTGGGAACACTCGAGCAGCTCAACGTCACGCCGCTCACGCGAGGTCAATTTATCGCGGCGAAGCTCATGCCCTTCTGGGTGCTCGCAGTCGTCGACCTTGGAGTGGGTCTCACGCTGGGGCGCCTGTTCTTTGGGGTGCCGATCCGCGGCAGCCTGCTCCTTTTGTTCGGATCAGCCGCCCTCTATCTCGTGGTGGCGCTCGCGATCGGTCTGTGGATTTCGACTCTTGTCGAGACCCAGCAGCAGGCGATGTTCGTGACGTTCTTCATCATGAACATCTATCTGCTTATGAGCGGGTTGTTCACGCCGGTCGACAGCATGCCCCCCTGGGTCCAGACATTCTCGCTGCTGAACCCGGTGCGTCATTTCGTCACAATCTCTCGCGCGCTGCTCGTCAAGGGCGCTGGGTTGGCGGAAATCGCAGAGCCGCTGTTGTTCCTCGGCGCCTACGCGGCAATCATGCTCACCCTTGCAGTCCGTCAATACTCGAAGCGGGCCGCTTGATGCTAAAATAAATTCTTCCCTCCGACGTGGGCCAGTAGCGCAGTTGGGAGCGCGCATGAATGGCATTCATGAGGTCACGGGTTCGACTCCCGTCTGGTCCACCACTTAACCACTTCTGTCACAGCTAGTTACCTGATCGGACCTGTCCCGCTTCCCCCGTGTCTCCCTTATCTGTTCGTTCGAGGAGCCTGATCGCACTTTCCACGGCCGCGGGACTCAGATGCATGTACCGCTGGGTCGTCTTGAGATCCGCATGCCCAGCGAGCTCCTGAATGGCCCGTGCAGGCGCTCCCTTCATGGCCAGGTGGGAACAGAACGTGTGTCGAAGAATGTGAATCCCTCGATGCTTCAACTTGGCTGCCCGTGCCGCATGATCGACGTGGTCACCGATGGACTTTTCGGTGGCCATCGTCCCATCGCCCTCGCAGAAGACGAACGGTCCCCGAAGATGGCGCGCCATCTGGAGCGCCGCCGCCAACCGCCGCGTCAGCGGAACATATCGAAGCCGACCACCTTTGGGCGAATCGACATGTCCCTTCCACACCGACCGTTGAACACAGAGTTGCCGCTTCTTCAGATCGATATCTGACCATTGAA
>DATKHR010000412.1:0-11646 GCA_035510155.1 Vicinamibacterales bacterium
GGCCGGTACGAGGTGAGGGCGACACTGCGTGGATCGAGCGGTCGTGAGCGGGCGTCGGTTCACGAGCAGGTCAACGTCATGGCGTCGGCCGCGGGCTCGTAGCTAGAGCGCGTTGTTCGTCCTCGCGGCCGCGGCCGCGACGAGGCGCTCGGGCTCGGGCGTGAAATCCTCCCCTGGATTGATGAAGCGGTCTCTCTCGAACCGATACTGCTTGTCGTACAACTGACGGTACCGTCCGCCCGTCTCCAGCAGCTCCTCGTGCGTTCCGCGCTCGACGATCTCCCCGTGCTCGAGCACGAGAATCTGGTCCGCGCTCCGGATGGTCGAGAGCCGGTGGGCAATGACGAACGTCGTCCTTCCCTGCCGAAGAGATTTCAGGCCGTCCTGGATCATGGCTTCACTCTCGCTGTCGAGGCTGGACGTGGCCTCGTCGAGAATCAGGATCCGCGGGTTGGCGAGGATCGCGCGCGCGATCGCCACGCGCTGCCGCTGGCCGCCGGAGAGCCGCACGCCGCGCTCGCCGACGATCGTGTCGTACCCCTGCTCGAATTCCCGGATGAACTCATCGCAGTGCGCGATCCGGCTCACCGCCGCGATCTCGTCGCGCGAGGCACGCGGCTTCGCGTACGCGATGTTTTCAGCAATCGTGCCGTCGAACAGGAAATTGTCCTGCAGCACGACTCCCAGGTGCGATCGGAAGTCCCGCAACTTGACGTCGGTCAGATCGTGGCCGTCAACGAGCACTCGGCCGGACTTCGGCCGATTGAACGCCATCACGAGGCTGATGAGCGTGCTCTTGCCGGACCCGCTCGACCCGACGAGCGCCGTTGTCGATCCTGCGGGTGCGGAGAAGGAGACGTGCTTCAATACCGGCACGCCTGGGGTGTACTCGAACGTCACGTCGTCGAACCGGACGTCGCCGCGAACGTCCAGCATCGCGAGCCTGTCCGCGTCCTCCTGATCCTCCGTCGCCATTTTCCGGATCTCGCGAATTCGATCGAGCCCGGCAAACGCCTCGGTCAGCTGCGTGCCGATCGACGCGAGCTGAATGACCGGCATCGTCATCATCGCTGTGAACGACAAGTACATGACGAGGTCTCCGATCGTCATCGAGCCGTTGCGAATCGACGTCCCGCCAATCAGCATCATGGCGATGCCCGTCGCGCCGATGACGAGGGAAGAGAACGCCGTCGTGGCCGAGACGCCGGTCAGCGATTTCGCGACATTGCGGAACAGGCGGTGGGCGCCCTTCGCGAACACGAGCTCCTCGCGTTTTTCCGCCGTGTATGCCTTGACGATGCGGACGCCGCCGAGCGACTCGGCAAGGCGGCCGGTGACCTCCGCGTTGATTTGGCCGCGCTCGCGAAACAGCGGACGAAGGCGCTTGAAGGCCGTGGCCATGACCCCGCCGAACGCGCCGAGGATCACGATGGTCACGAGCGTCAGCTTCCAGTTCAGGTAGAGCAGCACGCCGAGCGCGATCACCGCTGTCAGAATGGAGCCCGTGAGCTGGACGAGGCCAGTGCCGACGAGATTTCTGATGCCCTCGGCGTCGGTCATGATGCGCGAGATCAAGATGCCGGTCTTGGTCGAGTCGAAGTAACGGACCGGGAGCTGCATCACGTGCGCCTCCACATCCTTGCGCATGTCCGTGATCGCCCGCTGCGCAGCCACGCCGAGCACCTGTGAATTGGCGAACGCGGCGGCCGCGTCGATGAGCGAGGCGCCGCCGGCGGCGAACGCGAGGCGGGGCAGCAGCTCCCAATGGCCCTGGCTGATGACATCGTCCATCAGGAACTTCGTGGTGGTTGGAAGGACCAAGCCGGCCAGGCGATTGATCAGCATCAAGACGAGGCCGAGGGCGAGGCGCTTGCGATGCGTCCAGACCAGGCGGCGAGCTTCCTCCCAGGCGCCAGGGGTCAGAGCCTTCTTTTTGGGAGCGGCTGCTTCGGCCGGGAGGGCCGATCGTGGTGTCCGTTCGGGATGAGGCACCTGAAGATCATACGACGGGTCAGAAACCGGCTGCCCACCCGAACGGGCAGCTGGGAGCCGTCGTCTAAGATCAGGTTATGACCGCTCTAGTCTCCACAGTTCTGCAGGACCTGAAGTTCGGCGTCCGGTTGCTGGCCAAGACACCCGGCTTTACAGGCATTGCCGCCCTCTCCTTGGCCTTGGGGATCGGCGCAAACACCACCATCTTCACCCTCATAAACGCGGTCCTCCTCAATCCGCTGCCGGTCGAGGATCCGTCGCAGCTGGTATCGGTGTACGTCACCGATGAGAGAAATCGCGACGCCGCCGGCTTCGGATTCCTGCAGCTCTCGTCGGCGAACTTCAAGGACCTGCGCGACAAGAACGAAGTCTTCACCGACATGACCGCGCACCAGGGGATCCCGATGAACATTTCAGGCGGCTCAGGCGAGCCGCAACAGGTCTTCGGGGAGATCGTCACGGGCAATTTCTTCACCGTGCTCGGCGCGCGGCCGCTCATCGGTCGGGGCTTCCTGCCGGACGAAGACGCGAAGCCGGGTGAAAAGCTCGTGTGCGTCCTGGGCTACGGCCTCTGGCAGCAGAGGTTCGGCAGCGATCGAACGATCCTTGGACGTGACATCGATCTGAACGGCCGCAAGTTCACCGTTGTCGGCGTCATGCCGAAGGGCTTCAAGGGGACGAACGCGATCGGCGCGCCGGCGCTCTGGGTGCCCTACATGACGTACCGCGAGACGACGGCTGGGTTTCTCCTCGAGATGCTCCAGCCGGGCAATCGTCGTGGCCTCGTGTTCGATGTCACCGGCCGCCTGAAGCCCGGTGTGACGGTAACAGAGGCGGAAGCGAACCTGAAAACGCTCGCGCGCCAGCTCGCTGAGGAGTACCCGAACGACAACCGCGGCCGAAGCGTCATCCTCGTGCCGCTCGCGCAGTCCGCGATCAATCCCGGCATCCGCGGAAATCTTGTCATGGCCGGCGGCTTGCTGATGACCATTGTCGGGCTCGTGCTGCTCATTGCGTGCGCCAACGTCGCCAATCTGCTGCTCGCCCGCGCTGCCGTGCGTCAAAAGGAGATTGCCGTACGGCTGTCGCTCGGCGCCAGCCGCCGACGCCTCATCATGCAGTTGCTGACGGAGGGGACGTTGCTCTCCCTCGTCGGCGGCGGCGCGGGACTGCTGCTCGCGTACTGGGCGCAGGGATTCTTGTGGTCGTTCCGCCCCCCGTTCCTCGAAGCCGACGCCATTGACCTGCACCCTGACGCGCGGGTGCTGTTGTTCACGGTTGGCGTGTCGCTCGTGACGGCCGTGCTCTTTGGGCTCGCGCCGGCCATCCAGGCGTCTCGGCCGGATCTCGTGGTCGAGCTGAAGGAGAAGTCGAGCGCGCCGGCCGGATCGAGCCGGCGGTTCAGCCTGCGGAACCTCCTGGTCGCGTCGCAGGTAGCGCTATCACTGGTGGCGCTGGTCGGCGCGGGCCTTTTTCTCCGCAGCCTGCAGAGCGCCCAGAAGATCCACCCGGGCTTCGACGTCAACCATCTGGCAACGGTGACCTTCGATCTCGGCGGGCAGGGGTACACCGAGCAGCGCGGCCAGCAGTTCCAGGTTCGCGCGCTGGAGCGCGCGGCCTCCATTCCGGGCGTGCGCGCGGCGTCGCTGGCGAGCACGATTCCTCTGTTCGCTGGCGGATTCTCACGCACGGTGTTCCTCGAAGGGCAGGACTCGTCGGACCGTCGCGCCGGCCGCCTCGTGCAAATCACCGTGACCAGTCCCAAGTTCTTCGAGACCATGGGGATTCCGCTGATGCGGGGGCGGACCCTGCTCGCGACCGATCAGCCGAACACGCCGAGCGTCGTGGTCATCAATGAGACGATGGCGAAGCGCTTCTGGCCCGATCAGGACGCCATCGGCAGACGCTTCAAGTTCTTCGGCCAGGATTTCTTCAACCAGGTAGTTGGGATCGCGAAGGACAGCAAGTACAACTTTATCGGTGAAGATCCGACGCCGTACATCTATCAAGCCGCGACGCAGGTGTACCAGCCCACCGTCTCACTGATCGTCAAGGCGGACAATCCGGGCGCGGCGCTCGGCACGCTGAGGCGCGAGGTTCAGCAGCTTGACCCCAACCTGCCGTTGACCGCGGTGTTCACGCTGAAGGACATCTTCGATCAGTCGCTGTGGCCACCGCGGATGGCAGCTTCGTTGCTGCTGACGTTTGCCGCGCTGTCGTTGGTGCTGGCCATGATCGGCATCTACGGTGTGATGGCGTACGCCGTGACTCAGCGGACGCGGGAGATCGGCATTCGGATGGCGCTCGGCGCGAGCGGCGGCGAGGTGCTCCGCACGGTGATCGCGCATGGGCTGCGGCTCACGGCGATCGGCGTGGCCGCAGGCCTCGCGTTGTCGTTCGCGGGCGCGCGGCTGGCGGCGTCGGCGCTCGGCACTCTGCTCATCAACGTCAACCCGACAGATGTCGCCACGTTCGTGGTCGTGCCGGTCGTCCTGTCACTGGTCGCGCTCGGCGCATGCTACTTTCCCGCCCGGCGCGCCACGAGGATCGATCCCGTGGTCGCCCTGAGGTACGAATGAGACGTGATTCTGGATTGGGGTCGTGGCGATGACGTCTCGTTCTCTGAACCCCGCATCACGTCCCCGTGCGCCCCTCCAGACACGCTCGGATGGCGGAGGCAAGCCCGCCTTCATCGTTGGACTCGGTGAGGCGATAACCGCGTGATTTGAGCGCGTCGGTCGCATTGCCCATCACAAACGCCGTGCCGGCATAGTCCAGCATCTCGACGTCGTTGAGGTTGTCTCCGGCCGCCATCACCTCGGCTGGCGACCAGCCTCGTGAGGCAACCCACTGCGCCAGCGTCGCGCCTTTCGAGCAGCCGCCGCGTGTGACGTCGACGAGCGCAAAATCGCGCCGCTCGTATTCGGTGACCGCCACCGAGATCTGGTTCGCCACGGGCAGCGCCCTGAGAAACGACAGCAGCTCCCGCATGGGCTGGACGTTTCCGTTGAACATCACCTGGATGGGATCGTCGGAGAGCGCATCTGCCAACGGACCGTCGGCCAGGGTGATGAAGGCCCTGTTCTTCTCGTAATATCCCTTCCGGTTCGGCACACTCCAATCCATGCGCTCGTAGACAATCTGAGGGATGTCGCGACGCGCGCGCCCCGAATCTCCGCGTGCAACCGCGGCCCCGTTCATGTCGTCGTCGAAGACCAGCGCAACGCTGTCCTCGTAGGCGCGCGTCTCGGCGAGGATGTGGCGCGCGGTGTCGCGCGGCAGGACATGCCGGATCAGCGTCTCGCCTGATTTGCTCTTCACAACGGCGCCGTTGTTGACGATGAGCGTGAGCGGATTCGGGAAGAGGTCCGCGATGGGCCGGGAGAAATGGAAGCTTCGGCCCGTGACGAACGCGATCTCCATGCCGCGAGCCGATGCATCAACGACCGCGTCGCGGTGGGCGTCCGGCAGCTGGCCCCGGCTATCGAGGAGCGTTCCGTCGATGTCGATAGCGAGGAGCCGGATCATAGTGGGCAGAGGAGGAATGGCTGGGCCAACAGCTGCGAAGGGCCGTTGCCGGCTACTTGACTGCCATCGACGTGTAGGCGACGCCCGCGAGTTTCCACCGGTCGTTCTCCTTCACGAGCGTGAACTGATCGACGCCGTGTGACACGGCCTTCCCGTCGCGCACAACTTGAAAGTCGGCGCGCAGGTAAGCCAGGGCGTTGCTGTCGATGGTCACGCGGACGTTCGTGAGCGGCTCACGGAACTTCACGAAGTGGTCGTTGCGTCTCAGCGCGGCCAACCATTCCTCGCCTGTTTGAAACGTGTTGGCCCACTTCCGTTCTGACGTCGGCGCGGCACCGGGTGCCGTGGTTTCGCCGGCGCGTGGTGGCTGCCCGTCGCGTTCTCGCGCGACGATCACGAGTGACTTCGGCGCGAGATCAGCGGCCACTTTGTCGAACTCGCCGTCGCCAAGGTGGAGCAGGAACCCTTCGACGGCGTCCTGGACCGCTTTCTGCTCGGCGGCCTGCGCGAGCAGATGCGGCCAGGAGCTCACTGTCAGCAGCGAAGCGACGAGAGTGAGAACGATCGTCTTCATCGAAATCCTCCAGCCGGATCCGGCCTCCGCCTAATGCCCCGTCCGGTCCACCACGACCTGGCCTCCCTTCATGACGAACCGGACACGGTCAATCAACACGTTTACGTCACTGAGGGGGTCCCCGTCGACAGCGACGATGTCGGCGAAGAAGCCGGGGGCGAGAGCGCCGAGCGACGTTTCCATGCCGAGAAGCGCTGCGCCGTTGGCCGTCGCCGCGCCGAGCGCCTGCGCGGGCGTCATGCCCGCCTTCACCAGCCAGCCGAGCTCGCGCGTGTTCTCGCCGAACATCGAATAGACCGCGTCAGACCCCATCGCGATCTTGACCCCCGCCTTCACGGCTTTTCGCGCGGTCTCGAGATTTCTGGCCACGAATTCGTTGAGGCGCTGGACGGAACCGTTCGCGAAACCGTACTCGCCCGCGTGCTCCGCGTAGTAGCGGTTGTGATCGATCGTCGGCACGTACCACGTGCCCTTCCGCGCCATCTCGGCAATCGTCGCATCGTCGATGTCGGTCGCATGCTCAATCGAATCGGCGCCGGCGCGCACTGCGTCGCGCGCGCCATCGGGTCCGTAGGAGTGAATGGCGATCCGCTTGCCGAGCGCGTGTGCGGTGTCGACTGCGGCCTTCATCTCCTCGTAGGTGAAGGTCTGGCTCTGCGACACGTCCTCGAAGCTCCCGGTCGAGCCGAACACCTTGACCCAGTCCACGCCGGCAGCGATCTGCTGGCGCACCCGCTGGATGACTTCGCTGACGCCGTCGGCCGTGGCCGGGCCGGGAATCGCGCCGGGTCGAAACGGCTGGCGCGTGATGCTCAGGCCGTAGCCGGCCACGAACATCCTTGGGCCGACCCAGGCGCCCATGCGAATCAGGTCGCGCATGGCCACGTCGGTGTACTCCGAAGCGTTCAGATCACGCACTGTCGTCACACCTGCGTCGAGCGTCTTCTTCAGGTTGGCCTGGGCTAACACCATCGAGACCGCGGCGGGCCGGGTGTTGCCGCGCGGACGAGTGCCGGACGCCCCGTCCCAGAAGTACGTCATGTGGGTGTGAACATCGATCATGCCGGGAACGACCGTCAACCGGCCGAGATCGATGACCTGCGCGCCGGCCGGGGGAGGCGTGGCCCCGCCAACAGAGACGATGCGATCGTCTTCGATGACCAGCACCGCGTTGGTGACAACCCTCCCCGATGAGTCGATGAGCCGCGCAGCTTTGATGAGTTTGACGAGCTTCGGGGCGCCTGCGGCGGGTGCGGCCGATGCTGCGCACAGCAGGAGCGCCGCGAACGCGGAACAGTAAGGAGCGTCCATGATGGTGCCTCGTTAGACGTACTTGGCTCGTGCCTCTTCGAATTGGTCGGCGATGCTTCGGGCGAGCGCTTCAGGCGCGCGCACCAGCGCAAACGGTCCGAAGCTCAGGATCCAGCCCTCGAGCGCCCGATCCAGGCAGACGTGGAGGGTCATGAGCACGCGTCCATCCTGCGACTCCTCAATCTTCTGGGACAGGTGCCATTCGTGCGCGCGGAGATAGTCGACGACGGCCGGCTCGAACTCGATCTCCACCCGCTCCGGCGGCCCGGAGTGGACGCCCAGCGAGTGAGGGAACGCCGTGTCGGGCAGGTCTTCGATGGGCGTGAAGCGCTCTTCGAGGAGCGAGATGTCTTGAACACGCTCAATGGCGAACGTTCGCACTTCCTGGTATTCCGGCACGTAGGCCAGGAGGTACAAGCCGCCCTGGGCGTACGCAAGGCGGTAGGGGTGCATCAGGTACGACTTGGTCCGGTCGCTCGACCTCGAGTAATAGGTCACCTGGGCCTGACGCATGTGCAACGTGGCCTCGAGCGCCCGGGCGGTGATCTGCTGTTGCTTCCGGCTGTCGCCTTCGGGCCGGCGGCGCATCGGATCGGGCTTGGTGGCAATGACACGCGGCAGTTGATCCAGGAACTGCCGCATGTGCGGTGTGAGAACGGCTCCGAGCTTCTCGAATGCGGTTTCGACGTCGTCTCGAAACGGCATCGCGGCGAGCGCTTCGACCAGCGTCCGGCTGAAATAGAGCGCGCACAGCTCCGACACGGTCAGGCCGGCGGCGAGCCCCCTGAGCGCTTGACCGTTGAGCTTCCACCGCGTCCGGCCGTCTTCATGAGACCGATCGTCGAAGAGTGGAAAGCCGGCTTCTTCGAGCGCCTGCAGATCGCGGCGGATCGTCCGTGTCGTGACGCCGCAGAGCGGCGCCAGCTGGTCGATTGTGAGGCCGACGCCCCGCGCCTGCTCGACCTCGCGCAGGATCGTCCACTGGCGAATGACCTCCGCGTTGCGTGGCATCGCACCGCAGAGAATACTACGTTCAATCCAGCGAGATTCTCCGCAGGAGATCGAAGTCGCTCAGCATCTTTCCCGCGCCGAGCACGACTGACGACAGGGGATCCTCCGCGAGTTGGACGGGAAGGCCCGTCTCTTCGCGCAGGCGCCTGTCGAAGTTCTTCAACAGTGCCCCGCCGCCGGTGAGAATGATCCCGCGATCGAAGATGTCGGCCGACAGCTCCGGCGGAATGCGCTCGAGCGCGTCATGGACGGACTGCACGATGGCGCGGACCGGCTCGGCCAGTGCCTTGCGAACCTCCTCGTCGGTCATCGTGACGGTTTGCGGCCGCCCTTCAGTCAGGTGCCGCCCCTTTACTTCGACGGTCTTTTTGACGTCGAGCGGAGACGCCGAACCGATATCCATCTTGATCTGTTCCGCCGTGCGCTCCCCGATGAGCAGGTTGTACGCCTTCCGCGCGTGCTGGATAATCGCATCGTCCAGCTCGTTGCCGGCGACGCGGACCGACTTGCCGTACACGACGCCCGCAAGGGAGATGACCGCGATGTCCGTGGTCCCGCCGCCGATGTCGACCACCATGTTGCCGGCGGCCTCGGTGATCGGCATCCCGGCGCCGATGGCCGCCGCCATCGCTTCTTCGATGAGGTGCACTTCGCTGGCCTTCGCACGGAACGCGCTGTCTTTGACGGCGCGCCGCTCGACCTGCGTGATCTCGGACGGCACGCCGATGACGACTCGCGGCCGGAGCCACCCGCTGCGCTTGTGTGCTTTGCGGATGAAGTGTGTGAGCATCTTCTCGGCCGCTTCGAAATCGGCGATTACCCCGTCCTTCATCGGCTTGATGGCGGTGATGTTTCCAGGCGTGCGTCCGAGCATGTCCTTGGCGTCGGTGCCAACGGCTTCGATCCGCCCGTTGGTCTTGTTGAGGGCCACGATCGACGGTTCGCTGAGCACGATCCCCTTGCCGCGGGCGTAAACGCAGGTGTTGGCGGTGCCGAGGTCGATGGCGAGGTCGGGGGAAAAGTGGGAGAGCAGGGAAGTGATCATGCCCGGCGGGTGGCAACTTGGATGCCGTCACTTACAGTTTCGGAGCCGCGCCGAACGCGTTGAAAAGCGTGGAACTGACCGCCACCAACTCAGCAGCCATTTACGTTTTTGAGTGAGACTGACGGTTTTGATCAGCTTTGTAGACAAGAGCGAGGGACGGCTTTGGGTTTTATCGCCCAGCTGGCGTAGACTTGACGCCCGGGCCGCCCGAAACCACTTTCTCTTTCCCGAGAGTCCAAGTAGCCATGTCGCCAAGAAGGGCCGCCAAGGCGACGGCCATTCTTGCCGTTGCCGGGGCCATCGCATGTAGAAGCGGTCAGCAAGCAGCCGCGCCCCAGGGCATGCCCCCGACTCCCGTCGCCCTCGTCACGGCGCGCAACACGCCGATCGAAGAGAGCACCGAGTACGTGGCAACAGTCAAATCGCTCCGTTCGACGGCCATTCAGCCGCAGACCGACGGCCAGATCACACAAATCCACGTCAAGTCGGGCGACCGCGTCGCGGCAGGCGCGCCGCTCATGCAGATCGATCCTCGACGGCAGCAGGCGGCGGTCTCGAGTCAGGAGGCCGAGCTCGCCGCCCGTGAGGCGGCGGTGGCGCTTGCGCGCCAGCAGGCGCAGCGCGCCAGCGATCTGCTCGCCGCGGGCGCGATCTCCAAGCAGGAACAGGAGCAGGCCGCTGCGGCGCTCGAGACGGCCGAAGCGAATCTCAAGTCGCTGAGGGCGCAGGTGCAGCAACAGGTCGTTCAGCTCCGTTACTACACCGTCACCGCGCCGACCGCCGGCATCGTCGGGGACATCCCGGTTCGTGTGGGCTTTCAGGTCACGCCCCAGACCGTTCTCACGACGCTCGATCAGAACAGCACTCTCGAGGTGTACGTCAACGTTCCCATCGAGCGCGCGGCCGGCCTCAAGATGGGGCTTCCGATTCAGCTGCTCGGCAGCGATGGGTCGGAGACCCTTGCCACCACCACGGTGAGCTTCATCTCACCGCACGTCGACGATCAGACGCAGTCGGTGCTCGTCAAGGGTCAGGTTCCAAACGCCGCCGGCAAGTTGCGATCGTCGCAATATGTGCGAGCGCGCCTGGTCTGGAAGACGAGCGAAGGGCTGGTCGTGCCGGTGACGGCCGTGTTGCGCATCAACGGCCAGTTCTTCGCCTTCGTGGCAGAGGAGGCGCCGCCGGGGCAAGGCGGCGCCTCCGGCGCCCCGCTCGTCGCCCGGCAAAGGGCGATCAGAGTCGGCACCATCGTCGGCAACAACTACCCGGTGCTCGACGGTATCAAGGCCGGGGATCGCGTCGTCACATCCGGCGCGCAGAAGCTTGCCGATGGCGTGCCCATTCAGCCCATTCAGCCGACCACGTAACATGAACGAGCCACGAGTCCCGAGCACCAAGCACCGAGTATCGAGTAACGAGCCCTGACCGTGTTCGTCGATACTTTCATCCGGCGCCCCATCTTGGCCAGCGTCTGCTCACTGGTCATCATCCTCGCCGGCGCGATTGCCATTCCGACGCTGCCGATCGCGCAGTTCCCGGAGCTCGCGCCGCCTCAAGTGTCCGTCGGAGCCTTCTACAACGGCGCGAATGCGGAGACCGTCGAGACTGCGGTGACCACGCCGCTCGAGCAGGCGATCAACGGCGTCGAAGGCATGCAGTACATGACGTCGACCAGCGGCAACGACGGATCGTCGAACATCGTCGTCACGTTCGACATCAGCCGGAGCCTCGACGTGGCCGCGGTGGATGTGCAGAACCGCATCTCTCAAGCCGAAGGGCGGCTGCCGAACGAGGTGAAGCAGGTTGGCATCTCGGTCACCAAAGTGTCGACCAATTTCGTGCTGGCGGCCGCGGCATTTGCGGAGCACGGCGAGTACGATCCGCTCTTCATCAGCAATTATGTCGATCGCTTCATCATCGACGACGTCAAACGCGTGCCGGGGGTCGGCGATGTCCTGATATTCGGCGTCGGCCGGTACGCCATGCGGTTGTGGGTCGACCCTGACAAACTGGCCGGCCGCAACATCACGGCGGATGAAGTCGTCGCTGCGCTGCGCGAGCAGAACGTGCAGGTCGCGGCCGGCGCCGTGGGGGCCGACCCGTCGCCTGCGGGGCACGCGTATCAGATCAGCGTTCGGGCAGCGGGACGCTTGAGCGACCCCGCGCAGTTCGAGGACATCATCCT
>DATKHR010000413.1:0-21299 GCA_035510155.1 Vicinamibacterales bacterium
TCAGGTTCAATTGCTTGTGCCGGCAGGGCGTCCCGCCGCATCTCAGCACCGATCATGATCCCCTTCGTCGAGGCGCACCGGTGGCAGGCGAACATGCGAATTCTCGAGATTGCCGAACTCAAGACGGTGCCGTATGCCGGCACGCCATCGCGTGCCGGCCTCAGTCAGCGTTACGTGTGAACCCCGTCGCCCGCTCGGGGCCGATCGCTAGAAGGTCAGTCGGAGCCCAATCTGCGCGGTCCGCGGATCGACCGTCGCGTTGATCAGGTTGTAGTTCTTGCCGTTCACGAGCGTGAAGTTCGTCACCGCGTTCGTGTTGAACAGATTGTACAGGTCGAACATGCCCGTGATCTTGTAGTTGCCAAAGGTGACGCTCTTGTCGACACGGAAATTGAACATCTTGACGTTGTCGCTGCGGGCGTTGCTCAAGTCGTTTTCGAAAAATGCGACGTTACCGGCGTTGGGCAACCTGCCGGGATTGGTGGCTGAGGCAGAGCCTGACAGCGGGATCACCGTCGCGTACGGCCAGCCGGACTGACTGCTGAAGTTCACGGCCGCCCCGATGTCGTACTTGAACTCGTACCGCGCCGAAACCCGCGTCGCCCAGACTGTGGTTTTCTGGAGCGGCGACACGTTCGGATACACCTGCGCAAAATACATGGACCCGCCGCCGCCGACGACGCCGATCGGATCGGAGTTCAAGGGGCTGACGCTCGGGCTGGGCGAGCCGGAATTGCTCGCCGCCTGACGCAGATCGCTTCGCCACTGGTAGTCGAAGCTGCCGTTCACGAAGAGCCCCTTGCCGAACCGCTTGTTGAGCGCGAGCTCCACCGTGTCGTACGTCCATTCCGAGCCGCCGAGCGAATCGGGAATGTTCGTGATCTCGTTCGTGACCACGCCTTTGAGCGACGCGGGGATGTCATAGACGGTAAGTGGCTGCGTGCCAACGACGGTGCCCGCGCCCCCGTTGTAGGTGAGGATCGGCACGTTGACGTTCACTGGGACCGTATACTGCCCGATCCGCGCGACGTTGATCGTCGTGTAGAGGTTCTTCTCCATCTTGCGGATGTACGCGACGCGCACCGCCCCCTCCCCCCAGACCTGACGATCGTAGGAGAGATCGAACTCGTCAGCGTAGGAGTTCTTCAGGTTCGGATCGACGATTGTGGATGTTCCGCCGGCCTGGTTGACGACCTGTCCGAGTTGGCTGGTGTTGTGGTAAAGCCCGTCCCCGTACGTGTCGTTGAACACGAAGTCCTTGTAGTTCGGACCACCGGGATCCGCGCCGGCCAGATTGTCGGCGAAGTTGAAATAGTACCGCCCGTAGAAGCCCTTGACCACGGATTTCCCGTCGCCCGCGACATCCCAGCCCACGCCCACGCGAGGAGCCACGTTGTTGACGGTCAACAGGGTGGCACCCGGCACCGTGGACGGCTGCCAGACGGCGCCAAGGGTCGGCAGGCGATTGGCGCTGCTGTAGTACGGCCGCTGGTGATCGTACCGGAGGCCATAGGTCAGTGTGACGCGGCTGCCGATGGCGAAGCGATCCTGGCCGTACAGCGTGTAGTGACGGTCGTAGTCCGACGATTGGGTCCAGGCGCTTCCGAATGTCGCCGGATCGCCGTAGTCGGTCATACGAATCTGGCTGGGCTTGCCGTTCGAGTCGAGATACAGGATCGGTCCGGACGTGCCGTTTGCCGTGTTGGTCGAGCGGTCGTTCATGAACTCGAACCCGAACTTCAGGTCGTGGGTGCCGCCCCCGCTCGGGAGGAAGTAGGTGACGTTGCCGAAGACCTGTGGCTTGCCGCGCGACAAGATAAAAGGACCGGTCTGGCCGGCGGCGTTGAACCAGCCCGCACCAATGTCAGAGTTCAACACCGAGTCGTGACGGGGAGGATTCGTCTGGTATGGGACGTTGGGCTGCTCCGGGAACGTGTACCCGAACTCGCCGACGTTGATCTCAGAGAAGAGACGATTGGACCAGGTCCTCTGCCAGCGGCCGTTGTACGCCCAGCTCGGCGACGACTGCGCGAGCGCCGACTGCTGTGGGGTCAGGGCGCTGATGCCGCGCAGCGGCTTTTGCTTCTTGCCCCATTGATAGTACCCGATGAACGTATCTTTCTCGCTCGCCTTGTAGCTTTCCTTCGTGGTGAAGTTGTTGAAGATGCCGAGGTCTGTGGCGAGGTTCGGATCGACGCCCGACACCTGCTTGTTGATCTTGAAATGGTTGTAAGCGGCGAAGAACCAGACCTTGTCCTTGACGATCGGACCGCCCAGATCCGCATGCCCTTCCCAGAACTGCAGGTTGGGTTGGCCCGTGAACCCTCGCGCCGAGGTTGCGGCATCGACGTTGTTGCCGACGAAACTGCCCGGCTCGTACGCGATGTTCTCGATGCCTGAGAACTTGTTGCCGCCGCTCTTGATCGTCGAGAAGATCGACGCCCCTGGCGTGTTCATGCTGACGTCTTGACCCGCCGCGCTCACCGCGATTTCATTCTGCACGTAAAAGTCTTGGTAGAAACCCGCGGCGCCGCTGCCCTCGGTCGTGTCCACACCGTCCGTGACGACGCGTGCCTGGTTGACGACGCCGAACGCCTCATAACCTGACTGCTGACTCTTGTGGCTGCCGCCCACGTCGACGCCTTGCATGCGCACGCCGGGCGTCTGCGCGAGGGCTCCCCACAGGTCGGTCGACGTCGGGACTCCCGTGAGCTGCGCCGTCGTCTGCACGTACCCGACGGCCGTTGACTGCTTGTCAATGACCGGCGATTCACCCGTGACGGTGATCGACTCCTGCAACGACGCGATCTGCAGCGTGCCGTCAACTGTCAGCGTCGCGCCGGTCTGCAGGACAATGCCTTCGCGCTTCTGAGTCTGGAACCCCGCGAGCTCGAACGTCAGCGTGTAGGTTCCGGCAGGAAGGCTGGGGAACCGATATTCGCCCCCGGCTTCTGTGACGACCGACTGAGCGCCCAGGAGCGCCGGCGACGTTGCCGTCACGGTGGCGCCAGGAAGAACTGCGCCTTGGGCGTCCTTCACGGTCCCTGTGAGATGGGCTGGATTGATTTGCGCGTGCGCGGTCAGCACGCCTAGTGTGATTGTTAGGAGTCCGACTGCAAAACCCTTCCGGCTGAGCATACCTTCCTCCAAGACTGCCCTTCTCGGTCGTTAGGTCCGACTCGTCGAAGATGGGAACATGCCAACGGCCAGCGTACACTGACCAGTGTCCGGTCAACGGTCAGGCGCGGCAAAACATCAAGACCAAGGTGCGTCGAATTCAATCTTTTGGTCGAACGGTGCACAAAATACCCAGATCCGTTCACTTGACCTCGACAAATCAGTTCGTGTGCGATCGCCAAGCTCAACATCGCGTTTGTGGGACGGCGCACATCCAAGCTCTTGGAGCGAAGGCTGTGATCGAAATCGGTAGGCTCAGGCTTGATTCCCAGTAAACATGACGCTCATGAGATCGTTCGCCGGGCGCAGATCGTTAGCCGGCCGCGTTGGGGTGGTCGCCGGCATCGTTGCGTGCCTCATCGCAGCCAGGATCTGGTTCGTCCGGGGGCACTCGAGCCCGCAGCTCACAAGCGGGGCGTGCCGAGGATGCAACGTGCTGCTCGTGACGATCGACACGCTTCGCTACGACCGTGTCGGCGCGTTCGGCGGCCGCGCGGGCCTCACGCCGAACCTCGATCGTCTGGCAGAATCGGGCCTGCGGATGACGCGCGCGTACACACCCGCGCCTCTAACCCTGCCGGCGCACGCGTCCATCCTCACGGCAGTCTCGCCGCCGGTGCACGGCCTGCGCGCGAACGGCCTGTTCAGGCTCGGGCCGTCGCTGCCGACGCTCGCAACGGTACTGAGGGGCGCGGGCTATCGAACGGGCGCGTTCGTCGGGGCGTTCGTCCTCGACGCGCGGTTCGGCCTCAACCGCGGTTTTGACGTCTACGACGATCGATACGGCGAAAAGTCTTCGAGCGATCCGGCCGAAGGTGCGGAACGACGCGCAGAGGACGTGATCAAGCCGGCGCTCGCCTGGATTCTAGGCCCGACTCACGATCCGCAATCACGTTGGTTTGCCTGGGTCCATCTCTACGATCCCCATGAGCCCTACCGGGCGCCGGAGCCGTTCGCGTCGCGCTACGAGCCCTATGATGCGGAGGTGGCGTACACAGACGCGATGATCGGCCGTTTACTCGACCAACTTCGCGCAGCCGGTCAGCTCGAGCGCACGCTCGTGGTCATGACGGGCGACCATGGCGAGAGCCTCGGCGAGCACGGCGAGCGCACGCACGGTGTGTTCACCTATGACGTCACGATGAAAGTGCCCTGGTTCTTGTGGGCGGAGCGGCGGATTCCCGCTCAATCGTTCGGGGGGCTGTCGCGCCTGATCGACCTCGCGCCGACGGTGACAGATCTGATCGGCGTCTCAAAGCCTGCGACCTTCGAGGGACGTTCGGTCGTCGCGAGCATCGGCGTTGGCGAGGGCGCGGCGACGGCGTACTTCGAGGCCTTGGATGGCAACCTGACCCGCAATTGGGCGCCGCTCACCGGCATCGTCAGCGGAAGCTACAAGCTGATCGATCTCCCGATACCCGAGCTCTACGACCTCGCGCGGGATCCCCTGGAGACGAAGAATCTCTTCACGAGCGAGCCCGAGCGGGGACGAACGCTTGGCGCCCTGCTGAGGGAAGCGACTGCTGAACTGACGGCGCACGGTACCGCCGGACAGAAGACCGTGCTCAGCGCCGAGTCGCGCCAGCGGCTTCAGGCGCTCGGCTATGTCGCCTCGAGCGCTGAGCCCGGTCAGCGGGCGTATACGGACGCGGACGATCCGAAGCTTCTCATTGGCATCTCGGACGAGCTGAATCGCGCCGTTGGCGCGTTCAACGCAGGCGATCGCAGTGCGATGGCAGCAGTGCAGACCATCATGGAAGAGCACAACGGTTTCCCCCCTGCGTTCGCGATGTACGCGTCGATGCAGCGGGCGACCGGCGACCTGCCGGGCGCGATCGCCACGCTCGAGGACATTGTCCGCCGAGGCATCGCCGATGTGCGCGTCATGGTCGTCCTGGCAGGATATCTGGAGGAGGCGGGCGCGCACGAGAGGGCGATCGGTCTACTGCGCGCGATCATCGCCTCGCACCCCGACTTCTCCGAGGCCTACAACTCACTCGGCGCCGTGTACTCGGCGACCGGGCGCCACGACGAGGCACGCGCAGCGTTCCGCAAAGTGCTCGAGCTCGATCCGACGTCGGCCGTCGCCTACGCCAACCTCGGCATCGACGAGCTGCGCGTGGGCGACCGCGATGCCGCGATCGCCGATCTGACGCGCGCGCTCGATATCGACCCGCGCCTGGCAGTGGCACACAATGCCATCGCAACCGCCCTGATGATCGAAGGCAGGAAGAGCGAAGCGATCGCTCACTGGCGCCTGGTTGTCGAATCGAATCCCCGATCGTTCGACGCGCTGTTCAATCTCGCAACGGCGTTGAATCAGGAGGGACGATGGGACGAGGCGCGACCCTACATCGAACAGTTCGTCAGGGACGCGCCCCCGGCGCGATATGGGCCGGACATCATGCGGTTGAAGCGTCTGCTGGACAAGGGATCGTAACGGGGGCGGTAAAACGAAAAAGGCCGGATGAGTGGCCCCACCCGGCCCGTAACCCGCCCGACCTGACCTACTCGACCTACCCGACCCACCCCGACCTATTCCCTACCAGACGAACCTGAACCCGATGCGGCCCGTCCGCGGTCCGAGAATCGCGGTCGGCGTCTGGAACGTTGGCACGCCCGAGCTCAGACCGGTCGACACATTGATCGTCTCCGCCGCGTACTGGTTGGTGATGTTGTAGATGTCGCCGAACAGCCGCAGCTTGGTCGGCCCGAGGGGGACTGTCTTCTCGACGCGGAGATCGAGCACCGAGATGTTGTCCTGGCGGTTTGCGTTGAACGGCGACAGGTAGAACGACGTGTTTGTCGGACTGCCCTGGCGCGACGCGCTGGTCGTGCAATTGCACGAGGGCGCCGGCGACGCCGGGGTCGCTATCGAGCCCGTGCGCGCGTAATTGGCCCCGGCCTGGAAGCGGTACGACAGGCTGGCCAGGATGCCCCACGGGAAGTTGTACGCGCCGGTCGCCTTCAGGCTGTAGAACGCGTAATCGCACTCTGCGGTGAATCCCAGGCCGCTCGCACAGCCCGGTCCGTTCGGCGTGCCTGGAGCGCCCCCGGACGGGTAGTCACGCTGCCACGTGTACCCGGCGCCAACGTTGGCCGAGTAGTTGTGGCTCATGCGCTTGTTGATCGCGAACTCGACCGTCTTGTAGTCGCCGTTGTTCGGCGCGTTGACGACGACCTGATTGGTCGGATACAGACAGTTTGCAGTCGGCGACGTCTGAGTCGCGGTGCATCCCGAGATCTGATTGTTCGGAATCCCGTAGGCCGTCACGTTCCGGTCGTCGGCCGTTCCCGCTTTGCCGTCCGGACCGACATCGACGAACGTGAACGGGACCGTGTAGGCGCTCGCCGGCCGATTCGGCTGCATCGTGCCGACCTGATTGCGGACCTGGAACATCACGAAGCCAAAGTGCGCGCCGACGCCCTCAGTCACCTGCTGCTCGAGGAACGCCGTGTACTGATTCGAGTACGGCTGTTTGAGGTTCGGGTCAACCGAAATCGTCCCGGCCAGCGCGCTTCCCGTCAGTGTGCTCGTTGTGTAGCCGTTGTAGACGATCGGATCGTTCGGACCCGCGGCTTTGAGCGAATATGTGACGCTCTTGCTGGCCTGGTTCTGGTTCGCATTGGCCGCCACACCGACCCCGGGGTTGAAGCGGTACAGGCCGTAATTCACTTTCACGATAGTCTTGCCGGTGGCAAAGAGGTCGTACGCGACGCCGAGCCGCGGCGCAAACGCATTCCACGTGACGTAGGTCGTCTCCGGGAACGTGGTCGCCGGAATGCTGATGGGTGCAACGTTCGCCGGCGTCGGGAATGTATACGCGAGCTGATTCTGAGCCGGCGTCCAGACGCGGTAGTGATCGAAGCGGAAGCCGAAGTTGAACGTGGCGTGGCCGACCGCATACTGATCGGTCAGGAACGCGTCAAACGTCGTCACCTTGTCGACGCTGAGGAGATCGCCGTTAGGACCCGCCAGGACGCCGCCGATCGCGGTCGCGGTCGGCGCATAGAAGACGACCTGCGTGGGCACGCCGGTCGTGTTGACGGTGATCCGTTCGTTCCCCGACGCTACTTGCTTGAACCCATAGTAGCCGGTCTCGCTCAGCCACTCGCCGCCGACCTTGAAGTTATGCGTGCCGCCCCAGCCGTCCTTGAAATAGGTGAGCGCACCTGTCGCCTGGCCCCGATGTCGATCGGTCTGCTCTATCTGGTCGCCGCCAAGGATCTGATTCAGTTGCGCGTTGAGGACCTCGGGTTGTGTCGTGTTGGTGTTGGCGACGAGGGGAAAGTAATAGCCGAACACGCCGTAGCGCGCTTCGGCGTAGAGGTTCTTGTTGAGCGTGCCGTTCCACTCCCCCTTGTACACCCAGCTACCGGAGCTCTGTGCATACGTTTGGTCGAGCGACACGAACACCGGATTTGTGACGGGAGATGGTCCAGGCATGCGATTCGGCTGACTCTTCTGGCCCCATTGGTAGTAACCAATGAGCTTGTTGTTCTGGTTGAGCTGGTACGTGACCTTGCCCGACGGGTTCCACAAATCCGTGTGGAACGCCGTGCCGGCGATCGGTCCCACGAAGTTCGGCTGCCCGACATCGGTTGCCTGATAACGATACGAGAAGTACCACCAGACCTTGTCGTGCTTGATCGGCCCGCCGACGTTCAGGTTGAAATCGTTGTATTTCTGCAGCTCGTTGCTGTGATCGCGGATGCCGTTGGGGTTCGTTGCCGCGTTGTAGGCATACTGCGAGGGAAGGTTCGAGGCGATGTTGTCGCCCTGCATGCCGTTCGACTCGTAGTCCTTATAGATCTCGCCCTGGAATCTGTTGCCGCCCGACTTGCCAAGGAACTGGCTTTGCACGCCGGGCGTCGGCATCTCGGCGCCCTGGCCGATCGTGCCGAGGAAGACCTCCTCGAACGAGCCGTAGTCGAAATAGAAGCCCGCGCCGCTCGTGCCTTCAGTAGTATTGATGCCCTCGACGAGGACGCGGTTCTGGCCGCTGTACCCATAGGCCGTGTAGCCGGTCTGCGTGCCGGCGCGGTTGCCGCCCACATCGATGCGGGACATCTGCACCGACGGTGTGACCGCGAGGAGGGACCACATGTCGCGCGAGTTGGGGATCTCTTGCAGCGCCTCGAGCTTGAAGTTCTGCTGCACGCGGGTGTTGGACGTGTCGATCACCGGCGACTCGCCCGTCACGGTCACCGTTTCCTGCAGAGAGGCCACCTGCAGCTCGACGTTGACGTTCGCCGTGAAGCCCATCGAGATCTGAATGTTCTCGCGCTTCAGAACGTTGAAGCCGGGCAGCTCGAACGTCACGGTGTAAGAGCCCGGCGGAAGCGCCGGGAACCGGTAATTGCCGCCGCCGTCGGTGACCGACGTCTGGACACCCATCAGCGACGTGCTGGTCACCGTCACGGTAACGCCCGGCAGCACGGCTCCACTGTTGTCGGACACTTTGCCGTTGATGGAGCCGGTCGTGCTCGCGCCACCGCCCTGCGCGAACGCCGTCGACGCCGCCAATGCGAGGCCCGCAGCCAGCGCGGCGACGACCAGATGTAACCCTCGGCGCCTCATGAACGTCCTCCTCCTGAAATCCGCGGACGAATCTCAGACACGCACAGCGTTCGGAATCGCTCGCTGACCGCAAAGGTTGTGCTGAGCTTCAGGGCGGTGAGGTTAGCACCGAAGTTAAGGCGGCGCAATCATTTACGACGTTCTATCCCATGACATCTGGAGACAACGGCTCGAGAATCCAACCTGTTGGAATACAGCTCAGGTCCGAGCCTTTCAACCTGTCAGTGGCGGGGGCCTTCGACCTGCCTGAGGGCCTCCTCAATGAGCCGGTCGTTGTCTTCTTTGGTGAGATTCCGCTGGATGAGCTTCGAGGCGATCATGACCGACAAGTCCACCGCCTCGATGCGAATCTGCTGCACCGCGCGCGCGGTCTCGAGCTGAATCTGACGCTCGGCACCCTTGACGATCGCGTCTGACTCCAAGCGCGCCTTCTGCTTCATGTCCTCGCGGAGCCGCTCGGCATCCGCCCGGCTGCGGACAATCACCTGATCCGCTTCCGCGCGGGCTCGGTTCAAGATTGCCACAGACTCCTGATTCAGCCGTTCCAGCTCCTGTCTCGCCTGCTGCGCGTCGTCCAGTGACTTGCGAATGGCGTTCTGCCGGCTGTCGAGCGCCGCGAGCAAGGGCCGCCACGCGAACTTCGTGAGAAGCGCGACGAGGACGAGGAACGTGAGGATGGTCCAGATGAACAGCCCGGGATCGGGCCGAAGAAGCGGGTTATCCATGTGCGATCGATCCTTCTCCTTGGGTCACTTCCTTACGTCCTCGCTTCATTTGGTCAGCACCACGAGCAGCACGCCGACCTCGGCAATGATCGCCACGCCTTCGAGCAGGAACAGCGGGAGATTGATCGCGCCGACGATCTTGTCGGACGCCGCCGGCTGCCGCGCGATGCTCTCCGCGGCCGCGGCCGCAAACCTTCCGATGCCTAGCCCTGCGCCAATGACGATCAGCCCCAGTCCCAGCGCGGCACCAAAATAGTGCAAAACTGCCATTCGACCCTCCGTTTGTTTGTCTCAGTGATGAACGTGAATGGCCATGCCGATGAACACGGCCGTCAACAGCGTGAACACGTACGCTTGAACCATGACGACGATGATCTCCAGGCCGGAGATCAGCGCCGCGAACGGCACAGACACCGCCACGCCGACCCCGATCCCCGCGATCGCGCGGCCGAACAGATCCGTGAAGATGAAGATGAACGAGAGCAGCGTCAGAACGGCGATGTGCCCGCCCGTCATGTTCGCCGCAAGCCGCATCGTCAGCGCAAACGGCCGCGCGAACATCCCCAGGACCTCGATCGGGATCAGCAGAACATAAATGATCCACGGGAGCCCGTGCGGGACGAGGTTCGCCCAATGCTTCACGAAGCCATGCGCTTTGGTTCCCGCGACGATGATCGCGCCGAACGTCACCGTCGCGAGCGCGGCGGTCACATTGTAGTTGCCGGTCGCCGTCGTGCCGCCGTGCACGAGATGATTGAGGAACGAGTTCTCACCCGTGTGAAGCACGTAACGATCGAGCAGGCCCAAGACCTCGAAGATCGGAATCAGGCCAATCGCGTTGGCGCAGAGGATGAACACGAAGACCGTCAGGATGAGCGGCGCCCACGTGTTGACCCACTGTGCGCCGACATTCGGCTGCACAATCGTGTCGCGCACGAACTCGACGACCGCCTCCAGCGCGTTCATGAACCCCGACGGCACGAGCCGGTCCTGCCGTAAGTAGCGGCGCACGGACCAGGTGACGGCGACGAAGACAATCGCCGCCACGAACCACAGCATGAAGACGTGCTTGGTCACCGAGAGATCGATGCCCGCGAGCTTCGGCAGATGAATGAGCGGATGATCCGTGTTATTCGCCACGTGCTCGACGATGGTCTTGGCGGCGTCGAACTTCTCGCCGGCGGCCTGGGCGGCGCCGGCAGCGTGTTCAGCGTGCTCCTGAACGGCTTCCTGAACGAGCATGTGATTAGCGGGTCCTACTTCCCCTCAGACGCAAACAACCGGCGCATCAGGAGCGCCTCGAACACATAGAGCGCGATGAAGTAACCCAAGAAGCTGACCACGAATGGACCGGGACGCAGGCCCACGACCGCCAGCATCACGATCACGTAGGCACCGAACCAGACCACCTTCGCGGCGAACGCGCTCAACATGAGCGACGTCAGCCGTTTAGGATGCCGCCGGTGCGTCCGTTCGATCAGCAGCCAGGACGTCGCGGCCGCCACGAGCGGCGCAACCATCCCCAACACCACTTCCCGCATCGTCCGCCGCCCGACGATCCCGATCACCAACAGCGCCGAGCCCACGCTGCCGATGACCATCCAGGCGACCATTCTCATTTGCGCCAGACGGTCTTGGCGAGCTCCCACATCCCGATCGCGATGCCGAGCAGCAGCCCGCCCATCAGGAACCACGGAGACGTGCCGCGCCAGGCATCGAGCGCATAGCCGATACCGCCAAAGAGCAGGATGGCGCCAATCAGCGCATAGCTCGCACCAGCCGCCGGACCGGCTCGTTCGACGTTTTCCTGCAGGCTCTCCGTGGAGCGCCTCAGAAAGCTCTTACGGTCCTCATCACCGCTTGGCATTGCCTGATACCGCTATCATGTCGGCCTGCTACGGACCGCGCTTGCGGGCCGGCAGGGGCACACGTGCGCCGTGCGGTCGGATTCGGTTTTCCCGGCTGAGTATAGCGTACCTTGTGAAAAAGTTCACTATGGCCGCGCGGTGGATTTGCGCTCCAGCTCTGAGTGTTTTGACAGGTTCATCGCCGATCGCCGACTGTTACAGCCGCATCATTTTCAGCGCAGGGTCGCCGTCGCCCCGCCTGCGCCGAGGGTCCTGGCGGACGCCTCGGCCACCTCGAACAGCAGCCGCGGATAGACGCCGATGACAAGCGTCGCCGCGACAGCAATCGCCAGAACGGTCGCCAAGGCAGGACCGAGCCGCGGCTCCGATCCGATCGTGTCCTTTTTCACGTACATGAACACGACGACGCGGATGTAGTAGTACAGCGAGATCGCGCTGTTCAACACGCCGATGACGGCGAGCCAGTAATAGTGCGCGTCGATCGCGGCGCTGAAGAGCCACAGCTTGCCCATGAACCCGGCGGTGGGCGGAATCCCGCCGAGCGACAGCATGAAGATGAGCATGGCGAACGCCGCGAACGGATTCCTGAAGTTCAGCCCGCTCAGATCTTTGAGCTCGTCGCCGATGACGTCCTGCCGTCTGAGCAATACCACGACCGCGAAGGCGCCCAACTGCATGAAGGAATAGATCAGCAGATAAATCAGCGTCGCCGTCACGCCGCGGGTGGTCCCCGCAACAATCCCGATCAGGACGTAACCGGCATGGGCGATGGACGAATAGGCGAGCATGCGCTTGATGTTGGACTGCGAGACTGCCGCGACGTTGCCGACCGTCATCGTGACGACCGACAGCACGTAGAACAGCAGCCGCCAGTCAGGGCTCATCGAAGGCAGGCCTTCATTGAAAATCCTGAGCAGCATCGCGAACGACGCGGCCTTCGACCCGACTGACAGAAACGCCGTCACGGGCGTCGGCGCCCCCTCGTACACGTCGGGCGCCCACATGTGAAACGGCACCGCTGCGATCTTGAACCCCACGCCCGCCACCACCAGAATCACTGCCAGCACCAGCCGTGGATCCTGCTCCTGCCCCGCCAGCAACGTCGCCATCGTCCGCAGGTTCGTCGTCCCCGACAACCCGTACATCAGCGACATGCCGTACAGCAGGATGCCGAGCGAGAACGCGCCGAGGAGGAAGTACTTGACCGCCGCCTCGTTCGACCGCTGATTCGGCTTGATGAAGCCGGCCAGGATATAGAACGACACCGCCATCGTCTCAAGGCCGGCGAAGATGGTAATGAGATCGATGCCGCCGGCCATGATCATCATGCCGAGCGTTGCGCACAGGATGAGGAAGTAGTACTCGCCCGCGGACGCGCCTTCAATCTCCAGATAGTGCACCGACATGAGGACCGTGATGCCGGCGGCAACGAGGAAAACGATCTTGAAGAACAGTGCAAACCGATCGACGGCGATCAGCCCGTTGGCAACCGTGACCTCTGTCGAGCCGAACGGCGTCAGCGAATAGAGCGTCGCGGCGATCACGGCGAGCGTCAGCCATCCCAGCGCGCGACGCTGCGGCCGCGGCAGGCCCGGGGTCCCCATGGCGGCACCCGCCCTCGGGTTGAGCAGCACGTCGGCGACCAGCACGAGGAGCGCGCCGGCCGTGATCACGAGCTCCGGCAGGATGTAGTAGAAATCGCTCGCCGAGATCCCGGCCGGCATCAGCGCTTCGCGCCTTCCACGCCCGGCAGCGGCTTGCCGTTCGCGTCGCACGGCACGGCGGCGAGGAACCGGGCCGCGGGATTGTCCGACGCCGCGATGCGCTCGGGCGTCGGGGTCGGATCACAATTCGCCGCGTACCTCGCTTCGTACTCCGGGCTGACCCGCGTGACGATGTGACGAACCGATGTCTCGAGCCGTTTCAGGAACGGCGCCGGGTACAGGCCCATCCACACCGCGAGTACCAGCAGCGGCGCGAACGTCGCGAATTCCCGCTGGCTCAAGTCGAGCAGCCGCTCGTTCTTCGGGTTCTCGATTTTTCCGAACATCGTTCGCTGATAGAGATACAGCATGTACGCCGCGCCGAGCACCACGCCGCTCGCCGCAAATGCCGCCCAGGCCTTGCTGGCCACGAACACGCCCTGCAGAATCAGGAACTCCCCGATGAACCCGTTCAGGGCGGGCAACCCGATCGACGACATCGTCATGATCAGGAAGACGGCAGCAAAGACGGGCATGACTTTCGACAGGCCGCCGTACTCCGAGATTTCCCGCGTGTGGCGTCGCTCGTACACGATGCCGACGATGAGGAAGAGGGCGCCGGTCGAAATGCCGTGGTTGAGCTGCTGCACCACGCTGCCGGTGATGCCGACCGGGTTCAGCGCGAACATTCCGAGCATCACCATCGCCATGTGGCTGACCGACGAATAGGCGACGAGGCGCTTCCAGTCCTTCTGGGCAAGCGCGACGAGCGCGCCGTACACGATCCCGATAATCGACAGAAACACCATCATCGGCACGAAATGCCGCGAGGCCTCGGGCAGGATGGGCAGGCTGAATCGCAGGAAACCGTAGGTGCCCATCTTCAGCAGGACCGCCGCCAGAATCACCGAGCCGGCCGTTGGCGCGTCCGTGTGCGCGTCGGGCAGCCACGTATGAAACGGAAACATCGGGACCTTGATCGCGAAGCCCAGGAAGAACGCGAGGAAGACCCACCACTGGAGGTTGAACGGCAGATTCGTCAGTCGATGGAACTGCGTGATGTCGAACGTATAGACGCCAGTCACGCTGGAGTTGTAGAAATACAGCGCCAGGATGCCAAGCAGCATGACGACGCTGCCCACCAGCGTATAGAGAAAGAACTTGATGGCGGAGTAGAGCCTGTTCGCGCTGCCCCAGATCCCGATGAGGAAGTACATCGGCACCAGCATCACTTCCCAGAACAGGAAGAAGAGCAGGAAGTCGAGCGCCATGAACGCGCCGAGCATGCCGGTCTGCAGCACGAGCAGGAAGATGTAGTACTCCTTGACCCGCTCTGTGATCGCCGTCCACGACGACAGCACGGCGATACACCCCATCATCGTGGTCAGGAGAATCAGCAGAACGCTCAGGCCGTCGACGCCGAGGTAGTACTCGGCGCCAATCGACGGAATCCACGGGGCGCGCTCGATGAACTGGAATTCCGCGCTGGCCGGGTTGTACCAGAACCAGAGCGGCACCGAGATCACGAAGCCTGCGAAGGCGGTGACGTTCGCGATCCAGCGGATGGCGGACTCGTTCCGCTTGTCGACCAAGAGCAGGACGAGCGCGCCAGCCAGCGGCGTGTAGAGAATGAGTGAAAGATAATAGGCCATTTGTCAGTGGCGAAATCTATCTGATGAACAAATACGCGGTCACGAACACGAAGACGCCGAACACGATCAACATCGCGTAGTTCTGGACCAGACCCGTTTGAACGCGCCGGAACGCGTGGCTGGATTCCTGCACGATCCACCCGATCAGGTTCACGAGGCCGTCGACAACTGTTCGATCCGTGAGCCCGGAAAACCAGGCGCCGACGATCGTCACCCAGCTCGTGCCGTTCACCGCGCCGTCCACGACCGTGCGGTCGAAGCTCCAGAACCGGCGCGCCGCACCGAACGTCCCGGCGACAACGGTCGCGTTGTAGAGCTCGTCGACGTAGTACTTGTTCGAGAGCGTGCGATGCGCTCCGGAAAGCCGCTCCGCAAGTTGCTCGGAGATGTCCGGGCTCGTGACGTAGAACTTCCACGCCATGCCGATGCCGGCGAGGGCGACGGCGACGGAGAACGCCATCAGGCCAATCTCAACTCCAGCAGAGACGCTGCTTTCCCCAGCCCCGGCACCCTCGTGCCCGGCCGCCTCGAGCGGGCGACCCGCCTCGCCTCCGCCCGCAACGCTCGCGTGCTCGGCCGTGAAGCTCGGCTCGAGGAAATGTTCGATCTCATTGCTGCCGCCGATCGCAGCCGGCACGCCGACGAAACCGGCAACGATCGCGCCCACCGCCAGCGCCTGCAGCGGAAACGTCATCGGCCGCGGCGACTCGTGCGGGCCGTGCCACGGGCCATGACCATGCTGGTCGGACGCGCCGTGCGATCCGTGCCCCCCTGCGACGGCGTGGTCATGGTGACCCTCGGTTTCCCACTTCGGCCCGCGGTACGGACCGAAGAACGTCATCGCCATCAGCCGGAACATGTAGAACGCCGTCATCATCGCGGTCGCGACGGCCAGGACCCAGATCGCTCGATTCGCTACGAACGCGCGAAACAGGATCTCGTCCTTGCTGAAAAATCCCGACAGCGGCGGAATCCCCGCAATAGCCAGGGTTCCGATCAACATGGTAACGAACGTGACCGGCATGTACTTCCTCAACCCGCCCATGTGACGCATGTCCTGCTCGCCCGCCATGGCATGAATCACCGAGCCGCTGCCGAGGAACAGCAGCGCCTTGAAGAAGGCGTGCGTCATCAGATGGAAGGCGCCCGCAGAAAACGCGCCGACGCCCATCCCCGTAAACATGTACCCGAGCTGCGACACGGTCGAGTACGCGAGCACCCGTTTGATGTCGTTTTGGACCAGGCCGATGGAGGCGGCCATCAGCGCCGTCAGCACACCGATGATCGCGACGATCTCCATGACCATCGGCGCGTGCGAGAAGAGCACGGCGTTGCGGCCCACCATGTAGACGCCGGCCGTCACCATCGTCGCGGCGTGAATCAGAGCCGAGACGGGCGTCGGCCCTTCCATCGCGTCCGGCAGCCAGACATACAGCGGAATTTGCGCGCTCTTGCCGGTGGCGCCGATGAAAAGCAGGAGGCCAATAAGCGACAGGACGCCGAAATGCGTCGTTTCGATCGGCATCGCCCCTGCGGCGTTCTGCACGGCGCGAAAGTCCAGCGTGCCGAATTGATAGAAAACCAGGAACACGCCGAGCACGAACCCCCAGTCGCCGATGCGGTTGGTGATGAAGGCCTTCCTGCCGGCGTCCGAGGCGCTTTTCTTCTCGTACCAGTACCCGATGAGAAGGTACGAGCAGAGGCCGACACCCTCCCAGCCGACGAACATGACCAGGAAGTTGTTCCCCAGCACCAGCATGAGCATGAAGAAGCAGAACAGGTTCAGATAGCAGAAGAACCGCGCGTACCCGCCTCGCGGCTCGTCCACCATGTAGGCGGTCGCGTAGATGTGAATCAATGCCCCGATGCCGGTGACGATGAGGAGCATCATCCCGGCGAGCGGATCGAGCCTGAACCCCCAGGTCACCTCGAAGTTGCCGATGCCGTCGTGTGTCGCGAGCGGGATCCGCGGGATCCACTCGGCCACGTTGACGTCGTAGGCGCGCGACTCGGCGGGCAAGCCAAGGAGCTGCCAGAACGCAACGCCCCCGAGGGCGAGCGCGGCCAGCATGATCCCGCTCGCCAGCGCGCCCGCCGCACGTCGCGAGAACACACGGATGCCCACGAGGCCGTTGATGGCGGCACCCAGACCTGGCAGCAACGGGATCAACCAGATGTAACGCATATCAGCTGTCTACCACCTCATCAGGTTCATCTCGTCGATGTTCACGGTCTCTTTGTTGCGATAGAACGCGAGGATGATGCCCAGTCCGACGGCGGCCTCAGCGGCGGCCACGGCAATCACGAAGACGGCGAACACCTGGCCCACCAGATTCTGCAGCTGCGCCGAAAACGCGATCAAGTTGATGTTGACGGCGTTCAGGATCAGCTCGATCGACATGAAAATGATGATGATGTTCCTGCGTACCATCACGCCGACGACGCCAATCGTGAAGAGCGCCGCAGACAGCAGCATATAGTGGGTGGAAGTGATCATGATTCGTATACTGCGGACTAGAGCTCTCTCTTCGCCAGGATGATGGCGCCGATCATGGCAACGAGCAGCAGCATCGAGGCGATCTCGAACGGGATCAGATAACTCGTGTACAGCAGCCAACCGACCTGCTCGGTGTTGCCGGTGACCGGCATGGCCGCGCTTGCGGCGATGGCCGGCGCCGGGTTGGCCGGCGTATAGGTCGCAATCGCCGCGACTTCGAGCAACACCGCCGCCGCCATCCCGAACCCCAGCTTCGTCCGCCGATGCGGATCCTGGTGCGCCTCCGGCGGTCGCTTCAGATTCACGAGCATCACGACGAACAAATACAGCACGACGATGCCGCCTGCGTAGACAAGGACCTGGATGACGGCGACGAACGGCGCATTGAGCAACACGTACAGCGCGGCCACGAACAGGAAGTCGAGCACGAGGAACAACACGCTGTGCACGGTGTCCCTCGTGCTGATGACGAGCACGGCGAAGCCGAGAATCGCCGCCGCCATCGTGTAGAACGCTATCGCTTGGCCCATATCACCATCGCGATTCGGGATTCGGTCCCAATCTCGAATCACCACCACGTCAGATCAGCAGCACCCTTATCACTGCCGTGACCACCAGGTTCAAAATGGCCAACGGAATCAGAACCTTCCAACCCAGACGCATCAACTGGTCGTAGCGATAGCGCGGCAGCGTCGCCCGGACCCAGATAAACACGTAGAGGAACAGAAACGACTTGACCAGGAACCACATCCACACCGGGACAAAGTCGAGGAAGCCGAGCGCGGCCACGTTGGGGAACGGGCGCAGCCACCCACCCAGGAACAACGTCGTGGCCACCGACGACACGACGATCATGTTGGCGTATTCCGCCAGAAAGAACAGCGCGAACCGCATGCCGCTGTACTCGGTGTGAAAGCCGCCCGTCAACTCCTGTTCCGCCTCCGGCAGGTCGAACGGGGCGCGATTGGTCTCCGCGAGGCCCCCGATGAAAAAGATCCCGAACGCCATCGGCTGAACGAACGCAAACCAGACGTGCCCGCTTTCCTGCGCCCGCACGATGCCGACCATGCTCAGCGTCCCGGCCACGAGAATGACGCTGACCAGTGTGAGCGTGACGGCGACTTCGTACGAGATCAGCTGCGCGGACGCACGGAGGCCCGCCAGCAGCGGGTATTTGCTGTTCGACGAGTACCCGGCCAGGATGATCCCGTACACGCCGACTGATGCGACCGACACCACGTAGAGCAGCCCGACGTTGACGTCGGTGACGTACAACGAGACCCGCCGCCCGAACAGGTTCACTTCGGGCCCGAACGGAATCACGGCATACACAATGAGCGCGGGCACCATCGAGATGATCGGCGCCGCTGTGAAGACCCACTTGTCGGCACGAACCGGCGTGATGTCTTCTTTGATCATCAGCTTCACGGCGTCTGCGATCGGTTGCAGGATGCCGTACGGGCCGACTCGCATCGGACCGAGCCGCGACTGCGCCCAGGCAATGACCTTGCGCTCGAGCAGCACCATGTAGGTGACGCCCACCAGCGTCGCGTTCAGGACGATAACGATCTTCAGCAGCGGGATCACGAAGCCGTCGATCACCGGTCGACCTCACCGAGAACGATATCGATCGATCCAATCAGCGCGACGACATCCGCGACGAGGTGGCCGCGCACCAGCCGTCGCAGCCCTTGAAGATTGCAGAACGAAGGGGGCCGGACGCGGAAGCGGTACGGATTTGTCGACTTCCCGTCGCTGACGATGAAGAAGCCCAGCTCGCCTTTGGGCGACTCGATCGCGTGGTAGGTTTCACCGGCCGCGGGTTTGATGAGGCGAGGTACTTTGCCGACGATGGGTCCTTCGGGTATGCCCTGGGCCGCCTGGCGGATGATGCGCAGCGACTGGCGGAATTCTTCCATCCGCACGAGATAGCGATCGTAGGTGTCGCCGTCGGACCCGATGGGCACATCGAACTCCATCTCGTCGTAGGCCGCGTACGGCTCATCCTTGCGCACGTCGCGCGTGACGCCCGAGCCGCGCAGCGCAGGACCGCAAAGGCCGAGTCCCGTCGCTTCCTCGCCGGAGATGACGCCGATCCCCTTCGTGCGCTCCAGCCAGATGCGGTTGTGCGTCAGCAGCGTCTCGTACTCGTCGACTTTCGAGTCCATGATCGTGCAGAACTCGAGAACTTTCTTGTCCCAGCCGGGCGGGATGTCGAGCGGCAGGCCGCCGATGCGCATCGAGTTGTAGGTCAAACGCGCGCCGCAGAACTCTTCGAAGAGATCAAGGATGAGCTCGCGCTCGCGAAATGCGTAGAGAAACACCGTCATCGCCCCGATGTCCATCGCGTGGGTGCCCACCCACAGACAATGGCTGGCAATCCGCTGGAGCTCGCAGAGAATCGTGCGCACGTAGCGCGCGCGCCGGGGAACCTCGAGCTGCATGAGCTTCTCGACCGTTTCGCAGTAGCCCACGTTGCTGGTCGCAGCCGCCACATAGTCCATGCGGTCGGTGAGCAGGATGATCTGCGTCCAATTGCGGTTCTCGCTCAGCTTCTCGATGCCCCGGTGAAGGTAGCCAATCACGACGTCGCAATCGACGACCTTCTCGCCGTCGAGCCGCAACACCACGCGCAGCACGCCGTGCGTGCTCGGATGCTGAGGGCCCATGTTGATCACGAGCTCGTCGGTGTCGAACATCGCGCCGCGGATTGTCTGTGCTTCCATCTGAGTCACCAGGACCTAGGACCAAGGCCTATTCAAGCTCCGCCTCCTCCTTCGTCTGCCGCAGCTTCAGCCAGTCAAGCGGGTTCTCCATCAGCAGCTCCCCGGGGCCCTCGAGCGGGTAGTCCTTCCGTTCTGGGAAACCCTGCCAGTCTTCGGGCATCAGGATACGGCGGCGATCCGGATGGCCGGTGAAGTTGACGCCAAACATATCCCAGACCTCGCGCTCGAGCCAGTTGGCCCCGGGCCACAGGCCAGTCACAGACGGCAGCGGGTCCTGCTCGCTGACTTTCACCTTTACGCGCACGCGGTGTCGATGCTTGGTGGAGTAGAGGCAATACACCACGTCAAAGCGGGCCTCAGTTCGCGGAGGCCAGTCGGTCGCTGTCAGATCCGACAAATAGTCAAAGCGCGCGTCCGGCGCATCGCGAAGATGTCTCCCGACCTCGAGAATCCGCGCAGCTGGGACGATGATTGTCCAGTCGCGAAGGTAATAGGAGAGGGCCGTCACGCCGCCTGAAATCGCCCCTTGAAGCGAGACAATGAAGCCGGGCACCACGGCGTCTGCCGGTGGAAGCGGCTCGCTGGGTCCGGTCGCCGGCGCAGCCTTCGGTACGTGCGCTTCCCCTGCCGCCGCTGCGGGCCTCGCCGGGGGCGCGGCCGGTTTAGCAGCCGGGGCGGACGGTTTCGCGCCACCTCCAGCGGGCCCGGGGGCCGCAGGCGATGCCGGGGCCGGCCTCGCGGCCGTCGGGGCTGGAGGTGCGGGCGCGTCGGGCTTCTGCGGATCGTCAGGCATGATGTCCCACGGCGCTCATGCCCATTCGAGCGCGCCCTTTTGCCACGCGTAGTAATAGCCCACGACGAGTATGAAGATGAAGACGAGCATTTCGATCAGCCCAAACAGGAGCAGCTTGTCGAAGATCACTGCCCACGGAAACATGAAGACCGTCTCGACGTCGAAGATCACGAAGAGCATCGCCACCAGATAGTAGCGAATGCTGTAGCGATCTCGGGCGTCGGTCGCCGGCTCGATCCCGCACTCGTAGGGTTCGAGCTTGACTTTGTTGTACTTGCTCGGATGAATCAGGCTCGTAAAGACGAGCGTGAATACCGCGAAGCCCGTGGCGACCACGACGAAGATGGCTATTGGAATGTAGGCTGAAAGCATTGGAACGATGGCGCAAGGCGCCGCGCGTGGCGGGCACGTAAGCCGAGCGGTTTATACCATAGGGCAGCGCGCAGGTGCAATTTCCCGCAACTTATAGAGTACAAACACTTTTTGACCTATACTGACCGTATGACCCGTCCGGTCCTGTTCGCGGGCGTCCTGCTGGCAGCGGAAGTCTGGGTCGGGCCGGCAAGCGTTCGGGGAG